>DATDLS010000207.1:0-12101 GCA_036519195.1 Occallatibacter sp. | reverse complement strand
TCTGTCGGTACCGGCCCCTTTCAGTTCAGCTCTGCCGCCGACGGCGTCCTGAGGCTCGCAGCCAACGACAATTGCTGGTCCGGCCGTCCCTTTCTTGACGGTGTCGAGCTCCGCGCTCACCGCTCCATCCGCGATCAGTGGCTCGACCTGACTGTAGGTCGCGCCGACTTGGTCGATGTGCCTGCCGAACAGTTGCGCCAAGCGCATGATCAGCACCTCAACGTCGTAGCTTCGCCCAATGTTTCGCTGCTCGCCCTTACCGTCTCTGACTCCGGTGTGCTCGCCAGCCCGCATCTTCGCGCGGCCATTGAGCTGGCCATCGACCGCGGCGCGCTTTCCAATGTCATCTTTCAAAAGCAGGGGGAGATTACGGCATCCCTTCTGCCTGCCGATCTTACAGGTTACTCATTTCTTTTCTCCACAGACCGTGACTTAAAGAAAGCGAATGAACTTCGCGGCGGCGCCAGCCCTTCAACCCTCACGCTCGCCGCCGATCCCAGCCCGACGATGCTATTGATGGCGCAGCGAATTGCGCTCAACCTGCGCGATGCCGGCTTCAACGTGCAGCTGACTGCTCCATCAGTCCCGCAGCATATCGATCTCACTTTGCGCCGCTTCCTGCTCCCAACAACTCAGCCGCAATCCGCGCTCGATTCGATCCTCCGCGACGCCGGTCTTCCGATCCCCATCACGGATTCGACCCCAGCGGCCATCTACAAGGTCGAGCGTGAATTTCTTGACACCCACTTGATCATCCCCTTGCTCTACCTTCCCCGCGCCTATGCCTTCGGCGGCCGGGTGCGTGACCTGTGCCTGAGCGCTGACGGCACGCCGCAACTGGCCAACATTTCGTTGGAGGATGTGCCGTGAGCCTGCGCCAAAAACTGTTGCTGCTGCTCTCGCTCATGGTTGCTGTCATTGTCGCCGCCGTCGCGTCGACTGTGCTCGTTCGCATCCGCCAGGTCTTCGAGCAGCGCGATCAGGAGGAGACGGGGCTCTTCGTTAGCCAGTTTCAGCACGAGTTTCAGCATCGCACTCTCGAGGTAGCCGCGGCCGTCGCTCGCATTGCTTCCAGCGAGCGGATGCGCGGCCTAGCTCTCGAACTCGAACAGTCGGGCGACGCGTCGGCGTACCTTACCGAGGCGCAAACCTTGGCTCAGGTGGAACAGCTCGATTTCCTCGAAATCGTCGGCCCGGATGGCAACATCGTCAGCTCGGCACAGTGGCCTGCGCGATTCGGCTATCCCGAACCGGCGGCCAATGGCCCTCAATCTGCCTTCCTCAAATCGGAGGAAATGCCGGATGGCGCCATCGCTCTTGGCCTGTTTGCCAGGCGCGGCGTTTATCTCTCCGACGTGTCCAATGCACCGATTCACATCATCGGCGGCAAGCGCCTTGACCAATCTTTCCTGGCCGATTTGCCCACTGCTCCGGGCATGACCATCTCCCTTTACAGTGAACACACCTCCAACGCGTCCGCTGTGTCGCGCTCCTCGCCGGCATTCGATGCGGCGCGCCTGTTGACGGCCACCGGACCCGCTCCCAACGCTTCACGCTATCAGGCGCTCATTGACTCGGCTCGCAACAGTGGCCAGCAGACCAGCGCCATCCTTTATCTCACCAGCCGCGGAGAAGACTCCATCAATGCCACAGCCATTCCTCTCAAAAGCGATACCGGCGCCGTGCTCGCCGTACTTACCGTTGCCATCTCCCGCTCCGGCCTGGTTCAGGCGCAACAGCACATTCGTGCCATTGCCTATGGGGTTGCGGCCGGCGGCATTCTGCTGGCCATTCTCGCCAGCTTGTGGATCGCCGCCCGCGTGTCACGGCCTATTGAACGCCTGGCCCACGCCGCCGAAGAAGTGGCGGCAGGGAACTGGGATGTGCAGGTGCCGGAACGCGGCCGGGATGAAGTGAGTGTGTTGGCGCGCAGCTTCAACCACATGACCAGCGAACTTGTCTCGCAGCGCGATCGGCTGGTGCAGACAGAACGCGTAGCTGCATGGCGCGAATTGGCGCGCCGTCTGGCGCACGAGCTCAAGAACCCGCTCTTCCCCCTGCAACTCACAGTAGAAAACCTGGTGCGCGCGCGCGAACTATCGGAGGAGGAATTCGACGAAGTGTTTCGCGAGAGCACGCGCACCCTTGGCATGGAAATCGCCAACCTGAAAACCATCATTGGCCGCTTCAGCGAATTCAGCCGCATGCCCAAACCTCGGCTTGAACGCATCGATTTGAATGAGGCCCTGGAGCGCGTTGCCAGGCTCTATTTCCCGGCCGCATCGCGAACCGTTGACTCCGCCGGAGCCGGCGATTCCGTGCCAGCGAAAATCAATTGCTGCCTAAACATCGCATCGCAACCGCTCTGGATCGAGGCCGATCCGGAACTGCTCCATCGCGCACTCTCCAATCTTGTATTGAATGCCATGGACGCCATGCCCGATGGCGGGGAACTGGTACTCTCATCCGCAATCCACGAAGGCAAAGGTGAGATCCGCGTTGCGGACACCGGCCAAGGCCTCACGCCCGAAGAGTGCGAGCGGCTGTTCACGCCCTATTACACCACCAAGCAGTATGGCACCGGCCTTGGTCTGGCCATTGTGCAGTCGGTCGTCGCCGATCACAACGGCGCAATTAAGGTAGAGAGCTCGACGGGCAAGGGTGCTACCTTTGTGATCACACTGCCGCAGGCAGAAGGAACATCCTCATGACCGCAAACGCAAAGATTCTCATCGTCGACGACGAGGCCAACACTTTGGCCTCGCTGTCACGCGCCTTCCGCCTTGCCGGCAACGAGGCCGTGGTTTGCGACAACGCCGCGCGCGCACTGGAACTGGCGCGCACCCAGCCCTTCGATCTAATCCTCAGTGATGTGGTCATGCCGCGCCGTGACGGTCTCGCGCTGCTTGAGGACTTGAAGGCCGCCGGCGTCACCGCTCCGGTAGTGATGATGAGCGGGCAGGCCCACATCGAGATGGCCGTGCGTGCCACCCGCCTGGGCGCGTTGGACTTTCTTGAAAAGCCTCTGTCCACAGAGAAGCTTCTGGTGACGGTGGAAAACGCCCTCAAGCTGACCCGCCTTGAGACCGAAAATGAAGACTTGCGCGCCCGTGTCGGCAAGCATGCGCTGGTCTTTGCCGGCCCGGCCATGCAGCGCGTTATGACGCAGATTGAGCGTGTAGCCAAAAGCCAGTCGCGCGTCTGCATCTACGGAGAAACCGGCACCGGCAAGGAACTCGTAGCCCGCACGCTGCACGAGAAAAGTCCCCGCGCGCGTTCGCCCTTCGTCACCCTCAACTGTGCCGCTGTGCCGGCTGAACTGATTGAGAGTGAGCTGTTCGGCCATGAGAAGGGATCCTTCACCGGCGCCGCACAGCGCCACACTGGGAAATTCGAGCAAGCGCATCGCGGCACACTGTTGCTCGATGAAGTTGGCGACATGCCTGCCGCCATGCAAGCCAAGCTGCTGCGAGTACTGGAAGAAGGAGAAGTGGAACGCATTGGCTCGGACAAGCCCACCACCGTGGATGTCCGCGTGCTCGTCGCCACTCATCGCAATCTCGAGCAGTTGGTCGAGTCCGGACTCTTCCGGCGCGACCTCTATCATCGCGTCGTCGTCTTTCCGGTCGAGTTGCCACCGCTTCGCCAGCGCACGGAAGACCTGCCGGCTCTGGTCGCACATTTTGTGTCTCAGGTCTGCGCGCAAAATGGCTGGAAGCCCGTCCCATTTACGCTCTCCGCCATTGATGCACTCAAGCAATACGCGTGGCCTGGCAATATTCGCGAACTGCGTAACGTCGTCGAGCGGTTGCTTCTACTCGCTGGATCTGAAATCGACTCGACGGATGTCGAGCTTGCGTTACCGTCCGCGCAGGTCGGCGTTCCTGTGCGGGACCTCAATCCAGTTCACCCTGCAACTGTTCATTCCGAAACTCCAGTTTCGGCTGGTTCACATCCGAACGGTCCACTCGCCGAGCGCGTGCTCGGATTTGAGCGCGCCGAAGTCCTCCTTGAGCTCGATCGTCATCATCACAATATTTCGCACACTGCCCGCGCCCTCGGTCTCGAGCGCAGCCATCTCTACAAGAAATGTCAGCAGTTGGGCATCCATTTGAGGAGCCTTGAAGACCGCGGCTGAGCGCCGCCGTGTGACAAGCGCGTGCATCCATCGGCATTCGATCACCGATCCGGTGCGTAATATCCTGATCGAATGCTTATCGTTGCGACACGTTCCGGAGTCTGCAGCTCGATACGATGAAACATCCCGTTGCGCTTAAGCTCTGCCGGGTTATAGATAATCCGATACTGATTCCGCAGTTCCGCTTCGATGAAGCCAAGGTCAGAGTCAATTTCATTATCGGAGTCGCCCACATTGAACACTCGGCCTCCAGTTTGCTCAGCCAGTTCGCGCAGCGTTTTCGGCCCGGATGAGAAAAGCTGCGTGCCCGCCGTCGCTCGAAACACATACACCGCCGTGTCGCTGCGCTGGCACATGTCCACGGCTTGCTGGAGGGAAGTCCGGCTTGCGTTGTCCTGGCCGTCAGAAAACAGCAGGATGAAATTGCCGCTCGTCGCGTGATCAACTTTGCTGAATTCTGAAAAGCACGCTCGAAAAAGCGCATCGAACAACGCTGTTCCGCCCAGCGGATTCTGTTTGCCCGCAGCCACGTTGCCAATCCCTGTGGCCAACGCCGCCGAATCGCTCGTCCACGGCGTCAGCAGCTTCGACGTATATCCGAAGTCCATCAGGAACCCCTTATCCGCTCTTTGGCGCAGCATGTGCCCGGCATACCTGATCGAGATCGCCTTGTCGCGTGCCACCTGCTCGGTCATCGATTCGCTCGTATCCATCAGGATGCCAGCGCGAATCGGCGCGTCCTCCAGCCGTTGAAATCCGACGACCCGGCGCGGCGCCCGGCCGTCATCCAGAATGCGGAGCTCTTCAAGTTTCAAATCATTCACCGGCATCCCATGTGCATCGGCGGCATGAAACGTCAAATTCACTTCATCTACGGAAAGCTTGAGGCTAAAACTGTTGTCACCTTCCGCGCCGGACGCATCCACCTGGGCCAGTGCAGCCTGTGAATGGGCAATCAGCAACGACATCAAACAAATCAGCCCGCAAGCTCGCATTCCGTAATGATTCCTGGCTACGAATGCCGGCGCTCAGGGTGCGTGCGCCCGCCTTCGATGGGTTCTATCCTGCGATGAGGTTGAACCTGATTTTCGGAATTCCAAACTCGGTAGAGCCTGGCACGGTGGAAAGTTCCAACTCCGCTCGATGAGTGACGGTCCGGCGACTCATTGGTGATCGATCAATGCGGCGGATTATGGCAGAGCCGACACGTTGAGCGCGATTTGGATCCTATTCCCCACGGGGGCGGGAAAACGGCCAGGTAGACCAAGGGCATCAACCTTGGGCCGCAAATCCAGAAAATCCCGCTACACCCGGAGCGCGTATTGTTGTGCATCGGCCACACTTAGGAGGAACAGGGAGCGTCTTCTCGGACAGTGGTCCCCGCGATCCCTATGAACTATCCAAGGAGACTGACCGGATCCAACTGCGCACAGCCATAATAATCCGTGTACGGCAGGGTCTCCTGTGAATGCCCGGTTCGGAATGCGAGCTCGATCACACGGCTCGACGGTAAGTGTTTGCAATCTCAAATCTATCTTTGTTCCTGGAGAAGGGAGAGTCCA
Organism: Occallatibacter sp.; assembly: GCA_036519195.1. Classification (GTDB taxonomy): domain Bacteria; phylum Acidobacteriota; class Terriglobia; order Terriglobales; family Acidobacteriaceae; genus Telmatobacter. The sequence continues at coordinate 6,401 of DATDLS010000207.1, read as the reverse complement.
TGATCTGCTCTCCCAGGCCACCGTTCAGCATCGGACGACACACCGGTACCCTGTTGATTAAATATGACTTATGCTGGTCTACAATGTGACGAGCGTTTCTCGTTTCGCGCCATTTTCCTTCCATGAAACAACAGCCGCGTCGTATCATCGAGCGCACCAGAACAAGTCACGGTAACTTGTTGGTTACATAGCTTTTATAGCGATGTAATAGCTTCAAATTTTAGCCCGGATGTCCTTTGCTGCGGCGCTTGGGAAACGAGAGTAGACTCCTTCCATGATCCAAAAACCGGAAATCCGAGTCACGTACGGACCGAATCAGTTTCCTGTATCTGCGTTTTGTTCCCTTTGCCATGCAGAAATGCCTCCGATGGTATCAAAAGGCGCATCGTCGACCGAATCGATCCGATGGTTCTCAATTCAGTTTGACCTTCACAAAAGGCAGGCGCATCGGAAGGCATTTCGACACGATTATTGACCGCGCGTGCTCCCATGCCGCCTGGCCGCTAAAGCTCGGAGCGCAAGGCCAGAGTGTCCGCAAATCCCCAATATAGAAGCATAGATTGAGGTCTCGGCCTGGAAGCACGAAATCTCTCTTATGAGCGCTTTGTCCCCAGGCCACGCTCTAAATGTGTACCCCCTCCTGTTGAGGATCATCTTGAATCAATGGATCGCCGTCACGGGGCACTTCCAGGCTGATTGCGAGGAATGCGCCGCGCTGCCCCGTTTGTCGAAAAAGAACCACATGTCGTCGCCTAATGAGCCTCAGTCTGGATGAACTGTGATCCGGGATTATCAGCGAACCTGATCGGGTGCTTCTGTTGAGGAGCGGGAGAGTCTGCGCACGCCGGGATTTTTCGATCGTGACCGAAGGCGCATTAGGTGCCGGGCCCGGTGAGTTCGGCGGGTTCGGCGGTTTGCATACTGAGCAGGAACATGGCGACCGCCGAGACGGCAAGCATGGCAGCGACGCTATAGAGGCCGTCGGCGTAGTTGCCGTATCTGTCTTTGAGCCAGCCGGTGAGGAATGGACCGAGGAATCCGCCGAGATTGCCCAGGGAGTTGATCACGGCAATGCCCGCCGCCGCACCGGCTCCGGAGAGAAACGAGCTGGGCATGGCCCACAGCGGCGCCTTAGCCGCGTTGATCCCGATGTTGACGACCGTGAACGCCAGGATGAGGGTGACGGCAGACTGCGCGAGACCAGCCCATGCGAAACCAAGGCTCGCGGCGACGCAGGGAAGAATCACGTGCCATTTGCGTTCAAGCGTGCGGTCAGAGTGGTGAGCCCAGGCGACCATGGCCGCGATGGCGACCAAGGACGGTGCGGAGTTGAGCAGACCGATGGTGAGCGATGAGAAGCGGAAGGTCTCCAGAATCAGGGGCGACCAGAGGCCGAGCGTGTAGAGGCCCGCGGAGCTTCCGAGATAGATCAGCGAGAGCGCGAGCACTCGGGGATTGGCAAGCGCAGCGAGAGCGGCGAGTGTGTGCCGATCGTGGCCGGCGGACTGCGCAGACTCAGCCTTGAGCGTGGCGATGAGCCATAGGCGCTCTTCAGTCACAAGCCAAGTGGCCTGTTCGGGGTTGTCGGTCATCACCCTGAGAACGAGGAAGCCGAGCGCAATGGCAGGTAGCGCTTCTATCAGATAGAGCCACTGCCAGTTGTAGAGACCGGCGAATGCAGAAATCTGCATGATGGCGCCAGAGATGGGCGAGCCGATGGCAATAGACAACGGCGCGGCGGCCATAAATGCCGCGACTGCCACGGCCCGGTGACGTGCTGGGAACCACAGGCTCAGATAGAGAATGATGCCAGGAAAGAATCCGGCTTCTGAAGCGCCGAGCAAAAAGCGCAGTGCGTAAAAGCTGCGCGGCCCGGTGACGAATGCAGAGGCTGCCGAGACGAGGCCGGTACTAATCATGACGCGGGCGATCCACACGCGCGCGCCGACGCGATAGAGGATGAGATTCGAGGGGACTTCGAAGAGGAGGTAACTGAGAAAGAACAGACCGCCGCCGAAGCCGAACATGGCCGATGTGAGACCGATCGCGTGGTTCATGCCGAAGGCGGCGAATCCGACGTTGACGCGGTCAAGAAAGCTGACGAAGTAGAGCAGCACGACAAAGGGCAAAATGCGGCGCCTGAGCTTGCCAATCACGCGCGCTTCTAGATCGAGAGTCATGTGGGCCTGTTGGAGTTGCGGGTGTTCTTTTAGGCATGGCTGCGGTGTGATTTCTTCTGTGACGTCTGCGGTTTGCGTAAGTTGGAGGCGCCGGCCAGCTGAGGCGAACGATTCAGGCAGAACCAGCCGGGCTCCCCGCCGTGGCGGCTATCTGGGTGCACACGGCTTCGGTCAGCTCCGCCGTTGTCGCTGATCCTCCCAGGTCCGGCGTGTGCAGAGTCGGATTGGCGGTGACCTGCTCAACGGCTCTCATCACGCGCTGGGCGGCGCTGTTTTCTTCCAAGTGCTCGAGCAACAGGACAACCGACCAGAATGTACCGATGGGATTGGCGATGCCTTTGCCCATGATATCGAAGGCCGAGCCGTGGATCGGCTCAAACATGCTCGGGTAGACGCGCTCTGGATTGATATTGGCCGTGGGTGCGATGCCCATGCTACCGGCCAGTGCGGCGGCAAGGTCGCTCAGAATGTCCGCGTGCAGGTTGGTGGCAACGATGGTGTCGAGCGATGCCGGGCGTTTAACCATGCGGGCGGTGGCGGCATCCACGAGTTCCTTGTCCCATGCCACGTCAGGGAACTCCGCCCCGACCTGTGCGGCGATCTCATCCCACATGACCATGGCGTGGCGCTGCGCATTGCTCTTGGTGATCACGGTGAGCAGCTTGCGCGGGCGCGACTGTGCCAAGCGAAAGGCAAAGCGCATGATGCGTTCGACACCTGCGCGCGTCATCAGAGAGAGATCGGAAGCGACTTCGAGGGGGTGTCCCTGGTGCATGCGGCCGCCGACCCCCGAGTACTCGCCTTCCGTATTCTCGCGCACGATGACCCAGTCGAGATCGCTCGCGTGGCAGTGGCGCAGCGGGCTATCGATTCCCGGAAGGATGCGTGTGGGGCGCACATTGGCGTACTGATCCAGGCCCTGGCAAATCTTGAGGCGAAGACCCCAAAGCGTGATGTGGTCGGGGATCTCAGGATCGCCGGCAGAGCCGAAGAGAATGGCGTCTTTGCCGCGCAGCGCGTCGAGTCCGTCGTCGGGCATCATGACGCCGTGCTGGCGATAGTAGTCCCCACCCCAGGGAAAATCTTCAAATTCAAAGGCGAACGAGCAGTCTGTAGCGGCCAGCTCCTGCAAGACCCGGCGCCCGGCCGGGACAACTTCCTTGCCGATGCCATCGCCCGGCACCGTCGCAATGCGATACGTCTTCATGGTTTTTTCCCTCACCGACATATAGATCGTACCGCTTCTTCAACGGGCAGCGGATTGCCGGAACCCCAAGTGTGCTTCTTCACGAGACCATTGATTTGTTGATCAAGTAGTAATCTGTTGTCTGCTGGTTGTCTTGTTTGGCGGAATTAACCGGCGGCAATCGAAAAAACGCCGGTCAAATTCTGCCATTTCGCGCTTGACAGCCTGACCTCAACAAATATCGAATGCTACATAGGTTAGGCGGTCGGGTCTCAAGATTTTCAGCAATTCGGAACCGCGCTACGCACTGAACAGTATAGAGCTGCCATGGCACACGATCTGCGTTACGCTTTGCGCACGAATCTTACTCATCGCTGGTTCTCGGCGGCAATCGTCGTGACCCTCGCGCTGGGCATCGGGCTCAACACCATGGTTTTCACACTGGTAAACGCCGTGCTGTTCAAGCCGGTACCGGTGCCTGGAGGTGAGCGTCTGGTTTCGATCATCAGCCGCAGTCTTTCGCAGGATGATCGCAATCTGCCCATCTCCTATCCTGATTTTCAGGACTACCGCGCGCAGGCTACCTTCTTAGAGTCCTTCGAGGCAACTGACGATGAGGCCGGCATCCTCAGCGAAAGTGGCAACCCACCCCAGCAATATCGTCTCGTGCGCGCAACGTCAGGCATCTTTTCTATGGTTCAAACGAAGGCCCTGCTTGGACGCGCCTTCCTGCGGAGCGACGAGCATCCCGGCGCCGCACCCATCCTTGTGCTCGGATACAACGTCTGGCAGGAGCGATATGCCGGTGTTCTCGGCGTCATCGGACGTCAGGTCCGCGTCAACGGGCAGCCTGCAACCATTGTTGGCGTCATGCCTAAAGGTTTCCGCTTTCCCAATAGCGTAGACCTCTGGATGCCTTTGCTTCCAACCCCTGAGCTGGCTAAGCGCGATCACCGGACGCTTGTCGGCTACTCGATCCTCAGGCCCGGAGTCACGTTGCACGAGGCCAATGCTGAGCTTAACGGAATTGCAGGACGGCTTGCCAGTCAGTTTCCAGAAGACAAGAACATCGGCGTGAGCGTGCTCACCTTTCAGCAGCGATTTAATGGCGGCCCAATTCGAATCATCTTTCTCCTCATGCTTGGTGCGGTTGGCTTTGTTCTGCTCATCGCATGCGCCGATGTGGCTAACATGATGCTGAGCCGTTCGGTCGCCAGACAGCGCGAGATGTCGATCAGAATTGCTCTAGGAGCTTCGCGTTGGCGCGTTGTCCGCCAGTTGTTAATCGAAAGTGTCATCCTCAGCACCATGGGGGGCGTTCTGGGGCTCGTTCTCGCTGTGGCGGGCATTCACTGGTTCGATCTCTCCACGGTGATCATCAGGCCCTATTGGATCCAGTTCACAATGAACTTCGCGGTTTTCGGGTACTTCGCCGCTCTCTGCATTCTGAGTGGATTACTCTTTGGCATCGCGCCCGCTCTGCGATGCTCGAAGCCGGATTTCGCCGAAGTTATCAAAGAGGGCGCTCACAGTGTTGGGCGACGCCACGGGGGATGGCTCTCGGCGGTGCTGGTCATATTCCAGTTCGCACTGACGCTCGTCTTACTGAGCGGAGCCGGAATCTTTGTCCGAGGCCTGATGAACAGCTTCTCCGTCAATCCGTTTATCCCTGCCAACCAATTGACAACCGCGCGACTCCAGTTGCCCGATAAACGCTACAAGGATATCGATGCACGCCAGCGCTTCTATGATCGGCTTCTCCCCCGCTTGCGCGCCATCCCTGGGGTCTCGCACGCTGCAATTGCTTCCGATGCACCCGGACTCGGTGCCGCGCGACAGCAAATCGAGCTTGAACATCTTCCGATCCAGAATCCTGCGCAGCGTCCTTGGATCTCGCTCGTGGCCCAGTCTGTAGGCTACCTTGATACGGTCCATCTCCCGCTCCTGCGCGGCCGCGACTTCAATGAAATCGACGGCACCGCTCATCACGAGGCCGCAATCCTCTCGCGCGATGCCGCAACGCGCTTGTGGCCGGGCCAGGACCCCGTTGGAAGGCGTTTTCGTCTCTTCGACGACAAGAACAAGCCAACCGAGTGGATCACCGTCATCGGCATCTCAGCTGATCTGGTCCAGGAAGTCCAAGAAAATGACCCCAAGCCCCTGCTCTTTGTTCCCTATCGCCAGCAAGGCTGGGACAACATGGCTTTGGTAGTTGAGAGCGCCGACGATCCGCTTCAGTCGATGCGCATGGCCGTGCAGAGCCTCGATCAGGAATTGCCGCTCAGTGACCCTTACCGCCTGAACAACGCAATCGAGCATCAAGTTTGGTTTTTAAGCTTGTTTGGAAAAGTCTTCTTCGGTTTCGCGCTTATCGCGATGCTGATGGCCTCAGTCGGGATCTACGCCGTCATCGCCCACGCCACGATCAGCCGAACCCAGGAAATCGGAGTGCGTATAGCACTCGGCGCAACGATGCCGGACATTGTCCTGCTCGTAATGAAACGCGGCCTCTGGCAGATAGCTGTTGGACTCGTTTTCGGACTTGGCGCCGCATTGCCGCTGGCCCACCTCATGGCTTCGATGCCCATTGGCGTTTCGCGATTGGATCCGACCATTTTCTTCTCAGTCGCCTTTACGTTGGCATCTGTTGGTGTCTTTGCGTGCTGGCTTCCTGCACGACGGGCCTCAAGCCTCGATCCTGTGAAGGCAATTCGTTACGAGTGACCAATGCCCAAACGATTCCTATTGAAGCACAGGATTCAAGTGTCTGATCGGTCTGCAGCCGAATTTTCAGACAAATCCCAGAGCGCTCATCGAGCAGTTTTGCGTGGAATTCTTCCTATTCCATGACTTTCGGCTATTTATTATTTATGTTCAATATTTCTTGGACTATGTCAGTACAAATTCTATTCTCTTCTGATCCATGTGCTGAATCCGCATGGCATTGAGCCGGTCCAGGGCGAGCTCCAGTTTCTCCATAACTTCTGGGATCTTCCGATTGCGCTTGAGCTTCACCCGTCTCACATCCTTTGTCA
>DATDLS010000206.1:0-34622 GCA_036519195.1 Occallatibacter sp. | reverse complement strand
GAAGCAGTGGTTGTGGCTCCGCAACAGCCGGTCGATCCACAGAACACCGTCAGTTCGCCCACCATCGGCATGCGCTCGAGTTCCAGGTAGTCGGCAAACACCACGTGGCCGCTCACATACGTCAACACCGCCAGCGCCGCTGCAGCAATGATCGTGCAGCCAATCGCCAGCCCGTCGAGGCCATCGGTCAGGTTGACCGCGTTCGACGAAAGCGTGAGCACAAAAACGACCACAGCGACAAACGGTACAAACGCCAGCAATGCCAGGTGCGGCACAGTAGCCGGCCACCAATGCCACAGTAAATCTGGTCGCAGGCTCTTCACAAAGGGCACCATCATCTGCGTGGAAAACATCCTGAACTGATCAAGCGCCACAAGCGAAAAGGCCACCCCGGCACCAGCCAAAAACTGCCATAGGAGCTTTTCCCTTACCGTGAGCCCCAGGCTGCGCCGCTGCACCACCTTGATGTAGTCGTCCGCGAACCCGATCGCACCGAACGCCAGGGTCGAAAATACGGCGATCCACACGTAGGGGTTAGAAGGGTCAGACCATAAAATCGTCGGCATCAAGATCGCAATCACAATGAGAATGCCGCCCATGGTAGGCGTGCCGGACTTCTTCAAGTGCGACTGCGGTCCGTCTTCGCGGACGAACTGGCCGATCTGGAATTCGCGCAACTTCTGGATAACCCACGGGCCAATGAACAGCGCAATCAATAGCGCTGTGAGGGAGGCAAACGCGGTACGAAAGGTCAGATACCGAAAAATGCGAAAGGGGTGAAAGAATGGGTAGAGCTTTTCGTAGAGCAGCCAGTAAAGCAAGTGGCCTCCAGAGCCGGAACGAGGCGGGTTTCACTGTGATTTTATAGGCTCAGACCCGGGCTGCGGCAGGGGAACAGGTTGCGATTGCGCCAACGCCTGCTGGCGTTTCAATTCGGCCTGGAAGGCCTGTTCGCGATCGGCAATATAGTCCCTGTAGCCATTCGGATCGATGAACGCTTCCCCATCCCCATCCCTGGCCCGCGCCAGCTTGGCCATCAGGCCAAAAAAACTGCCATGCGCACCCAGAAATACATCGCAAGGCAGCCCCTTCAACACGTCGAAACCATGTTGGAAGTCGGCCGTGATGTTCGGATAGACGCTGTCTCCCACCAACTTGGAGCCTTCATTCACATTCGGTCCGCCCACGATCACCACGTGCACAGTGCGCTCGCCATCCCTCTCGTCAAAGGTCCAGGTGGTCGTGCCGCGGGTATGGCCGGCGGTCAGGTGCGCGGTCAGAGTCATCTCGCCCAGCGTAACCGTATCGTTGTCGTGCAGGATGCGATCCACGAGGCTAGGCTCAAAATAGAGCGCATGGTTGTCGCCGTAGAGAAAGTCGGCCTTGCCGCCGGACTCAACCACCGGCACATCGGCGTCCATCACCTCATATTGGGCGCCGGTGAGGCGCTTCACCCGCGCGCTGCCCCCGCAATGGTCCGAATGCGCATGGCTGATCAACAGAATCTTGATGTCGCTGAAGTGAAAGCCTAGGGCCTCGACGTTCCGCCGGATCATGGGCACGTTTTCTGCCAGCGTGCTGTTGATGAGAATATTTCCCTGCGGCGTGACGATCAGGAAGGAGGCGAGTTCTTCACTGCCAACGTAATAGAGATTGCCCACAATGCGCTCGGGCGCAACCGGCCTGGTCCAGGACGGCTCGACGGCCATCGCGGCGAGGGAGAAAAGAAATGCACATGCCGCCACCAGAGCGATTGCCTTACCCGGACAACGGTGTCCTGTCACTCTTGGTCCTCCGCCCGCTTGTTACCGGTTAAAGCCTCAATCGCTCGTTCCAGGTGCACGCCCCGCGAACCTTTCACCAATACCACGTCGCCGGCACGCAGCGTGCTCTTCAGCCAGCGCCCGGCGCTTTCGGCATCCGGCAAAAACAGCGAAGCCACCCCGCCGGCCGAAGCAGCCGTGGCCAGATGCACCGCATTTCCCTGCACCCCGACCACCAGATCGAGCCTCGCCTCAGCCGCGGTGAGGCCGCAGGCAGCGTGCATCGCGGCGCCATACTCGCCCAGTTCCAGCATCTCTCCCGCCACCAGGATGCGGCGGCTTGCGGGCCGCGCAGCGAGCGCGCGAATCATGGAGCGCAGTGCCTCGGGGTTCGAGTTGTAGCAGTCGTTCCAAATCGTCGCCCCCTCGACCTCGATCACCTGCCCGCGCTTGTCTCCGGCGGTAAGTGCGGCCAAGGCGGCCACAGCAGCGTTCAGGTCGACGCCTGCTTCAAGCGCAACCGCCAATCCTGCCATGGCATTGGTCGCGTTATGCATGCCGAGCAACTGCAAGGTAAAGGTGCCCGTGCGCTCGCCGGCGCGAAACTGCAGGTGCAGGCCGCCGCCATCCTCGCCAGCATCCACCGTCTGCGGATCTGCACAAGGCCCGGCGCCAAAATAAACCACGCGCCCGGGAAAGTCGCGGCCAAACTGGGAGACGTACGGATCGTCGCAATTGAGAAACGCCACGCCGTTGGCAGGCAGCGCCGCCACCAGTTCAAACTTGGCGCGCGCAATGCCGGCTTGGCCATCGGAAAAATTCTCGATGTGTGCCGTGCCCACGTTGGTCACCACACCCCAGTCGGGCGAGGCGATGCGCGCCAGCATGGCAATTTCACCGGCATGATTCATGCCCATCTCAACCACGGCGAACTCATGCTCGGGCTCCAGGCGCAACAGCCCAAGCGGCAGCCCGAATCCGTTGTTCAGATTCCCGCGCGAGCGAAGCACGTTGTACTTTGCGCCCAATGCCGCGGCCACAGCTTCCTTGGTCGTCGTCTTTCCTGCCGAGCCGGTGATCGCCACCAGGCGCTTGCCCCAGCGCCTGCGAACATGCGCAGCCAGTGCCTGCAAGGCGAGCAGGGGATCTTCGGTGATCAGCAACGGCTTGGCCAGAACCGCATCCGGCAAGCCGGCCACGCGAGCACGCGAAACCACCGCCGCTTGAGCTCCGCGCTCAAGCGCCGCTGCCAGGTAGTCGTGGCCATCGAGCCGCTCACCGCGGACTGCGAAAAACAAATCGCCCGCGTTCACCGTGCGCGAGTCGATCGAGTAGCCACTCGCCGTCAGTGCCCCCGCATTGTTCAGGTCGGGCGGAGCCTCCAGCACCGCGCCCGCGCCAATTGCCGCCTCTGCCAGGGTCAGTTTCACTGCAATTCACCATAGCCCAAATCCTTCAACCCGGAAAGCGCAATCTGCGCGTCGTCGAAAGGAATCGGACCGCCGGCCAGAATCTGTTCCTTCTCATGCCCTTTGCCGGCCAGCAGAACCACGTCGCCGGGTTTGGCAGCCTGGAGCGCCAAGCGAATGGCCGCGGCGCGGTCAGGCTCGACCGAGTATTTTACGCCGCTTGCTCGCAATCCCGGCTCGATCTCGGCAAGAATCGCCAGGGGGGCTTCCGAGCGCGGATTGTCGCTGGTGGCCACCACAAAATCGCTGCCCGCGCCCGCGGCCCGCCCCATCTTGGGCCGCTTGGTCCGGTCGCGATCGCCGCCGCAGCCAAACATGGTAATGATGCGGCCCGAAGGCTGGCTCGTCATCTGCCGCGCCAGCGCGATCAGGTTTCTGAGCGCATCGTCGGTGTGCGCATAGTCCACAATCACCGTAAATGGTTGGCACCCCGGCACCGGTTGAAAACGCCCCGGCACCGGTTCGAGCTGCGGCACAAACTCGATCAACGATTCGAAACCAATGCCGCGTGCGTGGGCAGCCGTAAAGGCTGCCAGCAAGTTCCGGATGTTCACTTCCCCCGCGAGTTTGGACGTCACGCGCGCAGAACCGGCCGGCGTTTCGAGATCAATGACCGCTCCCTGCGGAGTCAAGCGAAAGCTCGATGCCCGCCACTGGCCGGCGCCAATCCCGTAGGTCCTCACTTCGGCGCCGGCCTGGCGCGCCGCTGCGGCCAATTCGGTTCCCCGCGCATCGTCGGCGTTCACCACGGCCACGCGCGGCGCCGGATACACGGTCCCATCAAACAACAGCCGCTTGGCGGCAAAATACTTCTCCATCGTCTGGTGGTAGTCGAGATGATCGCGAGTCAGATTGGTAAACACAGCCACGTCGAAGTGCAATCCCATCGCGCGTCCCTGGTCGAGCCCATGGCTTGATACTTCCGTCACCAACTCCGTTGCACCTTGGCTGAGGCCTGCGGCCATCAACTCAAATAGATCGCGCGACTCCGGAGTCGTATGCACGCTGGAGCGCACCTGGCCCGCCACGTGATACTCGATCGTCCCCACGAGCACTGTCTTGCGCTCCGCCCTGTTCAGCAAGGCATCTGTCAGGAATGCGGTCGTCGTTTTCCCGTTGGTTCCAGTAATTCCGGTTGCGCTCAGTTTCGTTTCCGGATGAGAGAAAAATGCCGCGGAAGCTTCGGCCAGCGCGCGCCGTCCGTGTTCTACTTCGAGCACCGGCACACCCGCCTCATACACCAGCAAATGATCGAAGGTGTTTGACGAATCAGTGATAATGCCCAGCGCGCCCGCGCTGATGGCCTTGTCGACATAGCGATTGCCATCCGTCGAGCCGCCCTTGATGGCCACAAACACCGCGCCCGGCTTCACTTTGCGCGAGTCATACTCGACGCCGGTCACCGGCTGATCCGAGCTCGCGCCCGCCCCCACCGCGGCGACTTCAGCAGCTAACGCTTTCCAGTTCATCTCGTGTTCCATTGTAGATGGATGGTGGCGATTGGAAGACCTGCCCGCCCCGACTCCCCCCCTGCGCCTCAATTCTGGCGCCAGGGGGGCAACAGGCGCGAGCCCGCCTCTGCTCGACCTCAGGGGCTTGACATGCAACCAAATAGTTGCCTATTATTGCCGCAATGGGCGCCGATGCCGACAAGGTCTTCAAAGCTCTCGCGGCCCCGGAGCGAAGGTTGCTGCTGGACCGCCTGCACACCAGCAATGGGCAGACGCTCACTGCGTTGTGCCGTCACCTCGCGAGCACGCGCCAGGCCGTAACCAAACATTTGAAGTTGCTGGAAGAGGCCTCACTCGTCATACCAGTCTGGCGCGGTCGCGAGAAACTCCACTACCTCAATCCGATGCCCATCCACGAAATCGCCGAGCGCTGGATTGGCAAGTACGAGCGCGGCCGGCTGCGTGTGCTGGCGGAATTGAAATCGAAACTGGAGCAAGACACCGATGGCTGAATCTGAGTTTGTCTACGTCACCTACATTCGCACCACGCCGGAAAAACTCTGGCAGGCATTGATCGATCCTGAATTCACGCGCAAGTTCTGGGCGGGCACGCATCAGGAATGCGACTGGAACGTCGGCTCGGGCTGGAAGATCGTGGTTCCCGACGGCCGCACCGCCGACAGCGGCGAAGTGGTGGAGATCGATCCGCCGCGTAAGCTGGTGCTCACCTGGCTGAATCATCTGTTCCCCGATCTCGCCGCGGAAGGGTTTTCGCGCATGAGCTACGAGCTTCAGGCCCAGGGTTCAACGGTCAAACTGACCGTGACCCACACCATGGGGCGACGGGATTCCCAGCTGGTCAAAGCGGTTTCGAACGGATGGCCGCACATTCTTGCCAGCCTCAAGAGCCTGCTTGAAACAGGCCAGTCGCTGGAGGGAACCGATCGCTGGCCGGAAGGAGTCTAAGGCCCGGTTCCGACTGAGGAGCCCAACCGCCTCAGCAGTCGGAACCGGGCCTAACGTCCGCAATGGACCACGATTTGCGTTCCCGCAGCCACCAGGGTTCCAGCCGCGGGCGCCTGTTGACGCACGGTTCCGTTGCCGCTGATCTTGACTTCCAATCCGGCAGCAGCGGACTGGACAATCACCTGGCGCACCGGCAATCCGATCAGCGAAGGCACCTTGAGCTTTTTCTCCTCCGTGACCAGGACCGCTTGCGAGGTCCCCTGCGACGCTGCCGATCCAGCCGGGACCTCGGGCGGCGCTGCCTGGTCCTTGAGAACCGCTGTGCTGACGATGCCCCGACCAGCCAGAGGATGCGCATTCTTGGCCGACGATTGGTTCCTTGTTTCAGAAGCTACCAGTCCGCTGGCACTCGTTTCTGCCGGCGCAGCGCGCAACGGGTCATCGTTGGGCAGATCGTTGATGGCCGCGAACAGCGAGTTCACATCCCCCTGCTCCTGCCCGTCATCTTCGGCAATCGCCGCCTCTGGCTTGGTCTTGGTGCGCGGCGGTTGCACGTCAATATCGTGCGGCACGCCCAGGTACTCAAGCACCTGTTGCGCCACCTCGGCAAACACCGGCGCCGACACCGCGGTGCCATAATACGACCCGCCCCGGGTTGGATTGTCGATCACCACAGCCACAGAGATCACGGGATTATTGACCGGCGCAATTCCTGCGAACGACGCGATGTGCATCGTCTTCGAGTATTTGTGCGTTGCCGGATCAATCTTCTGCGCCGTGCCCGTTTTGCCGCCTGAAGAATACCCGTTCAGTTGCGCCGGCTTGCCCGTGCCATAAAGCACCACGCCCTCCATCATTTTGCGCATCTGGGCCGCTGCCATCTCTGAAAGTACGCGGTGCGCGCCCGGCGGCAGCGGATTCGGCAGCTCGTCCCCGGGCCGAAACGGCGACGGCTGGAGCCCCGCCTCTGGATGCACTCGCTGTTGAGGAGCCATCAGCACGTGCGGCGGCAAATACGTTCCGCCGTTGGCAATCGTTGAAACCATCGAAACCAGTTGCAGCGGGGTTACGCCCACCTCCTGTCCCATGGCAACCGAGCCAATCGAGGACGGCTGCCAGCGGTTGACTGGCCGCAGCAGGCCGCGTGTTTCGCCAGGCAGCTCGATGCCCGTGCGCTGGCCAAAACCGAAGCTGCGGACGTAGTCGTAGAACTTGTCCTGCCCCACTTTCAGCGCCAGCTTGATGGCCGCCACGTCACTGGATTCCTCCAGCGCCTTGTGCACTGGAATCACGCCGTAGTGCTCTCCCTGGTTGTCATGGATCACGCGCCCGGCGATCGTAATCTGCCCGTTTTGGCAGTCGATGGGGTCATCCGGTGAAGCCACGTGCTGGTCCATCGCGGCAGAATAAGCAATCAGCTTGAAAACCGAGCCCGGCTCGTACACGTCGCTCACAGCGTGGTTCTTGAGCAAGGCCGGCGTGGTCCGGCGCGCCTGGTTGGGATTGAACGTGGGCCGGATCGCGAGAGCCAGAATCTGCCCGCTGTGCACGTCCTGCACCACCACGGTTCCGTTCGATGCCTGGGTCTTCTCCATCACGTGATCGAGCGCGCGCTCGGCCAGGAACTGAATATTTTCATCGATGGTAAGCACCAGATTCTGGCCCGGCTCTGGCTCGTGTTCGCTCGAGCCCAGAACCTTGCGCCGCGCATCCATGGCCGTGTACATGCGGCCGGGAACGCCGTGCAGCTGCGGCTCGAATCTCTGTTCCAGGCCGCCCAGCCCGTTGTCGTCCGCGCCCACATACCCCAGCACCTGCGCAGCGATCTCGTTATCCGGGTAGAACCGCTCGAATTCCTTTTGTGAATAGATTCCCTTGATCGCCAGCGCCTTGACGCGCGTTGCAACCTCCGGCGTGACACGCCGCGCCACCCAGGCGAAGCTGTGGCCGTTTGTCAGCCGCCCGCCAATCTGCGCTTCGCTGGTCAGCCCGTCCTGGGGATCGGTGTGCGCAACCGCAGCCAGAGCGTGCGCGGTCGAGCCGACCCAGGCAGCGCGCTGTTTGTCGTCAATCTCGCTGGGCACGGCGTAAAAGGAATCCGCCTGCACCGTCATGGCCAGCTCGTGCAGGTTGCGGTCGTAAAGCACGCCCCGCCGCGGAGCCACTTCAAAGGTGCGTTGCTGCTGCTTTTCCCCGCGCTCCTGAAACTCCTTGTGACGCACAATCTGCAACCAAAACAGCCGCCCGCCAATGGTCAGCGCCCACACCGAAAAGAAAAGGCAAATGATCCAGAAACGCGCGCCCTTCAGGGGAATGACGCGGGTTACGCTGTTGCGGCTGCGGCTGGCTCGAACGGGTGACTGCATGAGATAGGCTCCGCACACTCAAAAGCTGTCAGCTGCATCCAGCGTGCAACTTCGCTCTATTTCCGGCGTCGTATCAATCCTCCCTGCAACCATTGAGACCATTATTTTTGAGGGTAGAGCCGATCGCTTAGTTTAAAGAAAGACTTCCGTCCTGTTACTGAACCGGGGGCGCCGGTGGAGTTAGCTTTGCCAGCACCGGTCCGGTTGCATCAGGCCGAGCCTCCGGATGAACAACCTGGCCGGGTGCCGGCTCTGCCAGGCCCAGCTGCCGGGCCATCGAATCGATGCGGCTAGGCTGGCTGAGCTGAGCTTCGGAAAGGCGCAATTGGCGGTTGTCCTCGCGCAACTGTTCAACCGCCTGCTTGTCCGCCTCAACGCGGTATCCGCTCTCGATTGCATAGAAATGTTGCACCCCGTAGATCATCACCAGGGAAAACAGCACGGTAATGGCAGCGGCAAACACGCGCATCTCGCGCACCCGAACCGGGTCAGGCGCCTTGACCAATCGTGAGTTATCAATGTGCCGGGCGAAGTGAAACTCCGGCGTCCGCACGCCGCGCCGCCGGAGCGGCTGCATCTCCAGCAGCTCAGCATTCCTCTCGCTGATGCGCTTGCCCAGGCTGCGGCCTGTCTCAAAGTAGTTCGTCGCGATTGCCGCCATAATTGCCCCTTCCGAGCTGTCCGTTGCCCTTCAGTCTTTCAGTCTTTCCGCGGCTCGCAGTTTGGCGCTGCGGGCGCGCGGGTTACGCTCGATCTCTTCTTCGCCTGCAGTCACGGGCTTTCTGGTTAATATTTCCCAGATCCCCTTCTGCGCGCCTTCGCGCAGACTGTCTTTGGCAATACGATCTTCCAGTGAGTGAAAGCTGATCACTGCCAGCCTTGCCGAGGGCTTAAGCAACTTGGGTGCGGCCTCAAACAATGCCTTGATCTCGTCTAGCTCACGATTCACATAAATACGAAGAGCCTGAAACGTCCGTGTCGCCGGGTGAATCCGCTCCTGTTTCATTGACGGGGCGGCTGAAGATACAATCCGTGCTAACTGCGCCGTGGTTGTAACTGGCCGCCCGCGTACAATGGCTCTGGCGATTCTCCGCGACCTCCTTTCCTCTCCGTACTCGTAAATAAGGTCGGCAAGCTCACGCTCGTTCGCCTCATTCACCACCTGTTCGGCAGTCACCCCGGTGCGCGTATCCATGCGCATTTCCAACGGTCCGTCTGCCTGAAAACTGAATCCCCTGTGTGCCTGGTCAAACTGCAGGCTGCTGACCCCAAAGTCCGCCAGCAGTCCGTCCACCGATGCCGGCTTGAGATGGCCGGAGATCGAACTGAAGGCCTCGCCCACAAACGTCACCTGCGGGGCCTCAGCGCCTAACTCACTGCCAACTCGTGCCAGCCGTTGCCTAGCCAACTCCAGTGCTTCGGGGTCGCGATCAAATCCGATCAAATGCCCCTTCGGCCCCAACTGCCTTACCATTCCCTCGGCATGTCCTGCCAGTCCCAGCGTGCAATCTACATAAGTCCCGCCGGCACGCACCTTTAAAAACTCGAGCGCTTCGTTGAACAGAACCGGCACATGGCGGTCATTGGATTTCGTCATGTGCTCCCCCTCAGGGGTTGGTCCCAATCTCACCCGTTCATGCGAACAATGGCTGCCACCGACTTGCGATCATCCGCCGTCATCTCGTACGCCCCCAGGTTCTGTTCAAATTCCTTCTCGTTCTGCACTTCCAGATACACCAGCTTGCCCAGCACCACGACCTCGGCATCCAGCTTGCCCTTATCGCGCAGTTTCTGGGGAAGCACAACCCGCGACTGGCTATCGATCTCCACCTGCTGACCGTAATAGCTGGTCAGGTTCAAGTACTTTTCCACCGCGTCTACCATGTTGCTGCTGTTTTCGACCAGCATCTTTTCCCGCTTCTCCCACTCCGGCAGTGGCCAGATTTCAGCCTTCCGCCCATCCGTCGAGGTGATATAGAGCTCGGTCACGTTCGCTTGATCCAGCAAAGCCTTGAACGCAGACGGAATCTTGAGGCGCCCTTTGTCGTCTACTTTGGCCGGATTGTTTCCCCGAAACACCGATCTTCCTCTTGCCCCTGGCGGTCGATTTCCAGTCCTCGACCTCGCCCGGGTTCCTCGCCTGAACTTCAGCCTTGGCGTTAGCCAGGCTGGTTCCCCAGCCGTTCTCTAACCCTGTTTGCCCCGTGAAGAAAACAAAATGCGAGTAGACTTGCTGAGTGTCAGAGGAGGGATTTTTTGACTTGAAATCCACTTCTCAACTCCATCGAAGTCCATTTCGCTCCACTTGACTCCACAAGAGCGATAGTACAGCCGGAAGAATCGCGCAGAAATAAAAAAGAAGACCGGAAACCTGTTTTCTGTGGATTGAATTGTGGAAAATTCTTCTAATGGTATATAGATCTCCAAATACCACAAGATATAGTGTTTATAGTGAGGGTTCCCCTACTAGACAACGCTAGTGGCGCATGGTAAGGCGAATAAAAAGCGAACGGCTTTCTGTCCTATGCCGTTTCCCGTTTCGTCTAGAGCTGTTTGCCTCGCTCCACTACGACCTTTAAAAGGTAGGCAAACACCAGTATGTTCACCACCAGAAGCGCGGATCGCATCACGGTCATGCGCCGCAACACCTCGAAGATCTCCCAGGGCAAAAACGACGCGGTAATGATCAGCGTCATGTATTCGCCCCAGGCCTTTTCAAGGTAGAGCCCAATTCCCTCTGCGGTGCCGAGCGCCGCATAGGCAAACAGCGCCAGGCTGAAGCGGCGCAGCAGCTTGTCGGTCACAAACTCGGCGTGATCCAGCACAAAGTTGACGAAGCGCGACTCCGGATTGAAGCGCATGTGGTACGCCAGGCGCAGCAGCAGATCGCCAATGTCCTTATGGATGAGGCGCAGGGCGCCCACGCCGATCAGGACAAACAGCAGGGCCTGGGCCAGTTTGAAGGCCGCAATAAGCAGTAGCCACCGGTTGTGGTGGGGCTTGCGGATGGCGATTCTGGTTGCGGAGTCGATAAGTTCCTCTTGCCATGCGGTGCCCGGCTGCCCATGGGTGCTATCGATACGTTAAACGATCGCGGCTGGTTCTCCCCAATCGTTGTGATGAGGCCTTCGTCAAGCTACAGGCAGGTGCCGCGGACACGCTGCTCAAGCCCGCAAAACAAAGACCCTCTGGTAACGATCCTCACCTGCCGGGTGGCCGCCGGCAAAGTGAGCTCGAAGGGAATGAATCAAGATGGTCAAGAAGGGTGGCCCCAGGGCTGAATGGAAGACCGAGGTCTCCGGCGGCCCCGTCGGCGCATCGTTCGCGAAGGGCCAGATCACGCTCAGCGACGAAACGGTTCACGCGGGTTAACCCAGTTGGCCTCCCCAATCGGACCGCTCCGCCTGGCTTGTCCAGCCGGAAGCCGCCAGCGCCCTGGACGGGCGCCATACTCCGCGGCCCTCTCCGGGCTGATTTTGAGACACGCCACGCTCTGCTCCCTTTTCACGGGGCCCATTCGATCGATCGCCGCGCCTGGGGCGCATTTTCCCCTGCATCACTTCTTCCCATTGAGCAGCGCATCGCGATCCAGCGTATTGCCATCCACGATCAAGGTGGAAATGCGGCGCGCGTTCCAGATGTTCTCGATCGGGTTGCCGTCGACCACCAGGATATCGGCGCGTCTGCCGGGAGCAATCTGCCCGAGTTCGTTCCATCCCAGTTGCAGCGCATAGTTGTTGGTCGCCGAAGCCAGTGCCTCGCGCGGCGAAAGACCAAGCCGCACCAGCATCTCCAACTCCGTATGCATGGAGATGCCGGGCATGGTCCCGGACTGGGCTGCGCTGCTGGCAGCAAGGTAATGCGGATAAGCAGAAAAAATTGCCTCGTTGATGCGCCACAGCCGCATCGCCGATTGATCCGCTTTCTTGCGCTGCCCCTCTTCCATGTAGCGCTGGCCCATCGCCGGCAGGTGGCGCGCCCACAGAGACAGCGGATAGTTCAGTTCGCCGGTACTCGGATCCGACGGATTGAACATGTCTTTGGGATCGAGCAGGTCAGCCGCCGGCTCCTTCCACAGATTTCTGTGGCCCGGCAGTCCGAGGTAGTAAAGGCTGAAGGTAGGCATCAGCGCGGCATGATGCGAAGCCAGAAACTGCGCATAGGAGTGCCAATGCGGATCGGTCGGCGGCAGGCGTTCAGAGTAGTCATACGCCGTAACCGCTGCGCCGTCTTCCGGATCCTCAACCAGCGGCCGCTGCAGTTCATCAGGAATCACGCCCAGCTCGTAGCGGCTCATGTGCAGCAGCACATCCACACCCGCCTCTACGCCCACCGAGTAAGGCGTGGCCACAAATTCTCCATAGGTCACCATGCCCATCTGGTGAGCGCGCGCAACGATCCACTGCGTATTCGCCGCGGTGACCGTGTGTCCCAGCCAAAGTACGCGCACCCCCAGGTGCGATGCGTCAAGGATCTGCCGCGCGGTATCCTCTGGGCTCAACTCCACCGGATGCGCGCCCCCTTTCAACTTGGCCTCCCACTCCGGACGATTGATGAGCAAGCTCCAGTTATCGGTCGTACCCACTGAGTCAAGCAGATACAAATGCGGACTGGGATTGGCCGAGAAGTCGATCCTGCCGTGGTGTGGGTCGTTCGACGCAACAACCGTGGTCACGCCCATGTAGAGGTTGGCGCTGGCCTGGCCTTGGGAGTTGACCCCGGCGAATCCATCCACCAATCCGGGAAGGATGAACTTGCCCGTGCAATCAAGAACGCGCGCGCCCTTGGGAATGGTAATCGCGTACCGCGAGCCAACTTCGCTGATCCGGCCGTCGCGCACAATCACCACTGCGTCCTCGAGATCCTTTGCCGAGTGGCCCCATTCGCTGACGTCGATGATCGTGCCCCCGGCAAGCACCAAGGGTGGCGGAGCGGTGGGCGCAGTCTTCGGAAAAGCAGGGGCTTGCGTTTGTGCCTGAGCCAGTAGGGGGCCGAGAGCCACTCCGCACAATCCAATCGCAAGGTTTCGAACAAATCGCATAGATGAACGGGTCTGTTGAGGATTGTCGCACAGCGGCGTAAAGGGAAACATGTCTCAGCTCGATTCGCGAAGGGCCTGAAACCAATCTGCTACCGTTCTGCCTCCTGCTTCAGGCGGTCGAGCCAGAATTGGTCGCTCTCCTGAAGCTCTTTAGATGAGTAAAACAGCATAATCGGAAACCCCGACATCGATTCGTCCACATGCACGTGCGTCTTGCCGCCGGCAACACTTTCCAGCCTCCACTGATGAATGGCGTGCGCATTCATCGACGTGCCGGTCCATCCAATTCGGGCCCCGGGCTCAACCAATGCGAAACGCGATTTGATTTTCACCCCGCCGCCGCCCCAGGTAAACGACGTCCCGCTCTCCAACAGGCCGGTCATCTCGGCATGGCTGATCGTGGGCTGCCACCGCGGCCAATCGTTCACTCGGGTCAACACCGCCCACACCTTTTCAGGAGGCGCCTGGATCAACACG
The DNA here is from genome assembly GCA_036519195.1 of Occallatibacter sp. GTDB lineage: Bacteria > Acidobacteriota > Terriglobia > Terriglobales > Acidobacteriaceae > Telmatobacter. The sequence goes on along the minus strand of DATDLS010000206.1, from coordinate 21,089 downwards.
TCGACAGAGGCCTTGATCGGCGCATCTTCTTGAATGGCGCCGCTGCGCGCCATGGCTTCAAGGTCCTGTCCGCGATCGCGCAGCAAAAGAATAATGGAAAGAGCCGCGCCGCAAGACAGGATCATTAGAGTAATCCATCGACGCATCGACGCGGGCTCCGTTCTTTAGTTGTCCATATTCGGTCCGTCTTTGTCCCGTCCGCCGGACGGGCCGAGGCGATTGAGGGCAGTCCATTGAAACCCCGCCTCATGAGGAATTGCGCATGTGAACACCGTATGTCCACATGGCTAGCGGTTGTTCGATCTCCCGGTGCGCACCTGTTTGCGGCATCATGTTTAGCTCGCCACCAGCGTGGCTCTGCGCCGGTGCGCCAACAGCGGCAGTACCTGCGCCTGTGCTGCGTCCACTGTCAATCCATACCGGGCGCGCAGATCTTCGATCTTGCCGTGCTCGATAAATTGATCTGGCCAGCCGATCCGCACCACCGGCACCGGGCTGCCCATGTCCTCAAGCGCTTCAATCACCGCCGCGCCAAAGCCACCCATCTTCACGTGATCTTCAAAGGTGACAAACGCAGCCACGCGCCGGGCATAGGCGGCAAGCAAATCCCGATCCAGAGGCTTGACGAAGCGCGGATTGATCACCGCGGCAGAAAATCCATCGCAGTCGAGACGCACGCCCAGTTCCTTGGCCAGCGCGACCATCGGTCCCAGGCCGAGAATCGCCACGTCGGAACCATCCTCGATCACTTCCGCCTTGCCTACCGTGAGCACCTCGGGCTCCGCCTTGCGCGCCACACCCGCCACCACGCCGCGCGGATAACGGATGGCGCTCGGCCCCGGCAGTTGCACCGCCGTGGCCATCATGTCCGCCAGTTCGTCTTCGTCTTTCGGTGCCATCAGTACCATCTCTGGAATCCCGCGCAGATAGCTGATGTCGAACAGACCGTGGTGCGTGGGACCATCATCGCCGGAGAGCCCGGCACGATCCATGCAGAACACGACCGGCAGTTTTTGCAACGCGACGTCGTGCACAATCGGATCGAAGGCGCGCTGCAAGAAGGTGGAATAAATGGCGCACACCGGCCGGAACCCGCGTGTCGCCATCCCCGCTGCGAACACCACTGCATGTTCCTCGGCAATGCCAACATCAAAGTACCGCTTGGGATGATGCGGACGAAACAGATCGAGCCCCGTGCCGTTGGGCATGGCCGCGGTAATTGCCACAATGCGATCGTTCTTGTTGGCCATTTCAACCAGCGTATTGGCAAAGACCTCCGAGTAAGTCGGCAGCCCCGCCGGCTTGGTATTGCCCGTCTTGGCGTCGTACGGCCCCAGCCCGTGAAATTTCTTCTGCCCATCGAGCGCCGGCTGGTAGCCGCGGCCTTTCTGCGTGAGCACGTGAAGCAGTACCGGCCGATCAATGCCTTTGAGAAACTTGAACGTCTCCACCAATAGCGGCAGATTATGCCCGTCGATCGGCCCGAAGTATTCCAGGCCAAACTCCTCAAACAAGATCGAAGGCCACAGCATGCTCTTGGCCGCTTCTTCGGCGCGCCGCGCCAGCGTAACGGCGGTCTTGCCGCCGATCTTCTGCACAATGCGCTTGGCCGACTCGTGCAAATGCTGATAGTGCGCGTTGGTCACAATCTTGTGGAAGTAACGCGCAATCGCGCCCACATTGCGGTCAATGGACCACTCATTGTCATTGAGAACGATAATCAGCCGCTTGGTCTGCTCGCCGATATTGTTAAGCGCCTCAAAAGAAATGCCATTGGTAAACGCAGCATCGCCGGCCACGGCAATCACGTTCTCCGTGCCGCCGGCCAGATCGCGCGCCACCGCCATGCCCAGCGCCGCGGAAAGCGCCGTCCCGGCGTGCCCGGCGCCAAACGCGTCGTGCTCGCTTTCCGTACGCAGCATAAAGCCATTCAGGCCCCCGGGCTGGCGGATGGTCGCAAAGCGGTCCAGCCTTCCGGTCAATATTTTGTGGATATACGCCTGGTGGCTGACGTCAAACAGCAGCTTGTCTTCCGGAGTATTGAAAACCGCATGAAGCGCCAGGGTCAGTTCCACCACGCCCAGGTTCGGTCCGAGATGTCCGCCGGTTTTGGCCAGTGTCTGGATCAGGAATGCGCGGATCTGCTCGGCAAGTTCCGCCATTTGCGCAAAACTGAGGCGCTTCAAGTCGGCAGGCGTATGAATCGACTCCAGCAATGCTCCCATGTCTTCCTTCCCCCGGATAGGTGCCGGGTAAACTCTGGGCAGCGCGAGCCGCCCCTAGCCTCCCGGCTTGCGCCATCCAACGGCTTCCGATTCAGCGTCTTAAAGCCTCGCTCTCGTTCGCGCGAACGGTCGCAGCGCGCCCCAAATGAATTTCACCCGGCGGCAAACCATCTTCAAGTATACCAACCAGGCCGCTGGGCACAGCGCGATTGTTTTGACGGATTTGATGCCATCCCGGTCTGGTCTGGCGCAAAGCAGGGATCGAGTTGCTCGCCGCGCCGCCCACCCCGGCCCGACCCGGCCTGCCCAACCCAACCCAAACCAAACCAAACCCGACCAGCCCAACCCGGACCTGCCCAACCCGGACCAGGGCCGGGGTTGTAGGATGGCGGTAAACAATGGAATCGGGGGAGGTACAAATCGTGCACAGATCTTTCATGGCGGGGAAAATTGTCGGGGCAGTCAGGCGAGCGTCGTTTGCGGGAATCCTGATCGCTGCCGGGAGCATGGCTCCCACCCTCGGCGCGCAACTGCCGGAGCCCGGCGCAGCCGCCACCGCGCCCAACCCGCTGTCCGACACCACCATCAAGCCCGGCAAAATGATCCTTTTCGACCTCGAAGCCCGCTTTGCCAAAGACGTGCTCGAACGCGGCGGCCCAGCCTTTGCCGACTGGTTCGCCGAAGACGGGGTCGCGCTGGGCAACGGAGCCGCTCCGCTCATTGGCAGGGTAGCCATCGTCAAAGACGCCCGCTGGAACCCCAAGGAATACCAACTCACCTGGACCCCCACCGAAGCGGTGATGGGCCCTTCCGGCGACATGGGCTACACCTGGGGGCATTTTGAAGGTCACGGCAAAGACGCCAACGGAAATCCGGTGACCACCAGCGGCCGCTACATGACCGTGTGGCGTAAGCAGCCGGACGGCAATTGGAAAGTCGTTCTCGACGCCGGCGGCAACGAGCCGGCCACGGCCGGAGACTGCTGCAAGGTTCAGTAGCAATGAACCGGGAACGCATCTCCCCGTTTTCTCATACCGGCTGCCCAAGCCCGCCCGATTTTCCTCGCGCGGAACCACAGCGGTAACCCTCCCAGGTAATGCGCCCGGGCCGCCCCGGCCCCGTCCCAAGTAACACATACCTGGGCGTTCGCCCGCAATCTTGAATTACTTAGGTCGTACGGTTTGAACCATCCATCTCCCATCTTTGTGGCAGAGCGATTCCCCGCCGGATACTCGATACTTGCCTTAGCTGATCGTGTATCCAATGGGCACAATGCTGGGTCAACATCTCGCAGATCATCTGACTGGGTCAATGCGGCAAGACAACGAGTCATTTGACCTCAACCCTGACCCTGCGCTCGATGAGCTCACCGAGCTGTCGGCCGTACTCAGCAACGCCGACTACGCCTACATGGGCTGGATGGACTTCAACCGCCTGTGGTTCAAGTCCCAATTTGGTTTCAAGGCGCAGGAGCAGCCTCGCTCCACCACCGCCTGCCAATGGCTTCTCGAGAAGGGCGAGCCGTTGCTCGTCCGCGATGCCGCCGATGATCCCCGCTTCCCCCCCACCGGGATAGCGCTGATGGGGGCAAGGCCCTGCCGCTCCTATGCCGGGGTGAGGCTGATTTCCAGTGCCGAACAGGTCATCGGCACGCTGGCCGTGCTGGCCCGCGACCCAGAGCACTTCAACAAGGAGCACATCACGTTGCTCGAAGTGCTCGGTCGCCAGTTCGTCACCCGGCTTGAGCTCTATGCCCGCGTCCGCGCCCAGGAACAATCGCAGCGCGCCCGCCAGCGCAGCGAGCGCGCCCTTGCCATTGAGCGCTGCTTCGTCGCCGCGACCCTAGATTCCATTCCCGCCCTGATCGCTGTCCTCGACACCGCCGGCCGTATGGTGCGTCTCAACCACTCCTGCGCGCAATTAACCGGCCTCAGCCTGGCCGACGCCGCAGGTCGCCGGTTTGTCGACGAAGTGCTCGAACCGGATGACCGTCCCTGGGCCTCCACCAAGCTGCGTGAGGCCGCTACCGGCCAGGTCTCCGGCCCCCATGAGACCGCCTGGCGCATGCTCGGCGGCCTCGGTCGCCGCGTCAGCTGGACGCTGCGCCCGCTGCAAGGTCCGGATGGGGAGATTCAATATCTGATCGTCAGTGGCCAGGATGTGACCGACCAGCGCCAGGCAGAGATGGCCCTGCATTCCAGTGAAGCCCGCTACCGCGAGGTGGTCGAGAACTCCCTCGGCTTCGTCTTCACCTGCTCGATGGAGGGCCGGCTCACGTCGCTCAACGCCTTCACCGCTGAAACCCTCGGCTACAGTGCCGGCGCCCTGACCGGGCGCTTTGTCGCCGAGTTGCTCGACACCGCCGGCCTGGGCGCCTTCCAGGATTCGCTGCGCGTTCTCGAAACCAAAGACGAGTGGCAAGGCGCTCTCGTGCTGCGCCGCAGTGACGGCGTCTATCGTCGCATCGCCTGCCGCAGCCGCCGCATGGAGCTGCCCGCCGAGCGACCCTTCATCCTCATTCACGGCACCGACGTCACCGAGCAGCACGAAGCCGAGCAGGCACTGCACATGGCCACCCGCCAGCGTGAATTGATCCTCGAATCGGTGGGCGACGGCATCTACGGCATCGATCTCGAAGGTCGCCTTACCTTCATCAACCAAGCCGGCGCCGACGCGCTGGGATACACGCCTGAGCAGCTCACCGGCCGCGACCTGCATGAAGTCATCCACTACAGCCACGCCGACGGCACCCCCTACTCCAAGTCCACCGATCCCATCCTCCAGGCGCTGCGCCGCTCGGAGTCCATCCGCATGCACGATGAAGTCTTCTGGCGCAACGACGGCACCGCCTTCCCGGTCGAATACAGCGCCAACCCGCTCCTTGAAAACGGCATGATCTCGGGAATGGTGGTCGCCTTCCAGGACATCTCCGACCGCCGCCGCCTGGAGCGCATGAAGGACGAATTCATCTCTACGGTGAGCCACGAACTGCGCACCCCGCTCACTTCGCTGCGCGCGTCGCTCGGCCTGATCTCCTCCGGCACTCTCGACAAGCGCCCCGAGAAGCAGCGCCAGATGGTCGACATGGCCATTGGCAACTCTGACCGGCTCATTCGCCTGGTCAACGATATTCTCGACTTCGAAAAAGTGCAGAAGGGCAAACTCTCCTTCGATCGTCAGCCCCTGGTAGCCATTGACCTGCTGCGCCGCGCCGCCGACGTGGCCTATGCCGCAGCCAGCCTGGCCAACATCACGGTGCGCATCGATGGGCCGAGCGTCAGGGTCATGGCCGATGAAGAACGCATCCTGCAAGTGCTCAACGAGTTGGTCACCAACGCCATCAAGTTTTCCGCACCCGACAGCACGATCCGGCTTTCCGCGCGCCCCCGTGGCGGCGACGAGGAAGCCTCCCCGGAGGTCTGTTTTACGGTTGAAGACCAGGGCCGCGGCATTGCTCCGGAAAAACTGGACCGCATCTTCGAGCGCTTCCTGCAGGGTGACGCGTCTGATTCACGCGCCCTCGGCGGCACCGGTCTCGGTCTCGCCCTCTGTCGCAGCATCGTCGAGCAGCAGGGCGGCCGCATCTGGGCCGAAAGCGCCCTCGGATGTGGCAGCCGCTTTCACTTCACGCTTCCCTCTGCCGCGGCGCAGACTCTTTAGGCCGCAGACCAGCCAAGCCGGGGAGCAGACGTGCTTGCCCCCACCCGGCTATCATCCCTCTTGGATCATGACCACAACTGAGGAGCACCTGCGCGGGGTCGCGCGACAGTTTCTGATCGATGGCGAACTGGCCACCGTTGTGTCGTACGGCACCGGCCACATCAACGACACCTACTGCGCCGTCTACGATCACGAGGGCCTGCCAACGCGCACCCTTCTTCAGCGCGTCAACACGGCCATATTCAAAAACCCCGCGGACTTAATGGAAAACATCCGCCGCGTCACCTCGCATGTGGCGACAAAGCTTTCCGGCCAACCCGGCAGCCATCGCCAGGTGCTGGCTCTGATTCCGACCCGCGACGGGCAAGCCTGGCATCACGATGAGGGCGGCTCTTGCTGGCGCATGTATCGCTTCGTGGAACAGTCCCGCACCTATGACTCGGTCCAATCGCCCGAGCAGGCCTTTCAGGCAGCCAGCGCCTTCGGCCAATTCCAAAGCCTGCTCGCCGACCTGCCCCTGCCGCGCCTCCATGACACCATTGCCGATTTCCACAACACGCCCCTGCGCTTGGCTGCCTTCGGGCACGAGGTCGCCGCCGACCGGGCCAACCGTGCACGCTTTGCCAAAACAGAAATTGCATTCGCCTTCGCCCGCCAATCCATCGCCGGCGTTCTCCTCGACGCCAACCTGCCGGAGCGCGTCACCCACAATGACTGCAAGCTCAACAATGTGCTCTTCGACGCGACCACCGGCCAGGCTCTTTGCGTCATCGATCTCGATACCGTCATGCCCGGCCTGTCGCTTTACGACTTCGGCGACATGGTGCGCACCGCCACCAGCCCCGCCCAGGAAGACGAGCCCGACCTCGCCAAAGTGACCATGCAATTGCCCATGTTTGAAGCTCTCCTCAGCGGCTATCTAAGCACCGCTGGCAAATTTCTGACCCACGGCGAAAAGCAGCATCTGGCCTTCGCCGGCAAACTGCTCGCCTTCGAGCAGGGCATCCGCTTCCTCGCCGACTACCTCGCCGGCGACCCTTACTACAAGGTCCATAGCCCGGACCACAATCTCGATCGCTGCCGCACCCAGTTCAAACTCCTCCAGTCGATCGAACAGCAGGAGGACAAGATGCATCAACTCATCAGCCGGCTGCTGGACGAGCGGAGCGCTTGAGGGGATCAATGGCTCGGGTCGAGTCAGCAGCAAGAGGGTGATCGACGACAACCCCTGCGCCCCCCGGCGAGCCAGTCCCCGAGCGGCAGAAAGAATGTTGGAGCATCAACTCATTCATTCGGCTGCGGCCTCCCTCGTGAGACAATGCCCTCGGCGGCACTTCCCTTCCCAATCCTCGCCCGTCGGATGAAAACTGCCCATGGCAATTACCTCCCGCATTCAAGACCTGCTCTTCGGCCGGCCGCTTGCCACCAGCGAAGAGCGCGCCGAACACATCGGCCCGATCGCCGGCATTCCCATCTTCGGCCTGGACGCGCTCAGTTCCGCCGCGTACGGCCCGGAAGCTGCGCTGACGCTGTTGATTCCACTCGGACTCATGGGTGTGCAATACATCGTTCCCATCAGCGCGGCCATCGTGATCCTGCTCGCCATCGTCTACTTCAGCTATCGCCAAACCATCGATGCCTACCCGCATGGCGGCGGCTCGTACACGGTGGCCTCGGAAAACCTCGGTGAAGGCGCAGGCCTGCTGGCCGCCGCCGCGCTCATGATCGATTACATCCTCACCGCAGCCGTGGGCATCTCGGCCGGTGTCGGCGCGCTGATCTCCGCCGCGCCCCAATTACAACCCTACACGCTTCAGCTTTGCCTCGCCGTACTGCTGATCTTGACCATCGTAAATATGCGCGGAGTTCACGACACCGGCGTGGTGTTCATGATTCCCACGTATTTGTTCACCGTAACGCTGCTCATCGTCATCGCCGTCGGCGCATACCATGTCCTGGCTTCCGGCGGCCATCCCCACCCATTGACCCCGCTGCCGCACGTGCCCGCGGCCACCGCAGCCATCGGCGCGTGGCTTCTGCTCAAAGTATTTTCCTCCGGTTGCACCGCCATGACCGGCGTCGAAGCCGTCAGCAACGGCGTCATGGCCTTCCGCGACGACACCCGCAGCAACGCCAAGATCACGCTTACCATCATCATCTCGCTGCTGGCGATTCTGCTGGCCGGAATCGCCCTGCTCTGCCGCGGTTACGGCATCGTTGCCACCAACCCCGAAGGCCCCGGATACGAGAGCGTGCTGTCGATGCTGACCCGCGCCGTCATGGGCCACGGCTGGTTTTACTACCTCACCATCGCATCCGTGCTGCTGGTGCTGGCGCTTTCGGCCAACACCGCATTCGCTGATTTCCCCCGCCTCACCCGCGCCATCGCCATCGATAACTACATGCCGCACGTGTTCATGCTGCGCGGTCGGCGTCTGCTCTATTCCTGGGGCGTTTATGTGCTCGTCGCGCTCACCGCAGGCCTGCTGATCATCTTCCGCGGCGTGACCGACCGGCTCATTCCTCTCTACGCTATTGGCGCGTTCATGGCCTTCACGCTGTCGCAGGCCGGCATGGTGATGCACTGGAAGCGCAAGGGCAAAGCGCGCGTGCGCATGTTCGTCAACGGCCTGGGCGCTGTCGCCACCGGCATCACAACACTCGTCGTACTGGTAGCCAAGTTCGTTGAAGGCGCCTGGGTCACGGTGCTGCTCATCCTGCTCATGATCCTCATCATGCGCGCCGTCCATCGCCACTACGCCCGCGTCCATCGCGAGACCGAACTCGACCGTCCCATCAAGGCCGCGGAAGTTACCGAGCCCATCGTGATCGTGCCCATCGACCGCTGGAGCCGCATCACGGAGAAGGCCGTGTCCTTTGCGCTGTCGATGTCCCACGACATCCGCTGCATCCACGTCCAGGTGGCCGACGAGCCGGATGCTATCTGCAAAGTGTGGGAGAGCGACATCGCCGCGCCGCTGCGCAATGCGGGCAAATGCGTGCCTCGACTCGACGTGCTGCATTCGCCCTTCCGTTACATCCTCACGCCCATGGTTGATTACGTTCTGCGCGTCGAGCAGGAGTCGAAGTTTCACAAGGTCTGCGTGCTGGTGCCCGAGTTGGTCGTCGACCACTGGTGGGAGAACCTGCTGCACAACCGCCGCGCCGACCTGTTGAAAGTCATGCTGCTGGTGCGCGGCAACCAGCGCATCATCGTCATCAATATTCCCTGGTATCTCGAGGAAAAGTGATCGCGAAGACCTCACCCGGGGAATTGCGCCTCCGGTAGAACCGGATTGTCGGCGCGATTCCCTTTCCATCCCCTCAACCGTCAAAATGAGGAGTGGACTCGCGGTCAACTCGTCCCGGTGCCAATCCGGGCGCCGATCCGGGCGCCGATCCCGGTGCCGATCCCGGTGCCGATCCCGGCGCCGATCCCGGTGCCAATCCGGGTGCGCGCCGAGCCCATCCCGGTGCGCCTACGCCGCGCGGCTCGGTGCAAACTGGTGCCCGCTCCCCAATGCGCGCCTGCCCCATCGCGTATCTCCGGCTCAAGTCTCTGTTCCTGTTCGCCCCGATCCTCATCGTCGTGCTCAGCGGCGGAACCGGCTTAGAAAGCCAGCAAGCTGATCAACCCAATCCGGCAGCGGAGCCAACGCGCATCACGGTACAGGGGATCGTCCGCAATGCGGCCAGCGGCGATCCATTGCCGCGCGCCCTGGTCGAGATTGAAGGCGACGCCAGCACCGGCACCCTCACCGATGGCGAAGGCCATTTCGAAATTCCCGGCGTCCCGCTCGGTCCGCAGACGATCCGCGTTGCCAAGCCGGGCTTTCGCGACCGACCTTACGCCAGTGAAGAACCCGGCCTCGACACCGAAGGCCCCGCGCACAGCGTGCTTCTGGCCGCCGAAATGCCCGAGCTGACCTTCGCACTGAGTCCTGACTGCGCCATTCACGGCCACATCGCGCTTTCGACCGGTGACCCTGCCGAAGGCGTCCCCGTGCTGCTGCTCAAGCAGCTGGTGCACAACGGCCGCGCCGTGTGGGCCGAGGCCGCCAACACCCACGCCAACGGCGACGGCGCCTATCGCTTCGGCGGCTTGCCGGACGGCGTCTACGCCGTCTACACCCAACCGACGTTCGAGAGCGAGCCCGCGGTGAGCCTGGTGGCCGCCGGCAGCTCCGGCAGGGTAACGCGCAGCGGCTATCCCGCCGTGTTTTATCCCGATGCGCGCGACCTGGCCGCCGCCGGCCGCATCCGCCTTACCGCAGGCGCGGAGGCCGAGGCAAATTTCAACCTCGCCCTCGAGCCGTTTTACCCGGTCAGCGCCTTTGTCGGCACCGGGAGCCAGGCTTCTGAAGCTGGAAAAATGCGGCAACCGGGCGGCGCCAGCGCTGTGCTGATGGATGTTTCCGGTCATGCGCTCCCCTACCCCGTCGAGTACGACGAAGCCTCCCATAGCCTGCAGGCCAACCTGCCCGATGGAAGCTACATGATGTTGGCCGGGCGCGGTATTCAGAGCAGAATCGAATCGATGTTGACTCCCTCGGGCGGTGTTGGTGGACGCCCGATGAGCTTGGCCGGCACCGCCGAGTTCACCGTTGCCGGGCGCGCCATTTCCGGCCTTCACATCAGGCTCGCGCCACCCTCGGCGGCCACCGTTCATTTACGCCTGCTGCACAGCCCGGAGAGCACCAGCCCATCCATCACTTCGAACAGCGCGGCCGATCTGGTCAATCTGAATCTTGACTCCGCCGACGGAGTTCCTCTTGTCACCTCGGACAACATCTGGTCGATGGAAAACGGCGCCGAGGACATCACCTTCACGGCCTTACCGGGCAACTACTGGCTCAGCGCCTTTCTGCCCCGCAAGGGCTTCTGCGCGGGCCCATTCAACGCTGGCAGCTTCAATCTCGCCCATGAACCGCTCACCCTCAGTCTGGCCGCATCGCCTCCGCCCATGGAGTTTACTCTCCGCGACGACTGCGCCTCGCTGGCGCTCACCCTGCCCGCAACCCAATCGACCTTTCTGCCCGGCGACGAGCCGTTCTTCACCGTCTATGTGGTTCCAGACTTCGACACCGTCCAGGACATCCGACCGATGACCATGCATCCATCTTCGGGACCGACCCTGAACCTGGACAGTCTCACTCCCGGCAACTATCACGTCTATACCTTCGACTCGCCCACGCATCTGGAATATCGTAATCCCGCCGCTCTGGCTGCACTGCCCAACGCCGGCCAGCAAGTCACGCTCAGCTCCGGCGCGCCCGCCAGTCTGGTTCTGGAGGTCCCTGAGCACTGATGCAACCGGTGATGCCAACTGCGAGGGATTTCGATCGCTCCGGCCTACCTGGGTCCTCCAGGCTCGCCGCGTCCGTGTTTTCGCGCCTGCGGCCTGAGCCTATAGACCCCATCGAGATCTGCCCCATTCTGTCGGCCTTCTTGTTTGCCGGCTTCACCCTTTGTGGCCTTGTTTGCGTCCCTTCCGCATTCCCCCAACGGCCGCCGCAACCCTCAACAACCCACACCGCATCGTCGCCCGCCGCCCTCTACCGCATCGCCGGCACCATCGTGAACGCCGACTCCGGCGAGCCCGTGCGCCGCGCCAGTGTGGCCGTGCTCTCTGAGCAAGACAGCCATACGATCGCAGCCGTGGAGTCGGACGAGGAGGGCCGCTTCTCGCTCGACCTTCTGCCTGCAGCCAAGTATCAGCTCACCGCCTCCAAGCGCGGCTTCCGCACCGCCTTCTACGACGAGCATCAGGAGTTCAGCTCGGCGGTCGTCACCGGCCCCGATCAGCAGACCGACAAGCTCACCTTCCGCCTCGTTCCCGGCGTCATCCTGCATGGGATCATCACCACCGAAGGCGGCGATCCAGTCGAAAACGCGCGCGTGATGCTCTTCCAGAAATCCGCCTCCGGCAAGCCAGGCGGAAGCCTCTTGCAATCCGGCACAGCCAGCACGGACGATACCGGCGCTTATGAGTTCAGCAGTCTGGCCGCCGGCGAATACCGGCTCGCCGTCCTCGCCGAGCCCTGGTACGCCCTGCATCGCGCCACCCACAACCGCGCGCCAGGCGCCGCAGCCGTCGACACGCTCGGAGCCGCCGACCCGGCCGCTGCGCTCGACGTAGCCTACCCTACTACCTACTTCGACTCCACCACCGAGGAAGCCTCCGCCACGCCCCTGGCGCTCGCCGGCGGCGCGCGCGTGGAGGCCGATCTCACCCTCCACGCCGTGCCCGCTTTGCACATCGAGATCGAGGCGCCGCGCAGGCAGGATGGCATGATTGCCCCCGCCGAGTTACGCCAGACCGTGTTCGGCAACGTGATCGGGGCTGTGAGCGGCGGCGTTCAGGACGCCGCACCGTCCGGCGCTACGATCGAGTTCAACGGCGTCGCGCCTGGCCATTACGAGCTGGCGCAGGGCGATCCGCCGCGCGTCGTCGAAATGGACGCCACCGCCAACCTAGAGGTGGACCCTTCGCTCGGCGTAGCCACCACCGCCGTGCGCGGCACGCTGCGCACGCCGGCCGGCTCGGGCTTCGCTGAGGACTGCAACCTGACCCTGGACCCCGTCGACGCCCCCGATCGCCAAAGGCCCGTTCAGAGTGTCTGTCTCAATGGCGCCTTTACGTTCCCGTCGGTCCCGCCCGGCCGATGGCAGCTCTCCGCGGAGCGCGCCGGCAGCGAGTTCTCCATTGCGTCCATCACCGAAGGCAGCCGTACGCGAGCCGGCGGACTGATCTCGGTCGCCGACCGGCCGTTGTCGTTGATCGTCTCCCTCGTTCCGGGCTCGACGCGCGTCGAGGGCTTTGCCCGCCGCGATGGCAAGGGTGTAGCCGGCCTGATGGTGGTGCTGGTGCCCCGCGATCTGAGCGCGATCTCGGCGCTCGCCCGGCGCGATCAATCCGACTCTGACGGCAGCTTTGCCCTGCGCAACGTGCTGGCCGGCCAGTACACCGTGGTCGCCATCGAAGACGGTTGGAAGATCGATTGGGCCGAGCCCGCAGTGATTGCCCGCTACCTTCCCGGCGGTCTGGCCGTCACAGTATCTGACAACCCGGGAAAGCTGCTTACTATCGCCCCGCCCCTGCCGGTCCAATCCGCGCAAGCCGGGCCTTGACGGCCCGGCGCAGATCCTGGCTTTCTCATGCGAGGTCGGCTCTCCCCGCCGGCTCCCGGACTTCTGCCAAGCGGGGGGGAGAGGATAGTCTATGAAGGTACTGCATTTCACTCGCGGCTCGGCTCCAGGGATCGATCAAGAGATCCCTGTTTCAGCCGGCTAAGACCCACGACCGTGTTGAGGAGAGTTTCAAGTTGAAGAGGACGTTCCTGTTTTCGATTCTGGCCCTGGTTCCGGCCGCATTTCTGCCCCTGGTCGCCATTGGCCAGACTTCCGCATCCGGCAACCCCGGCGCCGCCGAGCCTACGGAAAAAACCTTCAAGTACTTTGTCTACGCCGGCTACGCCTACACCAGCCTCAACCAGGTCAACGAGTCGCGCTTCGGCTTGCAGGGTTTCAATGTCTCGATCACCCGCAACTGGGGTCGATACTTCGGTCTCACTGCCGAGGGCGATTTCTACAAGTTTGCACTGGGCAGCCCGGAAGTGGTGGGCAGCACGGCCAAGCCTTCGGTCGATTCGGTGCTCATCGGCCCCGAACTGCACGCTCAACTCTATGGCCGCTTCAGCGGCTTCGCCCATGTATTGCTGGGCGGCGAGCACACCGCCGGCGAGAGCCAGACGCCCAACATCTCCTTCGCCGGCGGTCCCGGTGGCGGCATGGAATACACCCTCAACCCGCGCCTCTCCCTGCGCGCCGTCGGCGACTACATCGGCGCTTCCTTCTCGGAGACTGGAAACTCCCCGGAGCTGGCCTTTTCCCCCCACAAAACCTGGGACTCCCGCGCCTCGATCGGCGTCGTCTACCGGTTCTAGCTGCTTCGACCAAAAGGAGCGATGGAGCTCATTGTGCTGCGCTCGATTCACCCGTCGAGTCCGATGCTGGGACGGCGCCAAGGATGCGAACCTCCACCGGTGGCCAGTCTCAGCAGCGGCAGCAACGGGCTCATAGTTAAGCACCCAGGCGCCACTGCCCAACGGTTTTGATCTCGGCGAGCCTTAGAAAGAATCAGCCCTCCTCGGTTTCCCTCAGCTTGGCAATCACCGTGAAGTCCTCAAGCGTGGTCGTGTCGCCTTTGATCTCCCCATGCGTTGCCAGCTCGCGCAGCAGCCGGCGCATGATCTTACCGGAGCGCGTCTTGGGCAGCGCTTCGGTAAAGCGGATATCATCCGGCCGCGCCAGCGAGCCAATCTCCTTGGACACCCACTTGCGCAGTTCGTCCTTCAGCTGCTCGCTGGGCTCGTGGCCGCTTTCCAGCGACACAAACGCCGAAATCGCCTGCCCCTTCAGTTCGTCCGGCCGGCCCACGACGGCAGCCTCGGCGACCTTGGGATGCGCCACCAGCGCCGACTCAACTTCCATTGTCCCCAGCCGATGCCCGCTCACGTTGATCACGTCGTCCACGCGGCCCATCAGCCAGAAGTATCCATCCGCATCCTGCCGTGCGCCGTCGCCGGTAAAGTAGCAGCCCGCGACGTCGGTGAAGTAGGTCTTCTCGTAGCGCTCCCGATCGCCGTACACCGTCCGCGCCATCGAAGGCCAGGGCTTGCGCACCACCAGCAATCCGCCGCTGCCTGCCGGCACCGGGTTTCCCTCTTGGGTCACCACCTCGGGCTGAATGCCGAAGAACGGCCGCGTTGCCGAACCCGGCTTGGTTGCGACCGCTCCGGGAATGGGCGCAATCAGGATCGCGCCCGTCTCGGTCTGCCACCAGGTATCCACAATCGGGCACCGGTTGTGCCCAATCTTCTCCCGATACCACATCCAGGCTTCCGGATTGATCGGTTCGCCCACCGTGCCCAGCAGACGCAGCGATTCCAGGCTGTGTTTCTCCACATGCTGGTCGCCCCACTTGATGAATGCCCGAATCGCTGTCGGGGCGGTGTAGAAGACAGTCACCTTGTGGTCGTCCACAATCCGCCAGAAGCGCGAAAAATCGGGCCAGTTGGGCGCGCCCTCATACATCAGAACGGTCGCCCCGTTCTGCAGCGGCCCATACACCACATACGAGTGCCCCGTTACCCAGCCAATATCCGCCGTACACCAGTAGACGTCCTGGTCCTGCAGATCGAACACGTACTTCGAGGTCAGGTAGGTCTGCACCGCGTAACCGCCGGTTGTGTGCACCAGCCCCTTGGGCTTGCCCGTGGTCCCGCTGGTGTAGAGGATGTACAACGGATCCTCTGCGTCCTGCTCCGCGGCCGGGCATTCCGGCGCAGCCGTAGCCATCAGATCGTGCCACCAGTGGTCGCGCCCCTCCACCATGGTCACCGGGCTGCCGGTCCGCCTGTACACCACAACATGCTTCACGGTGGGGCAACCCTTCAGCGCCTCATCCACCGTGGCCTTCAGCTTGATCTCGCCGCCCCGCCGGTAGCTCGTGTCCTGGGTCAAAATGGCCACACAGGTCGAATCGTTCACCCGGTCGGAAATGGCGTTGGCGGCGAAGCCGCCAAAGATCACCGAATGCACGGCGCCGATCCGCGCGCAGGCGAGCAGCGCGATCGCCAGCTCCGGAGTCATGCCCATGTAGATGGCCACCCGGTCGCCCTTCTTGATCCCCAATCCCTGAAGCACGTTGGCGAACTTCTGCACCTCCACATGCAGCTCTCGATAGGTCAGCCGCCGCACTTCGCCCGGCTCGCCCTCCCAGATAATCGCCGTCTTGTCCCGACGCGCACCCAGCGCATGGCGGTCGACGCAGTTAAAGCTCAAGTTAAGCTTTCCCCCCGCAAACCACTGAACTGACGGAAAATTGCCTTCCATCACCTTGTCCCACGTCTTGAACCAGTGCAACTCCTTGGCCGCCTCGGCCCAGAAGCCCTCCGGATCTTCGATCGACCGTTTGTAGAGCGCCTCATACTCAGCCAGGCTCTTGATGTGCGCCTTGGCGCTGAACTCCGGCGGCGGTGGAAACAGGCGGCTTTCGCGTAGCGTGGAGTCGATATCCTGATGGGAAAGGGCGGGAACCGGAACCGAAGACATGAAGACGTCCTTCTGGGGAGGAATATGCGCCGGGGCGCGTGGCGGTCCGGAAACGGAGAGCTCCCGAAATGAGTCCGCGTGGCTGTCACTCTAAAGGGGTGGACGCACACTCGGCAAGCGACTGCTGGCCGGGCCGCCGAAGCAGGATTAGAATGGCGGGGTACACAAGGGAAGCAGCCCATGCTTCTTGAACTGCTCAGACCGCTTTCCTTCTTCGCCGGCATGCTCTCCTTCTATCCGGTCATGCTGAGCGCCTTTTTTGTCCCCGGCACGCGCTGGGAGGAGCGGCTCTACGTGGCGCTGCTCCGGGTGGCAGTATCGGCCTGCATCTGCTTCGCCAGCGGGCTGCTCTACGCCCATCCTGCACCCAACGAGCCGCCTTCGAGGCGCGAGGGCGTCGACAGGCTTCTCAACACCCTTCCGGTTCGCCTCTTCTTCTCGGCCGTCATCGGCCTGGCACTGGTGTTCGCGCTGTCCTGGTGGTTGGATGCCTACTACGTCCCTCTCATTCTCAATCACGGCTGCTGCCGCCCCTGAAAGCCCAGCCGGGAACCGGCGTTGTTCTTCTCGTCATCCTGGCAAGGTAAGATCATTCATCATGCCGGATACCGCCAGTCCGTCGGCTGAAACCACCCTGCGCGGCTCGGTGCTGGTGCTGCTCCAGTTCGACGTCTCCGAAGCCATCCGCCTTGATCGCCTGCAAGAGCTGATCCGCGCCCGAACCGTCCAACAGCCCAATCTTAAGCATCCCGCACCGGGCTACGTCCGCTACCAGCGCCCTCCCGTCGTCGAACCCCTCGAGACCCTGGTCCTTGAAAGCGGCGAGCAACTCCAGGGCGAAATCAAGTACTACGACTACGGCGTGGTGAGTGTGGTTTACGAGCTCACCTTCCACGATGGATGGAGCAAGCTCATCCGCCTGGCCAGCCGCTGGGTCTGGGAAGTGGACTTCGCCGCCCAGGCGACAGCCATCGTCCGCAGCAACCTGGAGCGCGCGGCATCAGCTCTGGTTAATCCTTATAATGAATGGCTTAGCGAGGATTACTTAATTTTCCACATTCGGGAAGTCAATGGCAACCCTTCGGTCACCGATCTGATCCAGCAGCATGGCACCCGTATCGCCCAGGTGGTCCGCGGAGACACCGGCCAGCTGGCCGAGAGCGAGTGCAACGAGGTTCTGCAGTCGCGCATTTCCTATTACGCCAACGACCTCACCGTGATCGGCTGGAACGCCGCGTTCCTCTACGACTCCACCTCAGGCGCCGAAACCGCCATCCAGCTGCTCGAGTACGCCAACTCTCAGCTGCTCGAATTCCGCCATTACGACGAGCTGCTCACCCTGGAGCTCGAACGGGTTTACAAACTGCTCGACGAGGGCACCGGTTTCTTCGCCCAGTGGCGCCTGGCCCGCTCCTCCACCCGCCTGCACACGGTCCTGCTGGACGTAGCCGAGCTCACCGAGCATTCCGACAACGCCATCAAGTTTCTCAGCGACATGTTTTCCGCGCGCCTCTATCGGCTCGCCGCGCTCAAGGTCGGCGTGCCCGACTATAAGGACCTGGTCACCCGCAAGGTTCATACCGCCGAAGAGCTCTACCGCTTCATGGTCGACCAGTTCAACCAAAGTCGCGCATTCTTCCTCGAACTCACTGTCGTCATTATCCTTGTCATTGAGCTGGTGTATCTGTTCAAAGGGAAGGCCTTTTGAAGCCTGCGCTCATCCTGTTCATCTACCGGGCGATGAAACCGATAGATGAAACTGACCGATGAAACCGGTGGATGAGCGTCGATCCGGCCCGGTTCGCCCCCCCCGACAGGGTGAACGCAAAGTCCGGCGGACGTTTTCCGGCTCGTAGGTGCGCGAGGGTCCCAAGCGGTCGCTGCCCCAGGGCGGCCGCGCCGAGGCGAAAACCAGGTGGCCTGGACGCTGCCGGAGCTTGCCGGCCTAGGTTTTGTAGCGCTTCTGGTGCCAGATCCACGCCGTCCGCACAATCTCGTCCAGCTCGGTGTATTTGGGCTTCCATCCAAGCTCCCGCATCGCCTTCTCCGAGCTGGCCACCAGCACCGCCGGATCGCCCGGCCGCCGCGGCTGGACCTCGGCCGGAATGCTATGCCCCGTCACCCGGCGCGCCGACTCGATCACCTCACGCACGCTGAAGCCCTGCCCATTTCCCAGGTTGAAAACCAACCGCTGCTTTGCCGCGGCCTCGCTCTCCAACGCCGCCAACGCCAGCAGGTGCGCCTCCGCCAGGTCGGAGACATGAACGTAGTCGCGGATGCAGGAACCGTCCGGGGTCGCATAATCCTGACCGTAGATCCGGATCGAGGCCCGCCGTCCCAGCGCCACGTCCAACACCAGCGGAATCAGGTGCGATTCCGGCTCATGTGCCTCTCCGCGCCCCACCCCGTCGGGCCCTTCCGGCGCCCCGGCTACGTTGAAGTACCGCAGCGCGGCCGAGCGCAGCCCGTGGATCCGATGCATCCATCCCAGCATGTGCTCCACCAGAAGCTTGGACTCTCCGTAAGCGTTGGTGGGAGAAAGCCGTGCATCTTCCTGAATCGGAACCTTTTCCGGCTCGCCATATACCGCCGCCGTCGAGGAAAACACCAGCCGTCGTGGCCCCTCGGCCAGCATGGCCTCGAGCAGCGTCAGGGTCGAAGCCGTGTTGTTGCGGAAAAATGTCTCCGGCCGCACCATCGACTCGCCCGCCTCGATGAGCGCGGCAAAGTGCAATACTCCATCGAAGGGCTGGCCCTGCTCCCGGGCGGCGATGAAAAGATTCTCAAGCGCCTTCCGGTCGCCTAATTCCCCCTCCACAAAGTCCACTCCGGCAGGCAACAAATCCCGCCGGCCGTGACTCAAATTATCGAATGCAATCGTTTTATGGCCTCTTGCGGCAAGAAATCCAGCGACAGTACCACCGATATACCCTGCGCCTCCGGTGACCAGGATGTTCATAAAAAGACTGTCCTTCCCCAAGCACTTTGGTTAGACTTGAGTCTATTACAGCAGGGCAGGTGCGATGGCGCCTGCGCTCTCCCGGCATACGACCGCTCAAAAGCGGCTTGCCCTCGGGACTTTGAACGGGCAGCTTTATAGTCGGGCTTCGATCGACCCTGCAAGCTCCTTGGTATGTACGAACAATACCCCGTCAGAGGGTTCCCTGACCAAGATGGGGGATTGTGGATTACTTCAGGTTAGCCTTGGATATTACTTAGGAGTTTCGGAATGCACGGCGTTTGTGCAAACACCAATCCGTTTCGTGCGGACGAGGGTGGAGGGTCTCCGCCAGACGGCAAACACGCTTCCAAGGAGCGCTGCGGTCGGGTTAACAATTTTAATGTCCGGAACTTCCCAAAGCGGGGAAACCAGCTTCGATTTCCGCCTATAAACTCCCTGACGTGAACCAGGCTTTTCAAAATTCATTCCACCCACTGTGAGGACTGAAGACATGCCCGTGCTATCTACCCCAGGCACGCCCTATACCCCGGGACGAACCAACTTCGGCTTGCTCCCCGAGCCCGAGCGGAGCCCTGCCTCGTTCTTCACCAGCCTGGTGATCAATGGCCTGATCGTTTCGATTGCGATTTATCTTGGCTCCCAGGTCAAGAAGCTTGTTCAGCACAAATACGAGGAGACGGTGCTGATTCTTCCCACCACACCTCCTCCCCCGCCCAAAGTCAAGCTGCCGGAGCCGCCCAAGATTACGCCTCCTCAGCCGCCCAAGGTCGAGGTCAAGCTGGAAACACCCAAGATCAACATGCCCAAGCCGGAGCCCAAGCCCGAGCTCAAGCCGGTCGAAATGGAAGCCAAGGTCAATCTGCCGGCTGTCAAGGCCGCCAAGCCTGCAGTGGTCCTCGCCCCGCAGCCCAAGGCCGCGCTCACTGCGGCCATGCCCGCGCAAAACAACTTGGCCAAGGCCTCCACGGCTCCGGTGCATCTCGGCGAAACCTTCGGCGTCACGCCCAACCCCAACGCCACCCGACCGGCAACCGTGGCGGCCATCGGCAACCCTTATGGCGGCTTGCAGGGCCCGGCCGTCTCTCCGCACGGAGTGGTCGGCTCGACGGGCATCGGCAATGGCGTCAAGTCCGGCTCCAATGCCGGCATGGTCGGCAAGGTGGCCTCGGCTGGCCTTCCCGGCGGCACCGGAACGGCCAATACCGGCGTCACCGGCAAAGTGGCATCGGCCGGAGTTCCGACCGCGATTGTGGCCTCGGCGCCGGTAAAGCAGGCGACTGCCGCGCCCGCCATGACCAGCATTGAAGTGCTCTCCAAGCCTCCCGTGCAATACACCAATGAAGCGCGCCAGTTGCACATCGAAGGCGACGTGGTTCTGCGCGTCACCTTCACGGCCGCCGGCCAGGTGGTCGTCGAGGGCATAACCCGCGGCCTGGGACACGGGCTGGACGAAGAGGCCCGCCGCGTGGCGCAGCAGATCCGTTTCCGTCCCGCGACCAGAAACGGACAGGCGGTGGACTCAACCACCACCATCCGCATCACCTTCCAACTGGCGTAGTAGCATCGAAAGTGGAGATCAGAAATTCGGGCAGTGATCGGCCGGCCGGACCTTTTTAGGCAGCAATATCGAGAAGAGGGCCGGCTGGACTTTTTGATCGGCAAGACTTTAACCAGGAGCTTTTCATGACGTTTCGCAAGATCGCCCTTACCTTCCTCGTGCTGACCGTGAGCCTGTCTTCGGCGTACGCGAAGAAGGAACCGAAGTACGAAGCCGAGCATCCCCTGACGCCTGAGCAGTCAGCGCTGGTGGACAAGGCCATTTCGCAGGAGAAGGTGCTGATCCAGGCCATTCGCACGCGCACACCGCTGGTCGAGACCTACATCCAGAACACCAGGCCGGACGTCAAGCTCTACATGATTCCCGTCGAAGACCAGTACATGCTGAGCCGCGTGGACTTTGCCAAGGGCTTCGTCGACAAGGGCTTCACCGACCGCTCCTCAAAAAAGCAGCAAAAAGGATTCTTCAAAGGTTCGCTCGACGCCATGTTGGGCCTGAGCAAAGCCCTGGGACTGGAAAAGTTTACTTATAATGCCAACGGCTTCATGCAGATGATGTTTCTTGATCC
>DATDLS010000205.1:0-12030 GCA_036519195.1 Occallatibacter sp. | reverse complement strand
CGTCGACCTGAATGTCACCTCCGAGGCCGATTGGCAACACGGCCTTTGTCTGTACAGGGCATACGATCGAGACGCCGGAGTCAAGGACGTCAACGACACCATCGACAGAGTACGCAATCTTCCGGAATGCAACGGCAAGGTTGCCTTGCTCGGCTATTGCCTCGGCGCGCTGATGGTCTTTATGACAGCCGTGCGCAACGACGGCATCGACGCCGCGGTCTGGTATCACGGCGCCGATACTGA
The DNA here is from genome assembly GCA_036519195.1 of Occallatibacter sp. Classification (GTDB taxonomy): domain Bacteria; phylum Acidobacteriota; class Terriglobia; order Terriglobales; family Acidobacteriaceae; genus Telmatobacter. The sequence continues at coordinate 11,787 of DATDLS010000205.1, read as the reverse complement.
GAAATATCTGGGAGAGGTCGATGGGCTTCATGCGCCCATTCTCATGCATCTGGCCGAGGAGGATGAGTTCATTTCCAAGGCTGCACAAGCGGAGATTAAAGCGGCTCTTGCTGGGAAACCAAATGCGACGGTGCATAGCTATCCGGGTCAGAATCATGCCTTCTCTCGGCACAACGGAGCGCACTATAATGCTGCTGCGGCTGCCCTCGCCAACAGCCGAACAAACGAATTCCTTAGTCGCCAATTGCGATGAATGCCGGATGCTTTTAAGCAAGCTACCCGGTCGATTGGAGGGGCCTTCCCTATCTTCAGCCAAAACGCCGCCGCAGAGCCATTGCATGAAGGCCACGAGTTGTTTCGCTTTGCCGAGGCAGGCGATCGCGATGTCGTCCGCTGCGGCGGCTGAGGCCTTCGGAGTGGCCCGGAAGGATTGAAAGGAGCCGGAATGATCAGAAAAGTGGAGATGGAACGGTTTACAGTGACCTCCTCGAAGCCATTCGACGTGGTCGTTGCGGCCATCAAGGCATCGATTGGTCACCCGAATATGGCAGAGCTCTGGCAAGCAACGCAGCGAGCGACAACTGCCGCCGAACTAGAGGCCGCCATACAACCCGTCCTAGGCGAGAGCGGTCTGATGCAATTTGTCGAGTTCGATCACGGGATGATTGTTCGCAAGGGGACAGAGCATCACACATCCAGAATCATTCGTCTGGTCATTGGAAATCCTCTCATCATGAAAGAAATGGCAAAGCGTGTTCCGGATGCCGGCTCGTATGCTCCGGTTACCGTCCTTGTGGATGAGCGCGCTGATGGCGTGCATATTTCGTATGACCGGATGGCCAGCCTCCTGGCCCCTTATGGAGATCGCGATGCGCTGCGCGTGGCCCGCACCTTGGACGCTCAAGTCGAAGATGTGTTGAGACAAGCTGCTGCGTGAGACGGAGTCAGCATGACGTCTTGGAGGTTGCCATGGACGGGCATCTTGTTCCCGCCAGTTCCAATGCAAAGATCCGCTGCTCTCTGGAGAACTTCACATGGGACGCGGAACGCTGGCTCGCAGCTCTCTACTGGTGTGTACGGACGAGTTATGGCGACGAGGCAGCCCATGCTGCGGCAGACTGCTGGCTGCGAGTCTTTGAAGAACGACTCGAAGGATCAAGCGGCCTTCCAGAACTGACAAGAATCACTGGTGCAGCAATCGCTCTGTTCGTATCAGATCATCGTCAAGCCGTCTACTAGCCTCACGCTCAACACTGCGCAATGCGAGGTTCATTCTCCTCAAGTGTTGCCGCATTGTTCGTAATCCGATGGTGAATTGGCATAAGTGGGGTAGCCGCCTTTGTGCAGCAGCCCCAACCTGTAGTGGTCAGGATCCGTGTTCGCTTGACGCCTGAAACCGACCGGCTTGGGTTCCGTGGAGTTCGAGATATCGCGGATGCGCTCTAGATCATCTCCGACGCTCCTGGAAACAACCAGCTGCCCTTGCCCTGCACGAACAGCACAACACTCTCGCGCCCTTCGCGGTCTTTTGCAGGCATGATGTCGCGCCAGCGCAGATTCTTCATCTCCGCTGGCCTCAGGCCGGTATGACATGGAATCAGGATCACGTTGCAGGTGACAGTCCATTACCAGACGCTGGAAGGCTTATCCGCCTCCGCATTCCACTTGCGGTCTACGATGTGGAGCTTGCGGTATTGCTCCAGCGTGAACTCTTCGCGCAGCATGGACTTGAGCTTGGGGCGCTCGTCAAAACGCTGGCTGGCAGGAAGATATCGTTTCTTGACGGCCTAATTCACGCACCGCACCGTAGACGGACATTTCAAAGCGGATGGTGAAATCGCGGATGAAAGCGACCACCCGTTCTGCTGCAGCTTCCCTTCTCATTCCTGGTCGGATCCGACAGAGTAGTCTGGTTGGAGAAAAGAAGTATGAGCAAACGCGGATTTGCCTGGGCTGTGCAATCAGTGAAATCCGCATGGGCCAATTTTCACCTCTGGAGTGCACTGATGCCACGTTTCAGCTCTGCCCGAATTACACTGTTTGCCCTTTTCCTGATCGCGCAATGGCCCAAAGCGGCCAACGCCTTGGGTGAAGGAAGGTACGTGACCACATCAGCCGCAGGCGGAGATTTTGTGCTGGCGGCAAATGGCCGCGCAGCTCGGCTAATGGTGAGCGACAACGATTGGCCAGGCGTTTTGAGGGCGGTCGGCGATCTCAGTGGGGATGTGGGGCGGGTGACGGGGCACAATGCGCCCGTGGTAGAAAATGGCGTCCCGGCCGGAGACGAAGTGGTATTGATCGGGACAATCGGCAGGAGCCGGTTGATCGATGCGCTGGTCAGCAACCACAAATTGGATGTGAGCGGGATCGCGGGAAAGTGGGAATCAGCCGTGACGACAGTGGTCGAGCATCCGATGAAAGGAGTACGCCGGGCTCTGGTGATCGCTGGAGCGGACAAACGCGGCACCATTTACGGGATCTATGATCTGTCCGAGCAGATTGGAGTTTCGCCTTGGTACTGGTGGGCCGATGTCCGAGTGCCGCACGCCGATGCGCTCTTTGTGGAGCCGGGGCGCTATGTGCAGCCGGTGCCGGCGGTCAAGTATCGCGGGATCTTTTTCAATGATGAGGCGCCGGCGCTTTCCGGATGGACGAAAGAGCGATTCGGCGGAATGAATCAGGAATTCTATACGAAAGTGTTTGAGCTTCTGCTGCGCCTGAAGGCAAACTTCCTTTGGCCGGCCATGTGGAACAACGCCTTTGCAACGGATGATCCACTCAACCCGAAACTGGCGGATGAGTACGGGATTGTGATGGGGACCTCCCACGAGGAACCTATGATGCGCGCGGAAAAGGAATGGACGGCCGGGCATCATGGCGCGTGGGACTATCCGACCAATCAGCAAGAGATCGATACGTTCTGGCGCGAGGGGATGGAGAGAGACAAGAACTATGAGGAGGTGGTGACGCTGGGCATGCGCGGCGAGGGCGATACGCCGATGTCGGCCACAGCGAATACACAACTACTGGAGCGGATCGTCGCGGGCCAGAGGGAGATTTTGAGGCAGACGGTGAACCCCGATCTTGCCCAGGTTCCGCAAGTGTGGGCGCTCTACAAGGAGGTTCAGGGCTACTACGAAAACGGCATGCGGGTGCCGGACGATGTGACGCTGTTATGGTCGGATGATAACTGGGGCGATCTTCGCCGGCTGCCTACGCCGGAGGAGCGCAAGCGTTCCGGCGGAGCCGGAATTTATTACCACTTTGACTATGTGGGCGGGCCGAGATCGTACAAGTGGCTTAACACGAATCCGATCACAAAGGTTGAGGAGCAGATGCATCTTGCGCTGGAGTACGGAGCTGACCGGCTCTGGGTGGTCAACGTCGGCGATGGCAAGCCGATGGAATTCCCGATTGAGTTCTTTCTGGATTACGCAAGAACACCTGAGCGCTGGAACAAAGATCACCTGGGTGAATTTACCAAGCTCTGGGCAACGCGGGAGTTTGGGCAGGAGCATGCCGATGAGATTGCGGCGGCGATCGAAGAGTACACCAAGTATAACGGGAGGCGGAAGCCGGAACTCCTCGATCCGGGCACCTTCAGTCTGACGAACTATCACGAAGCCGACCGCGTGGAGGCAGAGTGGCGCGCGCTCGCCGGGCGCGCGGACAAGCTTGCCACCGAACTTCCGGAAGAGGAGCGAGCTTCGTTCTTTGAGCTGATTCAGTACCCCGTGGATGCTTGCGCGAATTTGACCGAAATGTATATTGAGGCGGCGCGAAATGCCGCGGACGTGCAGGCGGGGAATCCGCAGGCGAATAGCGAGGCAGACCAGGTGCGCAGGCTCTTTCAGAAGGACGCCGCACTGAGCGACGAGTATAACCACACGCTGCTGAACGGCAAGTGGGACCACATGATGGACCAGACCCACATTGGTTACACGTTCTGGAACGAGCCGCCGGCCAATGCAATGCCTGCTGTGAGCTGGATCCAGGTGCCGGAAGCAGGATCGCTGGGCGTCAGCGCGGAAGATGCGACCTTCAAGCGCTCGGGAGGGCGGCTTGAATTTTCTCTGGGGACGATTGACTCAGTGTCCGACCAGACGCGTACTCTGACACTCTTTGACCGCGGCAAAATGCCAGTGGAGTACACGGTTCTGACGAGTGCACCGTGGATTGCCGCCTCGCCAGGCACGGGGACGGTGAGCGGGACCCCACAGCAGGTTGTGCTTCGCGTGGATTGGAGCAAAATGCCTACCGGCTCAGACAGTGCGCAGGGAACAGTCACGGTGAGTTCGGGCCAAGAACGCCCGACGACCTACCAACTGCACGCGCTGCGGTTGCCGATTACTCGTGCCAACGCGCAGGGCTTTGTTGAGAGCGATGGATATGTGGCAATCGAAGCAGCTGACACCTGGCAGCGCATGGCCGATGACAAGACGCGCTGGGAGGAACTGCCCGACTACGGCCGGACGCGCTCGGCGATGACAGTATTTCCGGTGACGGCGGAAAGCAAAACGGACTCAAAAGCAGCGCTCGAGTACAGGATGTACCTGTACGAGGCGGGTGAGTTTCAGATGCAGGCAGCAATTGCGCCGACATTGAACTTTGTTCCGGGGCGCGGCCTGCGATTTGCCGTTTCGGTCGATGATGGACCACGGACGGTGGTCGACGGGTTAGAGCACAACTCACAAAAGGACTGGGAGCAGGCGGTAAGCGACGGAATACGCCGGATCACACTTTCGCTGGCAATCGCGAATCCGGGATATCACACGTTGAAGATTTGGGCGGTAGATCCGGGTGTAGTGCTTGAGCGTATCGTGCTGAATCACGGTCTGCTGCCGCCGAGCTATCTGGGGCCGCCGGAAAGCCTTCACTTTCCCGGCCAGTGACCGGAAACCGTCTGAGCCAACAGGTTCTTGGCTTCGGTGTCGGGGGATAAATGCGCCGAACAGCGATTCTCAGCGCATCGGCCGCGGCCGGGAAGGATTTCACGCTTGTCATCCGTGAGCGACTTGCCCCAGCTTGCGAAATAACTGTCGCACTGCACTTAAATCCCGGATCCGGAAGCTGCAAGCAGCAGCACAGTGAGAGCAACTTCGCCAGCGATTAACGACTGGCGGAGACGCAGGCTGCCGAAGTCGGCCACCGTGCGTTGAGCGATAGAGGAACGCAAGTCCACCTTGCGCACGGCGAGCGCCGGAACCATACCGAATAAAATGCTGGTTAGGAGGGAGAGGAGCATGGTAAATGCCAGTACACGATGATCGAGCGGCACGCTTGTGACCGGTAGAAAATGCTCCGGCAGCAGCGCCAAGAGGCCGTGTAGTGCGAGAAAGCCTACTCCTGTGCCTACTACTCCGCCCAATATTGCCAATATGAGGTTTTCAAACCAGAACTGTCTTTGAATCCGCCATCGTGTTGCTCCCAGGGCCAGCCGTGTGGCCACCTCCGACCTGCGGCGCAGCATGCGCACCAAAGTTAAACCTGCCAGATTGGCGCAGGCGATGAAAAGGATGAAACCGGCGGCTAGAAACAGCGCCAGGGCCTGAGGGCGCACGGTATCGGTTTCTGCCCGTTGAAGGGGCACAGAGTAGTAGGTAAGTTTAGCGCCAGGGTCGGCTTGTTGAAAATCCTCGACACGACGGTACCATCTGCGGTTGATCTCTGCATCCGCCTCCTGCCAGGTCGCACCATTGCGAAGCCGCACAATAGCGCTGAAGTTTGTTCCGCCACCTTCGCCCTGGCGGCTCGGTTGAAGTGGAGTGTAGATATCGGCATTCAAGGGAGTGATTGCGGCCTCCGGAAGAACCCCGACAATCGTGTAGGTCTCACCTTTCAAAATAATGTTTCGCCCAAGAACGTCCGGACTCGCGCCAAATATGGTGCGCCACAAACCGTAAGTCAGAATCGCTGTGTTCGGTTCATGCGGACGATCGTCCGCAACTGAGAACCCCCATCGTGGATCAGGTCAAGAAGAACTCTGCGCAGGCGGAATGCTTTCTGACCCGCTTGCGCCGATGCCAGCCCGCCCTTGGGCTGGTAGCGCAAATGCTCGACTGGCGTGGCCCGCACTAGCGTCCCTAAGCCGAAAAAACGGCTTCCAGCGCCGCAGTGCTCATACTTTTTGCCATCCTTATCTTTTATGTTGATCTCCCCTATAAGCGATTCCCGTATAGGTAGCGTTTCGCTCATAGCCCCAAATTGTCATTCACGGCAACGACGATCTCCTGCTCGGAGCCTAAATAACGTTCGGTCGTCTGTATTGAGGAGTGGCCGAGCAAGAATTTGATCTGCTCCAGATCTCCGCCGTTCTTCCGGCAGAGCTTGGCGCAGGTGCGGCGGAGGTCGTGGGCACCGAAGTGCTCGATCCCGATTTGCTTCGATGACTGTTCAACTACTGACCAAATGGCCCAGTCACCCAGTTCGTCTCCCACCATCTTGCCCGATTTCGAAAGCGGCCGGAGCAGCCTGCCCTTCTCGATTTTAGCCGCGGCGGTCCAGGCATCTATTCCCTGTTTTACCCAGATCGGAACTGCGACGGTACGGATACGGCCCCCTTTGCCACGAAGATCGATGATCACCCACCTCCCTTCTCTGAGCTGAATGTCCTCGATCTTCAGCGAGGCGAGTTCCTGCCGACGCAGAGCGCAACCGACGAGAAGAGCGATGATCACATAATCGCGCTTGCCCTTTAACTTTGAGCGATCGGGCACCGCCAGAAGCTCCTTCGCCTGTTCGCGAGTCAGCCAGTTGCCCAATCTCGTTCCCGTCTGCCGGACGTTGTGCACGTCGGCCAGCTGCGCGGCCTGCTCCGCATCGAGGATGCCGTTCCTGCGCGCTTCGCCGATCAGTTTGCGTACTGCAGAGAGCCGGACGTTGATGGTCGAAGCATTCAGGTTGCGGGCGAGCATCGAGGCGCGATAGTCCATCACCAGCATGCGGGAGAGCGGCTGGCGCCGTTCTTCTTTAAGAGCGAACAGTTCCTCGAGCGCCTTGGCGTAGTTGCGCCGGGTGTGCTCGGAGTCGACGGACTTCAAGACCATCTGCCGCAGCACGGCTAGGCCGGCTGCGTTCGCCGTCAACGGATCAGGCTCGGGGGCGGCGACCAGTTCCGTCGTCATCGAGCACCCACCTTCGGAAATCTCTCCCGGTAGACGGCAAACCGCTCTTCAAACGAGCTGTTGCTGCGCACCCAGCGTGCGGTGATCGGACTGATCCAGGAGATCGTGTCGAAGATCTGATTGGCATCTTTCTGCAAGGCACGATTCAGGATGGGTTCATGGTGCGCAACTCGGTTGCAGAGCTTGCGGATGCTGTTGAGCCGATTATGGAGTTGAACGCGTTGCAGCCGCCGGCTGGGAACGATCTTGGCCAGGTGATCCCGCCACAGCGCCTCATAGCGGGCACTGGTCAACCCGGTCCAGAACCCGAAGGCCAGTTCGGCGACGACCCGTCCGGCGTCAGGCCGCTTCTCTTCCCTCTTCAGCGCGTCCTTGGCTTTGCGGACCATGTAATCCTGCTCCGGTCCCAGTTGCAAAGTGTCCCACCACTCGGGGCGGCCGAAGCCGCTCGCCAGCTGCGCATGGATCGTGTTGCGCAGCACAACCTCCAGTCCTTGCAAGATACCGTAGAGGCTTTCTGCTAGCAGGGAGTTTTGTTCATAGAGCCTTACCGCCTGCTCCAGGTTGCCGCCCACGGCGGTCCGGTAGGGATGGAGCCTGTCGGTTGACAGCTTCCGTTCGAGCTCGTCCAGGTTGGGTCCACTGTATTCAAAGGCGGGCATCGCTTCCTCTCGGCCGGTCAAAAGCGTGGTACTATATCTGAGTACACGCGGATGAACCCCTGTCGCCCGGGCTTACTCGGTTCGATATGTGCTCCGGGTCATCGAATGCCGCCTTCGGGCGGCATTCCTAGTTTATGACATGGAATTTGGGATGAAATTCCTTGACGAGGCAGTGCGTGCCATCCGAAGCATCTGAACGAGAACAGCAAGCATGAATGGATTAAGGCAATTTACACGCTCGCGATTTCAAGCGTATTGGTTCAGAGCCTTGGTAGATAGGGCATGGCAGGACGTTATGTGAAGAAAAGTATGGGCAAGCCTCGAATTTCCGGTGAATCTATGCTGCACATTTCAAAACGTCCGGCTCCCCATAACCCTTGTACTCTGCCCGGAAGCTTCCTTGTTTCAGTTCCACGGCGACCAACCGCTTGAGCTTTCGGTTGTAGAAGAGCAGATTTATATAGAAATCCTCCCCGTCGAGCTGAATCCGCTTCTGCCGGGCAATGAAAGAGAAGCCGGCGCTCAGTTCGAGCAGGAACATCTCGAGCTCCCGCAGCATGGCGTCTTCGAAGTCCCGTTCGAGGTACTGATCCTTCAGGCCCAGGAAGTCAAGGAGGTAGGGTCTTTGAGCACCAGAGCCGGACCGACCTCTCCACTCTCCTTGAGCGTCGCAAGCTCCTGCCTGGCCTGTTCCTCCGGCCTTCTCGATAGTGCCGTTCGCTCGTAGAGCATGGAATCAATCCGTCCCCGAAGGGTACGAACACTCCAACCCTCCATGCGGCACATCTCGGCATAGAACTCCCGCTGCAAGGGTTTATCGAGCGCTTGCAGTTCTCGAAAGTGGGACCAGCTCAATTGGTGCGACAGTGTCGCAACAATCTCTTCATGCGGGAATGCGACGGCGAACTTCATCATGCGTGTCAGCTTTGTGCGTTCGAAGCCGCGACCAAACTCCGTAGTCAATTCGTGCGACAGCGTGGCAACAATCTGTTCCCCGTACCCGGCTCGCTCGGACTCACGGCGGTTCTCACCGAGCTTGAGCGGTACACCCAGGATATCTCGGTCGAAATCGTCGAGGCAGTTCGAGGCAGCCCTGTCATGGGACATCCCCCGGCGGAGCCGTTAGTCCATCTGTTCCACGTCATCGACATTCCAGGCAGTGCCAGCACTAATTCTCAAGCGATACCGGCGCCCTCGCCTCGGAAATCCAACCATAGCAGGGCGAAAGCAAACAAAGCAGGTACCAACTGGATTTCTCACGCTTGGATAGATGAGGCCATTCGATCCGGCATACAGGAGCGTCGTCGCGAGAGCTTGCCCCGGCCCATAGCACTGAGGAACAGGCTCTGGTTCGAGGCAAGTCATCTTCTCGCTTTCCTCGAGATGGCTAAACGTTCCTGCAAAGTCCGCGAGAAAGTCGCGATATTCGTAATCTGCCGGATCAGTGAATCGGCTGTCTTGAAGAAATCGACGTTTATGAAAAGCTACTTCGGCAAACGAAGTCTCGATCTCAGTTCCGGCATACCACGCGCCCCTTCGACTGTCGCTAAAGCGACTTCCACTTCCTGCATACGCAAAAGCGGCGTTGACGATTTGGTACTCAGGAACTCCTTGCAGGGTTTCCCCTACGCCGATTGTGAGCGATTGGCCCCGCTCAGCCAGGACTCTTTCATTCGTAGCGGCATCAAGTTCGCTTAGATTGGCGATAACTTGCGCAGGGAGATCAAGCGTCTCAAGGACGCTCTCATCGGAATATTGGGTTGGGATGAGTCGATGCGTCTCCCGATAGTTGATCTGTGCGTCGAATGCCAATTAGAGTCCGCCGCGCGCGGCATCAAGAAGACCCCGGATTTGATGAAGCCCTGGTATCCCGACTCTGAGCGCATGTTGAAGAGGAGTCAATCCACGGAACAGCGGGTTATCATTTGGACGCGTCATCCATTCATCTGCCATCGTCGCAGGCAACAAGATGTGTAATGCCTTGTAAATTCCTACGATGTACGATATTCGCGTGAGCTCATCCTGGCGAAGGGTTCCAGCAGCTGTCCTGAACTTGTAGACACTGGAGCGCGGTATACCGCCAAGCAGCTCGCCCGCAGTATCCATGTTGAGTTTCCATTTCTCCGTGACGGCGAAAAATCCGTCCATCGCAGATTGACTCAAACGTTTGCGCGTCTCAAGTTGGCTTAGGTCAGGAAACGTCTCAAACTGGTAGCCAGGAGCTGCCGGTATCGACCGTGTCGCCATGATGACCACCTCTTCACTAAGCATTGTCTCATTAGCGACGTATTTTGTCTATATCTAGACAAGCCGTCTTCATATTGCCAGATTATCGTTCACCGCTACCGCGACCTGTTGTGATGTTCGGGGAAACCGAATATACGGAGTTTTGCGATTTTATGTTTCCGGCATAAAATCCCTAAAGAGGTTATAGATCGATGGATCCGGTTGAAAACCCATACTCCCCGGGAGCTGGCTCGCCACCTCCGGAACTAGCTGGCCGGGACCGAATTCGGGAGCAGGTGCGGGTAGCCATCGCACGCATCCGGGTCGGCAATGCGGCCAAAAGCGTCCTCATGGTAGGTCTGCGCGGAGTAGGGAAGACAGTGTTGCTCGATCAAATGCGCTCCGATGCAGAGCGAACCGGCATTCATACAATCAGGATCGAAGCCCCAGAGAACAGATCACTCCCCGCGATCCTGGCTCCCCAACTTCGCCTCGCACTACTTAGGTTGAGTCACGTAGAGGCCGCGAAGAATCTCGCTACACGGGGACTTCGGGCTTTGGCTGGATTCGCAAAGGCACTTAAGTTCAAATATCACGATATCGAAGTGGGACTGGACTTCGAAGCTGAAGCAGGCCTTGCCGACAACGGCGATCTCGAAGGAGATCTGACTGCCTTACTCGAACAGGTCGGCGCAGCCGCGAAGAGTGCTGGAACGGCAGTGGTCTTATTCATAGATGAACTGCAATACCTCCAGGAAGATCAATTTGCTGCTCTGATCTCAGCCCTACACCGTTGCGCACAAGCGCGGTTGCCGGTGACCGTTGTGGGTGCCGGCCTTCCCCAGCTCCTGGCTCTTGCAGGAAACGCCAAGTCATACGCGGAGAGACTCTTCGACTTTCCGCAAATCGGAGCATTAGATCCGCAAGAAGCCGAGTTGGCGATCGTCAAGCCGGCTCGTGAAAAGGGCGCGGACTACGTCGCTGCTGCGATCAACGAAATAGTCAGACGGACCCGCGGCTATCCTTATTTTCTTCAAGAGTGGGGAAAGCACGCCTGGGACATTGCGACAAGCAGTCCGATCACGCTTAAGAATGTGAAGGCTGCTTCAACCGAGGCAATTGCCGCGCTGGATGAGAGCTTCTTTCGTGTGCGATTCGATCGACTGACACCGAAGGAGAAACAGTATCTGCGAGCGATGGCGGAGTTCGGTCCCGGTCCACATCGTTCAGGTGACATCGCTACCCTTCTCGGGAAGCCCACAAACTCCTTAGGACCACTGCGGGCGAGTTTGATTCTCAAAGGTATGATCTGGAGTCCGAACCACGGCGATACTGCGTTCACTGTTCCGTTATTCGATGAATTCATGAAAAGGATCATGCCCGGAACTGACTGGAATGCCTAGAGATGATCCAAGAGATCACTTTGACATCCGAGCTACTTGCAAAATTCGGCAATGAGCGCGGAATTTCAGTCCTGAGATAATTTAATTGTGGAAAAAATGAGGGAACTTTCAGATTATAATGGGGTTAGCGACACACCATCTTAACTGAAATAATTCTCTCATGATAAAGCTTAGCATTCCCGAGCAGTTGAAGCAATTCGTCCGAACCATGCAAGGCGTCTTATTCCCAAACTTGGAAGAAGAGTTGGGGCCGTTGACGCCCAAACACCAACAGATCGTCGCTGTGCTGAACCTTATCGATATCGATGCTCAGGTTCCTGCCGCATCCAAAGGTGTAGGCAGACCCCCAAAGAATCGGCGCGCCATCGCCAG
>DATDLS010000204.1:0-2867 GCA_036519195.1 Occallatibacter sp. | reverse complement strand
GATCGAAAATCGCCACAAGGTTATTGATCCGAAAGATGCGAACAAGCCCAGCTTGCGGCGAACGTCCGCCGGCAGCGATACCGGCAGTGGAACTTCGACGACTGACGATGACCGCCCAACCCTGAAGCGGCGGGATGATTCGACGAATTAATCAGACAATCAGTACCGGACAATCAGTAATAGATCAGCGAACCGGCGGCCATAGCCGCCGGTTTTGTATTGTGTGCCGGCTCTTGCGCTCACACCCATCTGTGACCCCGGTCACAGCCCCATGTTGTCGAGAGCAGCTACTCTGAGCTACCCTAGCCGTATAGAGTAAGCAGCAAGGAGCAGCTTTTCTATGGCCGAGAACACACTCACCATCACCGACAATCGCACCGGTCAGACCTACACCGTGCCCGTCGAAAATGGCACGATCCGCGCGATGAGCCTGCGTCAGATCAAAACCGGTCCCGACGATTTCGGGCTGATGACCTACGACCCGGCGTTCATGAACACGGCATCCTGCCGCAGCAGTATCACCTTCATTGACGGTGACAAGGGAATTCTGCGTTATCGCGGATATCCTATCGAGATCCTGGCTGAGCGCTGCACCTTTCTGGAAGTCGCCTACCTTCTGTTGTTCGGTGAATTGCCCAACCAGAGCGAACTCAAGACTTGGGTGCACGACATTACTCACCACACCATGCTGCACGAAGCCACCAAAAAGTTCATGGAGGGATTTCGTTACGATTCCCATCCCATGGGCATGTTCGTGAGCACGGTGGCCGCGCTTTCCAGCGTGTACCCGGAAGCCCGCGACATTCACGATGCCCAGAACCGCATGCACCAGATCGTTCGCCTCATCGGCAAGGTTCCTTCGATTGCGGCGCTCTCGTACCGGCATAACGTTGGTTTCCCTTACGTCTATCCGGATAACGATCTCAGCTACACCGAAAACTTCATGAACATGTTGTGGAGAATGGTCGAGCCGAAATATGTCGCGAATCCGGTTCTCTCCCGCGCGCTCGACATTTTGTTTATTCTGCACGCCGATCACGAGCAGAATTGCGGCACCAATGCCATGCGCTCCGTGGGCAGCGCCCAGACGGATCCATACTTATCGTTGGCCTCGGCCGCATCGGCGCTCGCCGGACCACTACACGGTGGCGCCAATGAAGAAGTATTGAAGATGCTGGATGAAATCGGCACGAAGGACAACGTGCCAGCCTTCGTCAAGAAGGTAAAAGACGGACACGGGAAGCTGATGGGCTTCGGACACCGCATTTACAAGAACTACGATCCGCGGGCGAAGATCATCAAATGGTCGTCCGAGCAGGTTTTTGAAGTTACGGGTCGCAACCCCAAGCTCGATATCGCTCTCGAATTAGAGCGCATCGCTCTGGAAGACGACTATTTCAACAAACGCAAGCTCTATCCCAATGTCGACTTCTATTCCGGCATCATGTACCAGGCCATGGGCTTTCCGCCGGCAATGTTCACGGTGCTGTTCGCGATCGCCCGCACAGTAGGATGGCTGGCGCAGTGGCAGGAACTGGTGAATGACCCGGAGCAAAAGATCGCCCGTCCCCGCCAGATCTACACAGGATACGAACAGCGGGAATTTATACCGATGGAAAAGAGGGCAGCAGCAAGCGTTCCCGCGCGCTGAAGGATTTCATCGCACTTGGCTCGCTCCGTACGTTGTGATTTGCGTGTTTGTCATCCCGCTCAAACGGGTGTCGTCCCGATCGAGCAGATGTCGTCCGCTCGAACACATGTCATCCGCTCAAACACTTGTCATCCCGAGCGAAGCGAGGGGATGAATTCACGTTTGAAGTGCAACAGAGTGTTCCAAGAATACCTCGTTGGGAGTTTTGAAAGCGAGGCATTTTCTGGGGGTGTTGTTGTAGCGTTCGAGGCAGAGGGTGAGGCGATGAGCGGGCAGGGTGTCGAGGTCGGTTCTTCTGGGCAAGAGGCGGCGCAAACGGCCGATGGCGTTTTCGATTCCGCCCTTCTGCCAAGGCGAGTGCGTGTCGCAGAACCAGGTCTGGATGCCAAACCGCCGGCTCAGGAGATAGTGTTTGCTGAACTCCGCTCCGTTATCGAAGGTCATGGATTGACACACATGAGCGGGCATCGCTTCCACCATGGCGCTGAGATTGTCGGCGACGGACTGCGCTGTTCTCGTTTTCTGCCGCACCAGCAGGGCGCGCCGCGATCTGCGTTCCTGGGCCACCAGCAAGAACTGTCCCGGTTTGCGGAAGCTCATGAGGTCGGCCTCCCAATCGCCCGAGCGCGTTCTGGTGTCCACCACCGCCGGACGATCATGGATGGAAACCCTCTCCAATATGGACGCCGTCGACCATCCGCCATTGGGCAGACGCCTTCCGCGGCGGTACTTTCGGCGAGGCAACCAGCGATGCAGGGTTTCGTTGAAAGACCAACTGCGCCAATAAATGTAACGGTAGATCGATTCGTGGCTGATGCGGCCGCTGCCCGGCGACCGGGCCATGCGCCCGGCAATCTGCTCCGGCGACCATCCCGCGGAGAGATGTTGCAAAACCTTTTCACGAAGTTCCGGCTGACGTTCGAGTTTGTGGGCTCGACCGCGAGCATGACGGCGCGAGGTCAGTTGCTGCGCCCGCTGCGGGTCGTAGCCTCCGGTCCACTGCTTAGACGCTTTACTGTTACGCCTCAGCTCCCGGCTGACGGTGGATGCGCTCCGCTCCAGCACGCCCGCGATCGAGCGCAGAGATTTACCGTCTGCATGCAGACGGTAAATCTCGATCCGCTCCCTGAGGCTCAACTGCTCATACTTTCTTTTTTCCATCGCAACACCTTTGTACGGTGTTGCACTTGATTCGTGAACTCATGGGGATCTTGGT
>DATDLS010000203.1:0-2261 GCA_036519195.1 Occallatibacter sp. | reverse complement strand
GAACGCCGCAACTTCTACCAAAATGCCGTCGGGCTGTTCAACGTAGTACAGCCTGTTCAGGGACCCTTTCGCGCGCGCGATTGCCAGTGGTGGGATCTTTGCGACTTGACTTCCTGGCCGGAGGTGAAGGTTTCCCTACGGGTCAGTCGTTCCCTGGAGACCTACTCGGTGCGGCGTCAACTCGACAAGAAAGTCGAGATCCGATCGAGCGATTGGATGTGGGTAACAACCCTACCGTCAGCGCAACTTCCCGTGCAGCGTGCCGTCGCTTTTGGGCACCAGCGATGGGACATCGAAAACCACGGCTTCAACGAGTTGGTCGAGGGTTGGCACACCGATCATGTCTTGAAGCATGACGCCGCGGCCATCGAATGCTTCCTCCTCATGGCTTTTCTCGCATTCATCCTCTTTCATGCCTTTCTATATCTCAACGTGAAGCCATCCCTTCGCCAGGGCAAGTCCGAAAACTTCTGGGCAAGGGTTATGGCTGCGGAAATCTACCGACACTTCATACCACCCGCCCTATCTCCCTGAACCTCCGCGCCTCTCCACTTTTATGCTCGACCGCTCCCCCTCAGATTCCAAACTCCTCTTCCGGCACCGGCACCGGCGCCGTGGTGTGCGCCATCGCTTAGTTCCTCACTCTATTCGGCCAGAAACGATCATCGCGAACCTCCACCTAAGACCGCAATCCTGCCAACTCAAGCCTTTCATTGGGTTTTCAGGATAATCTCCTACTTGGTTGCGGAATCGCTGGTACTGCGGCAGCAGTTCTAAATGAAGCGTAAATCGTTAGCGATTCGGGGGGCGTATGTGAAATCCACTTTCTCCGTCGTCCCGACGGGAAGCTTCCAGGCCGTGTCGTGCTGAACAATGGTGGGCAAACGCCGAGTCGAAGAACCTGCTGTCTTCTGGCAGCCGCAATCCGGCTCAGGGAAACCCAGCACTTGGAAGGGGAGGGCCAATGGGTCGCGGTTGGCCCGGCGCGAGTGATCGGATCGATCGTGGAGCTCCCCGTGATGTGGATACCTGCTGTTCTATGTGGGGGGCGCTGCTTTGCCTGTGATCAGAGTCTCGATGAGGTGCTTCCAGGAGGCAAAGACAACGTAGGAGCAGATGGCGTGGAAATCCTGAAAGAAACCTTTGCGCGTCCCAAGCGCTTGGCGTGCTTGTTGCCAGAGTGTTTCCAGGCAGTCGCAGGCGGTGTGGAAGGTGAAGGCCAGCAAGTTCATAGTAGCGAACATTCTGGCCAGGTAATTCTTGCCGTGCCCGAAGTTGTGGGCCAAGTTATAGCCATTGTTTTTCAGCACGTTGAAGGTTTCGTTCTCGATCTTCCAGCGGGCTCGGGCGCAGGCGGCGATCTCCACCACGTTCTCTGCCGTGATTGGCAAGCTGGTCACGAAAGCGCCGTCGTAGGTGACTTTCCCTTTTTCATCGCTGATGGTCACCGACAGCCAGTTGACGCTCAGCGCATCCTTGCCGTCACGCAGCGGGACCGCTTCGATCCAGCGGTAGCGATAGGTGAGGGTGCGCTTGCCGGGCTTGCGCTCGCTCACTGTGTGCTGGTCCAGCGGCGCTCCCTCGATAAACTCGTATAACGTTTTGTGGCCGTCTTTCTTGCACACAAACAGAAAATCCGCTCCGCTGGCGAGCACCGCTTCGGCCAGCCGCTGGCAACTGAACAGGGCGTCGCCTAGATAAACTGGGTGCAAGTCAGCCATTCGCGCCTGGTGCGCGTTCAGCCACCGCTTGGCGGCGTTGCGCTCGCAATCCTGCTTCTCGGCTCCATCCTGCGGCGTGATGAACTCGGGCATCAGCGGCAACACCATGTTATGGCCGGGGGCAACGATCGTCGCCGCCAGCATGGCGTGATAATGCTCGCTCTTCCCGTTGGCTCGCTTGCGGGTAAGGCACTGCGGGCAACTCAGTTTTTGCGAACAGAAATACTCGGTTCCATCCAGCGCCACCAGTGTCCGCCCCGCCAGCCGCTGAAAGACCTTCAAACCGTCGCGTTCGCGCAGTTGCTTGATGACTTGGTCGAAGCAAGGCTGCAATGACTCTGGGCTGACCGGATCGAGCATCAGACGAATGTAGTTGTCAGTCGGAATCTTCTTCATCCCGAATAAGCTATGGCAATTCGAAGTCCCATGTCCCTTCTCCAACCGCCGCTGGTAAGACAAAAAGGACTCGCTTTGCATGAAAAACAAGGAAAACGCCGAAAGCCCGATATCCGCCATCGAGTAGTCCAACTCCGGATCCGG
>DATDLS010000202.1:0-3798 GCA_036519195.1 Occallatibacter sp. | reverse complement strand
GAGCAACGGGGCCATTGCCGAAGAGCTTCGCTTCAGAGCTGCGCGGAGAGTGGTCTGAGCTGTCGAGGAGTGACTCAGCCTGTGCCATCATTCCAGAATTGAATTGAGCTTGTAGTCTTGACAATTGATGGTAGACGGACTACCATCGCATTCCATCGAGGGTCGAACGTCTTCTATGGTAGGACTGACACCGCAACGGTCGAACCTGCTCCAAGGCACGCTGGACATGCTTATCCTGCGGACGCTCCTTTACGGTCCTGCTCACGGACATCAAATCGGCAAGCACATTCAGCGCACCACTAACGACTTTTTACAAATGCAGCATGGCTCTCTCTATCCCGCGTTGCATCGCCTTGAGAAGCGCGGATGGGTGGTTTCCAAATGGGAAACCGCCCCGGACCGCAATCGGGAGTTCAAGTACTACCGGCTCACGGAAAAGGGCAAGAAGCAGTTGGTGGTCGAAGAGTCCCAGTGGAAGCAAATGGCCGAAGCTGTAGCGAGCGTGATGTGGCCAACTGCCGAGGAGAGCTGATATGCATTGGTGGCAGATCAGAAAGCGCGGTGCCGATCTCGAGCGCGAGTTGCGCTACGACCTGGAGCTCGAAGAAGAAGAGCAACGTGAGAAAGGCTTGTCGGCAGAAGAAGCGCGTTATGCGGCCCGCCGCGCATTCGGCAACCCTACGCTGATCCGGGAACAGACACACGAGGCGTGGGGGACGGCGCAGTTCGAGCGTTTTTGGCAGGACGTTCACTACGCGCTGCGGCAGATGAGGCGTTCGCCGGGGTTCACGCTCGTCGTGGTGTTGACGATGGCACTGGGGATTGCGGCGACGACAACGATGTTCACGGTGGTGTATTCGACGCTGCTCAGGAGCTTGCCCTATCCACAGTCGGAGAGAATTGTCGCGATTCACGACACACGGATTGCCGGGCGGTCGGCTGGGGGGCTGATGACGGGTCCGCGATTCTATGACATTGAAGCGCGAAACCGGAGCTTCTCCAGTCTGGCAATCTTTTACTTCGACGAGAGCACCCTCATTGCGGGAAAGAAGTTGCCTATCTATGTGAAGGGAGCGGGAGCGAATGCAGGATTCTGGGATGTCTTCGACACAGCGCCGATGCTAGGGCGGGTATTCAATGCGAGAGACGACGTGCCCCATGCCCCGCGAACCGTGGTGTTGAGCTATCCCGGATGGCAGCGGCTTTTCGGAGGCGATCCGAACATAATCGGAGAACAGGTGAAGCTGGATCAGCAGACGGCGACGATTGTGGGCGTGATGCCGCGAGATTTTTCTGTGCCGGAAAGCGTGGACCTCTGGCACGCGGCGCAGATTATTCCGAATAACTGGGGCAATTATCGGGGCGACGGACTGCGGGACACCAATGTATTTGGGAGGTTGCGGCTGGGCGTAACCCCGGCGCAGGCTCAGGGCGATCTGGATCGGATCGGGGAGCAACTCAGGAGGGAGTACCCGTCGAGCGACGGCGCTTGGCGGTTCACGAGCGAGACGCTGCGCGAGGACCGGTACGGTCAGGTACAGTCGGCACTGGTGATCTTGCTGATCGCGTCGGCGCTGCTGCTGCTGATTGCTTGCATCAATGTGGCCAACCTGCTCTTGTCTCGGGCGACGGCTCGGCAGCGGGAGGTCGCTCTGCGGCGGGCGCTGGGTGCTTCGGAACGGCGCGTGGCTTTTCAGTTATTGGTGGAGAGCGTGCTCCTTGCGTTGGCAGGCGGCGGTACGGGAATCCTCCTGGCATTCGTGCTGACTGGCACCGCCGCTACTAGCCTGCCGGGGATTCTGGGGCGGCCGGGCACGATTCACATGGACGGGATTGTTATTGAGGTCGCTCTGCTGATTTCGCTGGCAACTGGAATCGTGTTCGGAGTGGTTCCGGTGCTGGAAACACGGAAGGTGCAGTTGCATTCGGCGCTCAAGCAGGGTGACACACGCCTCGGAGGATCATCGGGCAACTGGTTGCGCAGCGTCCTGGTGGGGGTGCAGGTAGGTCTGTCTCTAGTGCTGCTGGTGGGTGCGTCTTTGCTGGCGGAGTCGCTGTGGAACTTGATGAAGCAGCCACTGGGATTTGAGCCAGAACACCTGCTGACGGTTCGGGTTGTGTTGCCGTGGAACACGAGGCCGGCAGCGGTACGCAATTTCTACAACGACGTGCAACAACGAATTGAAAATCTCCCTGGAGTAGAGGCTGCGGGACAGATCAGTTCGCCGCCGATGACCGACTTTCATGTGCGCGGCAGCTTCGACGCGGACTGGCTGCCGCAAGTTGCCAATCAGCCGGCAATCAGCGCGGAAAACCGGAATATCGCGGGAAATCTGCTGGTGGCGATCGGGACACCATTGCTGGCAGGGAGAGCGTTTGCCGCAGCGGACCAGGTCTCGACAGTGCCACCGGTACTGGTGAACGAGGCCTTAGTGCGGGTATTTTTCCCGAAGGGAAATCCAATAGGACATCACCTGCTTCTGGATGGACAGGCGCACGAGATCGTGGGGGTGGTTGCCGATGTGCGAGGGGTATCAGGAGCGATCGCGGCGGAGCCTGGGCCGGCTGTCTACTGGCCTGCGAACGCCAATGGCGGTTGGCATCGCTACTTTCTGGTCCGGACGAAGGTGCCGCCGGAACAAGTCGCAAAGTCGATCCGCGAGCAGGTATACCAGTCAGACCCGCGGCAGTCGGTAGGCGAGATTGAGACGATGGATCAGCTACTAGGCGATGCTGTGGCGCAACCACGGCTGAACTCAGCGGTAGTTGCGTCATTTGCCGGGATCGCATTGCTGCTGGCCTGCGTTGGAATTTATGGAGTCGTCTCGTATCTTGCTGCGCAGCGCACGAAGGAGATTGGCGTCCGGATGGCACTCGGAGCGACGCGGGGTGACATTACACGACTTTTCGTGCGGTGGGCGATGGTCCCGGCAGCGATAGGCCTGGCGGCCGGTACCGTGGTCTCGCTGGCGGCGAACAGGCTGTTACGCAGTCAGTTATACGGGGTGCAACCGGATGATCTGCGGCTTTACCTTGCATCCCTGCTGGTCCTGCTGGCGCCCCTGCTGGTGGCTACCCTCAGGCCGGCGATACGCGCAGGGAAGACAGAGCCGATGGAAGCGCTGAGAACGGAGTGAATACAGGGCCATCGCATGAAGGATATAAAACGGAGGTTCGCTCGCATCCATAACCTGATGACGAGACAGCGCCACGATGTACGGTTCCGCGACGAGATGCTGGAACTAGCAATCCAACTTTGATCGGCGGAACGATTCCCTCGACGATCTTGCCTGCCGCCGTTGCCACTGCAAGAGATCAGGCAAGCTGATCGAAGGCTGATCTACGAAACCGGTACAGACCTTGTTTTTGCTGGTCAGTATTGGCTCGTGGTGGGCAATGCGATTACGGAGTCGCCGGATCACTTCTAGACGGAAATGGACGTCCCTGCGTGGCAAATGGGCATACGGAAAAGCCTTGTGTAAGCTGGCAGACCACAGTGGATGAAAGTGCTTCGAGATGAGGTTCGGCCAAAAGCCGAAAGTGAGTTCGGCGATGACCTTTCCGACTGGCGCGCCCGTTCCGGCAGTACGCCGCGCATCGGCGATCATCCCATTCATAGGTCGGCTAAAAACCAGCCGCGGACAGGTGCTCCAAGGGGTAATAGTTCAGATGGGGTAACGGTTTAGGCACTCGCTCAAGTTATCCGCTGAACATTTCTCACTGCATTATTTAACTTATGATTGATGATTTCGCCTGCCACGCGACGGATTGTAGGGAAACCCAGCATAGCGGGGCATC
>DATDLS010000201.1:0-35106 GCA_036519195.1 Occallatibacter sp. | reverse complement strand
GTCGCCGTGCCTGCCGAGCCAAGCCCGTGGAAGGCGTCGATGATGCCGACAACCGTGCCGAACAGACCCACATAAACGGTCGAGGATGCAATCGTCGCCAGCCCCGTCATGCGCCGTTCCAGGTTGGTCACCGCCTCGCTTGCCGCGGTCTGCGCGGAGCGCTCCAGAGGTGTCAGATTGCGCGGTGGGCCGCTTCCGCCGGTCTGCCGTTTGTAGGTCTCATAGACGTCTTCAAAGACCTGTGCCATCGGGCTCGCTTTGCAGTCCTCAGCCAGTCCGGAGATCTCCTGCAGCAAGGTCGCCTTGCGAAATGCGCGGATAAACCGCCGCGTCGCTCTGGTCGCCCGGCTGAACGAACCAATCTTGCCCAGGATGATGGTCCACGAATAGAGACTGGCCAGCAGCAGCAGAACCAATACGCCCATAGCCACGGGCCTGACGTTTGCAAGGAGCTCTGTGATTGCGCCAGGTGCCTGGGTCAGCGAAGGGGGAACACCACCGTCAGCCTGGAAGATGATGAGGAAAGCAGCGGTAAGAATCGTCGTTCACCTCACTCTTAACGGTAACAGAAGGGCAAGCGCCTTCCAAGTGATTGATCAGATGCCGAGCAGTGACGACGTGTTCCGGTTTTCCAACTGCTGCCCGGGCCCGGGGTGGCGTCGCTGGTTCCGCCTGCGGCCCAGCCTGTCATGCTATGCTGCGCTCGGATTGTCATCGGCAGAACGCTCGCCTACCATTGATCCTGTTCCTACTCAGGTTCCGAGAGGGCCGCTGAAGATGCTTGTAGAACTGCGCGCGGAGAATTACGCGGTCATCGACCACACCATTGCCGTGTTTGGCCCGGGTTTGAACCTG
This sequence comes from Occallatibacter sp., assembly GCA_036519195.1. Taxonomy (GTDB): domain Bacteria; phylum Acidobacteriota; class Terriglobia; order Terriglobales; family Acidobacteriaceae; genus Telmatobacter. The sequence continues at coordinate 34,251 of DATDLS010000201.1, read as the reverse complement.
CTCACCGGCGAGACCGGAGCAGGGAAGTCGATTCTGGTGGATGCGCTGGCACTGCTGATGGGTGGCAAGTCCTCGGCCGAGGTCGTGCGCCATGGAGCCGACAAAGCGGTGGTCTCTTGCGTCTTTGAAGCAACAGCCGGCGCTGAAACCATCCTCGAGGAAAACGGCATCGATGTCGAAGGCCACGAGATCATTCTGCGACGCGAGATTCTTTCCACCGGCAAAGGCCGCGTCTTTGTCAACAACCAGCCGGCCACAGTCGCAGTGCTCAAGCAACTCGCGCCGGAACTGGCCCTGGTCCACGCGCAGAACGAGACTCTCACCAGCTTCGATCAGGCCCAGCAGCGCATCCTTCTCGATCGTTTCGCCGGCATCTCGACCGAAGAGGTCAACGAAGCCTACACCAACTGGCGTTCTGCTGAAGCCAAGCTCAGCGAACTGGTCGAAGGCGAGCAGGACCGTCTGCGCATGGTCGATTTATGGAGTTATCAGCGCCAGGAGATCGAAGCCGCGCGGCTTGAAGCCGGCGAAGACGAAGCGCTCGAGACAGAGAAGCGTGTGCTGGCCAATGCCGAAAGGCTTTACGCGGCCGCCATGAGCGCCTTCGATCAGCTCTACGAGGGCGGAGCCTCTGCCGAAGCCGCTCTGCGCTCGGCGGTACGCAACATCGAAGAGCTGGCCCGATACGACAGCCGCTTTGCCGAAACGGCGCAGCAACTGCAGTCAGCGCGCGCCACCGTAAGCGACGCGAGCGGGAGCCTGCGCGACTATGCCGAAGGCATCAACGCCTCGCCCGAACGATTGGCCGCAATCGAAGACCGCCTCGCCGCCCTGGACCGGCTCAAGCGCAAGTACGGCCACACGGTCGCTGAAGTCATTGCCTTCGGCCAAGAGGTCGCCGCCAGGCTGGCCGAAGTCGAGGACAAGGACGAAATCCTCAAGACGCTGCGTGCCGATCGAGAGGCCGCGGTCGGCGCCTATCAATCCGCGGCCGGCTCCTTGCACGACCAGCGCAAGGCCGCCGCCGGCAAGCTCGCCAAACTGGCCGAAGCGCAAATCAACTCGCTTGCCATGAAGGTGCGTTTTGAAATCCGAGTGCACGCCGGCGAGAAGGAAACCTGCTGGACCTCGGCCGGCTGGGACACGGTCGAATACCAGATCGCCACCAACCCTGGCGAGCCGCTGAAGAGGCTCGATGAGATCGCCTCCGGCGGCGAAATGAGCCGTGTGATGCTGGCCCTGAAAGTAAGCGTCGAAGAAGGCGCAGCCAGGCCCAAGAAGAAATCCGCTACACCGCGCACTCTGGTGTTCGATGAGATCGACATCGGCATCGGCGGCCGCGCCGCAGAGGCCGTAGGCAGCAAGCTGAAAGCACTGAGCCGCGGCCAGCAGGTGCTGTGCGTCACCCACCTGCCCCAGATCGCCGCCTTCGCTGACCAGCATTTTCTTATCGACAAGCGCGAAGCCGATGGCCGTACCAAGACGCAAATCCGCCTGCTCGATGACCGCGCCCGCACCCATGAAGTCGCTCGCATGCTCAGCGGCGCTAAGGTCACCGACACTAGCCTGCAGCACGCCGGGCAAATGATCGCCGCCAGCCGCTAGTGCTTGGGGGACTCTATGCGTCGCTCAGACTTTCCTCGAAGGGAGCAAGCAGGCCCTCAATCGTATGCAGCATCTGATCCGGATGCACGGGCTTGGCAAGAATCGGAAACTCATGACCCTTCCGGAGCGCTTCCTGGATCAGCGCGCCCGCGTCCGGCTGCCCGGAAAACAGCAGCACCCCGCACGCCGGATAATTGTCTTTCAGAATGATCGAGAAATCGATGCCATTCATCTGCGGCAGCATCACGTCCACCACCGCCAGGTCGGGTTGCCAGACGGCGATGACTTCGATCGCTTTCTCCGCCGCATACGCAACCTGCACCTGATAGCCGCGCGTCGCAAGAATGATGGCCAGTGTGTCGGCAATGGTGGTTTCATCTTCGACGATGAGAATCTTTCGAATCGGACTGCTCCCAGGCATACAAAGGTCCCGCCGCTCGCCTCGTTGTGCCTTGAGAACGAGCTGTCTTCCTTAAAAAGCGAAATTTCCCCAGTGTTGGCGTACTCTAGCCGTGAAGGCGCAACTGGCTTCGGTTGTCCGCCACGAAAGCGGTCTGTCAATCGCGGTACTCGCCAACCCGGGCCAAGGCCGCATTCCGTTGCTGGTAGGATGCGCCAAAGTACCTGTTAGTATACCTGCAAGGTTCGGTAAATTATTGATTTCATTAGTGCAATTGCGCCTGTGAAATCGAAGGGCCTCAAACTTCAGGGAGCCCCCCGATGGTCGCGATGAACCAATCTTCCCCGGAGTGGTCGAATCGAATCCGACAGCTCCTTGTGGATTTGAAACTGACTCAGGCCGGGCTCGCCGAGCGGCTGGGCGTCTCTCCACCTACCGTCTCGCGATGGATTCAGGGCAGGCATGAGCCCACCGCGGAGAGCTATATCGCATTGGGCAATCTGGCGGGGCGACCGGACGGGGCCTACTTCTGGGAACGCGCCGGCATGGACACGTCCAGCCTTCAGGACGCCAGTTTTCTGCGCGCCATCTCTTCGCTGCGAGTCAGCCTGCGGGATTTCCGGATCATCGCAGGCAGGAAGGTCTCCCAGCACGTGGCCGGCAAGGGGAACGCGGTCGCGATCCCGCTTTTGAATGTCACCGCCTTCGGCGACCGGATTCCACCGCGAGACAATGTCAGCCTCTCCCAGGTCGAAGTGGAGGACGTCTTGCTTGCGCCTCAGTCCTGGTGCCCGCATCCGGAAAACATGATCAGCATGCACCTGGAAGGCGAGTCCATGTATCCGGTCATTCCGCCCCGCTCGATCATCTTTGTGGACACGGCGATGACCGACCGCGACCAACTCAATCAGCGGCTCACCGTCGTTGCCCATCGCGATCTTGGTTTCAAGGTAGCCCGGTTCCAACACCTCACAGGAGTCGATCTGCTCGTCTCCGCCAACCACAAATATCCTCCGGTCGACGTCAGCAATGCGTCGAAGTGGAAGATCTTTGGACAAGTGCTGTGGTGGGTTGCGCGGGAGGAACCCCAGACCCCCTGACATCGCCCGGGCCCGATTCGCGATGCTTTGAAAAAGCAGACCTCGCGAACAGACCTCAGTTCTCGAGGTCTGTTCGCGAGGTCGCACCGCGGGCTTTCGCTAGCGCTTGACTACGTTGCCGTGGCCATCGTGCGTCTCATTCCCCTTGAAGGTGTCCATCTTGTCCACGCGCTTGGCCGGCTCGGGTTTGTCGCCCCGCTGGGGTACCGGACCCTTGTAGCCATGCCGCGTGTCAAGGTGGTTATTCACGCTGCCGTGGAAATTCGCCGGGCCGTGGAACCAGGGGCCCGCACCGACGAATACGCCGCCGGTGAACCACTCCGTCCCGTAGTAGCCATAGGGCGCACAGGCATACGGCTTGTAATCGTAATAGCCGTACGGGCAATTCGGCGCAGCGCCGATGCTCACCGACACCTGGGCCGCTGCCGCCGACAAACTGATCGTGGCCAGAGCCGCCGCCGCAACACATTGGAATTTGATCATTAAAGGTCTCCTGTTCTGTTTTCTGCTGTTCTGTGTTTGAAGGTTCCCCCGCCCACAGCTCCCTGCCTTGCTGGGCGGGCGGGAGAGCCGTCGAAGGTTAGCAACGATTTTATCCGAGGCCGCCCAGGAGTTTTGAGTGAGCTCTTGTCGAGACAGAATGCATCTCCCTGAGGCGCCCGCTTCGGAAAGTTGAGATGAGACACAAAAATCAAAGGTTGGCCGATCCAGGCCCTGTTTGAGGGGGGGATCGGCTCGGGGAGGTCTGTTTTCAATCCAGTGATTCGGGGAGAGACTTTGTTGAGTGATTCCGCAAAATCAGCCTGTCAGGCCGATCTCGTATGTTGTTTCAATGCGCTGCCAGAACGGGTAGATGCCAGAGGTTCCTCAGCCGGTCGTATTGCGCCCTGGGCAGCTCGACCAGCAACGGCATCCTGCTCGGATCAAGCCACGCCAGAATCGGTTCAAGCTCCCTCTCTGCCATCGCCGTGCAGCCGGCCGTTCCCTTGAGGCGACCGCTCCAGATGTGCATGAACACGCAGGAGCCCGCCGAGGGCACCGTCGGGTTCCCATTGTTGTCGATCACCGCGCCCCATCGGTAAGCCTGGCCCACGCTCAACATGTGCTCGGAACTGTTCCAGTCCGGTGGGACTCGATCCCGGTCGACGATCCGGTTGTAGGAACGGGAGTGGATGTCATCCACGCACTCCACGGTGGGTGTAAGAGGCATGTAAGGCAGCTTCCAGCCAGAGGGCGCCTGCGGAGCATCGCCGAACGCCGTCCCGAAACCGAACACGCCCGCCGGTGCCTTGCCATCGCCTTCCTTTTTCACCGGGTCCAGAGGACTGCGCATTCCGGGCCCGCCGGTTCGATCAAACCCCGTGCCCCATCCCATCCCCTTTTTCCCGACCACAATCACCACCGGCCCGCCGACCCGTTTCCACGGATCGCCCGTTTCCCGGCGCCCAAACCGCTCTAAGGTCCCTTCCACCGCATCCCAATCCGCCGTTGTCACCACCACCAATTGCAGCGCCGAACCCAGCCTCTGCTGCGGGTTCGGCTGGGCAACAACGGGCTCGACCGGAACAATTGCCGGCGACAGGCCAAGTACGGCCCGGCAAGCAAGCCAACAGAGGGGAGACAAAAGACATAAGTGCTTCATCGAGGCTTGCTCCGTTTCGCAGCTTTGCTTCAGAGTAGCGCAGCCACCGCGCTGCGGGCGCCGATGGTCCCGCGTATTCCAGGTTGGGGCGATTGCCTTTGGCGGTACATCTCGAGCGGCATCTGGGGGGGGACTGGACGGTCGAAGATGCTGCTTGAAGGAAAGGCGCAAGGCCCTCAACCGAGCGAGGAAGAAATCGGGCGAAACCGAAGCCTGAAGCGAATACGAGCCCGGAGAAGGTGCCGGAGTCTTCATTGGCCGGTTGAATCTGCCCAATGCCACCGAAGTCAGTGAATCGGCTTCCCTTTATGGGCGAGATTCTCGTCGAGGAGGACCGTTTCACGCCTCAGGCCCAGTGGCTCAGCGCGAATGCCAGGATTTCTTGCTGGTGTGCCTCAGGGGAACGAAGGAAGTTCTCGTGAATTTCCTCCGCAGGCGGGCAAAGCCCGTATTCGTTAACGGCCGCAGCCGTTCATTGATGGTGTCGGGCTCGCGTCGGGCGCCTTTGGGCAGCGAATCGCGACCATCAGAGCGAGTAGCCCGCAGGAAAGCGGCCTGCAAGGAAATACTCCTCCTCGGCGTGGCTCACCGTGTCGAACTTCAGCAAGTGCATTCCCTCTACATCCGCGCTAAGTCGGTTCCATTTCTCAAGCAACTGGTTTTTCTTGTACCCTTTATCCGCTGTTGCTTCGCTTGATGCCTTGGTATACTGGGAGATGTGACCACAACGCTGCTTGATTCCATCTCGAACGGAAACCACACCGAGACTACCCCCAGTCAAAAACGGGTCTTGTTGCTCAAGCCGCGAGGCTTTTGCGCCGGAGTGGTGCGCGCGATCGATATTGTGAAGATCGCCTTGGAAACCTTCGGCGCGCCCATTTACGTGCGCCGGGAGATTGTGCATAACCGCTACGTCGTGAATGAGTTGGCGGAAAAAGGCGCCATTTTTGTCCACGAGATCGACGACGTGCCGGACGGCCAGCGGGTCATCTATTCCGCCCATGGCGTGTCTCCGGCCGTGCGTGAGCGCAGCAAGGGCCGCGGCCTCAAGGTTATTGATGCTACCTGCCCGCTGGTGACCAAGGTCCACATTGAAGCCGTCAAGTTCGCCAAGCAGGGCTACTCGCTGGTGCTGATCGGCCATCGCGATCACGATGAAATCGAAGGCACCCTCGGCGAAGCCCCTGATGTGACCCAAGTGGTTTCGAATGTTGCGGAAGTGGCCGAGCTTGTCGTCCCCGATCCCAATCGCGTCGCCTACCTTACACAGACCACGCTGAGCCTCGACGAAGCCCGCGACATTATCCACGCCCTCAAGGAAAAGTACCCCAACATTGCCGGCCCCCATTCACAGGACATTTGCTATGCCACCGAGAATCGTCAGGTCGCTGTCCGCAACGTGGCCCACGATGCCGGCCTGGTGCTGGTGGTCGGTTCCACCAACAGCTCCAACTCCACCCGTCTGGTGGAGGTTTCGCGCAACCTGGGCACCATGGGGTATCTGATCGATAACTCCCAGGCAATTGATCCCAGCTGGCTCAACGGCGTCAACACGGTGGCCGTTACGGCCGGGGCCTCGGCTCCCGAAGTGCTCGTCGAAGATGTGGTCAATTATTTGCAACTAAACGGTTTTGACAGCGTCGAAGAAGTTGAAGTCATGCCGGAGAATGTGCGCTTCGGACTCCCACCTGAAATTGTGCAGGCCATTGGAAGCGCCGGCGGCACAGAATCGCTTCCAGTGAATTGAAACGGCCAACTGAAACGGTGCAACTGTGAAACAGCTTGAACCAGTGAAACCGGTATCGGGGCAGCATTTAATCGGCAAGCAGGGAATCGGGCCAGAGCTGCCGGCTGACTTCGAAACCGTCCCGGGGGCGTATTCAATCGAATGAGTAATCAGCAGGCCAGAAACCAATCCGCGGGCTCTCAGGGCATGGCAGCGTCCACTCGAACTGCCCGGGCGGCGGTGCCCCGCTTTGGCCGCATGGATGCGGACCTGGCGGACGTCGAGTCGGCCATTGGTCGCTCGACCGAGTTCATCCTTTCCCAGCAGCATCCTGACGGTTACTGGTGCGGCGAGCTGGAAGCCGATTCCATGCTCGAAGCCGACTACATCTTCCTCCATACGCTGCTCGATACCGGCGATCCCGGCCGCCTTCAACGCGCCCTGGTCGAGATGATGCGCTACCAGAACCAGGACGGTAGCTGGAGCCTGTATCCGCACGGGCCGGGCAACATCTCGCTTTCCGTCAAGTGCTACTCCGCCGCCAAGCTGATGGGCGTCAGCGCTGACGACCCGCGCCTGGCCAGGTGCCGTGAGTGGTCCCTCGCCCACGGCGGCGTCGTGGCCACCAACACGTTCACCAAAATGTATCTCTGCGCCCTGGGCGAGTACGACTACGACGCCGTGCCCGCCATTCCGCCCGAGATCGTCCTTTTTCCCAACTGGTTTTACTTCAACATCTACGAAATCTCTTCCTGGTCGCGCTCCATCCTTGTCCCGCTGGCCATCATCTACGCCAAAAAACCCTTCAAGCGCATTGCGCCGGAGCAGGGAATTGACGAGCTTTACGTCGGCGGTCGCGCCAACGCCGAGCTTCGCCTCAAGATGGACAAGAAGAAGCTGATCTCCTGGCGCAACTTCTTCCTGGTCGTCGATCGCGTGCTGCACTTTGCCGAAGCGGTGTATCTGCGCCCGCTGCGCAACCACGCCCTGCGCAAGGCCGAACAGTGGATGCTGGCTCGGTTGGAAATGACGGACGGGCTGGGCGCCATCTATCCGGCCATGCTCAATGCCATTATCGCGCTGCGCTGCCTCGGCTACTCGGAAGACGATCCCCAGGTCATTCGCGCCCGCGATGAGTTTGAAAAGCTGGGCATCGAGCAGCCCGCATCCGCCGACACGCCCCAGCCCACCTTCCGCATGCAGCCCGCCGTTTCGCCCGTCTGGGATACCGCGCAGGCCGTCTATGCCCTCGGCGAGGCCGGCCTCTCCGCCAGCGATCCGCGCATGATTAAGGCCGCCGACTGGATGCTGGCCAAGGAAGTGCGCCACAAGGGCGACTGGAGCGTCAAAGTCCCCAACACCGAGCCCGGCGGCTGGTATTTCGAGTTCAATAACGAGTTCTATCCCGACACCGACGACACCGCGCAGGTCCTGCTGGCGCTCGACAAAGTCGACAATCCTCGCGAAGCCTATCAGCACAAGGTCGCCCAGCGCGCCATCGCCTGGGAGTTCGCGATGCAGTGCCGCAACGGCGGCTGGGGCAGCTTCGACAAAGACAACACGAAGATGATCTTCCAGTACATCCCCTTCGCCGATCACAACGCGATGCTGGATCCGCCGACGGTCGACATCACCGGGCGCATTCTGGAGATGCTGGCCGCTTACGGTTACACCCGCGACGATAAGCGCGTCCAGAGAGCCATCCAGTTCATCTTTTCCGAGCAGGAGTCGGACGGTAGCTGGTTCGGCCGCTGGGGCGTGAACTATCTCTACGGAACCTTCCTGGTGCTGCGCGGACTTGAAGCCATCGGCATCGACAATCACGAGCCCCAGATTCAGCAGGCCGCCGAGTGGATTCGCATGGTGCAGAATCCTGACGGCGGCTGGGGCGAAACCTGCGGCAGCTATGACGATCCCAATACCCGCGGCATCGGTCCCAGCACTCCCTCGCAAACCGCATGGGCGCTTCTCGGCCTGCTCGCCGCCGGCGACGACCGATCCGATTCGATCGCCAAAGGCGTGCGCTGGTTGCTCACCCGCCAGCAGCAGGACGGCAACTGGGACGAGAGCACCGGCGAAGCTTGGACGCGACAGGCCCTCTACACTGGGACCGGTTTCCCGCGCGTCTTCTATCTGTCCTACGAAATGTACCGCCAATACTTCCCGCTGCTGGCTTTAACCGGCTACCGGCGGGCTATGGAGCGCGCACAGTAATTGCCGCGCGCCGGAGGATCTCAACAGAATGGCTATTCCTATCTCCCAGGTCATGACGGTCGTCAAGTACGTCTGGAAGCAGAAGCTCAAAGGCAACAAGCGCTATCCACTGGTGCTCATGCTTGAGCCCCTGTTCCGCTGCAACCTGGCCTGCGCCGGCTGCGGCAAGGTGCAGTATCCTCCCCATATCCTCAAAAAGCAGCTCACCCCCGAGCAGTGCTTCGCGGCCGTCGAAGAGTGCGGCGTGCCCATGGTGTCGATCCCCGGCGGCGAGCCCCTCCTCCACCCCCAGATCGTGGAAATCGTCAACGGGCTGGTCGCCCGCAAGAAGTACATCTACCTGTGCACCAACGCGCTTGAACTTAAGAAGCGCATCCACGAGTTCACGCCCTCCAAGTACCTCACGTTCTCGGTCCATCTGGACGGCCAGCGCGAGCACCACGACTTCTCCGTCTGCCGCGAGGGCGGTTACGACATCGCCATTGAGGGCATCAAAGAGGCCGTCAAACGCGGCTTCCGCGTCACGCCCAACTCCACCTTCTTTGACGGCACCGATCCGAACTCCGTCCGCCAGTACTTTGACGAGATCATGGCCATCGGCGTCGAGGGCATGGTGCTTTCGCCCGGCTATAGCTATGACAAAGCGCCTGACCAGTCGCACTTCATGGGCCGCGCCCGTGTGCGCAAGCTCTTCCGCGCCATCCTGTCCAACCGCAAGAAGTCCTGGAAGTTCAACATGTCGCCCCTGTTCCTCGAGTTCCTCATGGGCGAGCGCAACTACGAATGCACTCCCTGGGGCTCTCCCGCCTACAACATCTTCGGCTGGCAAAAGCCCTGCTATCTGCTTCAGGATGGCTACGTCGACACCTTCAAAGAGCTGATGGAAGACACCAAGTGGGAAGAGTATGGCGTGGCCAGCGGCAACCCCAAGTGTGCCAACTGCATGGTCAGCTGCGGCTACGAGCCCACCGCCGTCATCGACGGTTTCTACTCGCTCAAAGGCTTCTGGGCCATGGTCAAGGGCAACTTCAGCATGTACAAGAACGAGCATGCCCTCAAGCAGCTCAATGAATGGCCAACCAACTCGTCCTCGCCTCTGGTGCAGATCGCCGAGCCCGCCGACGCGCTGGAGAAGACCAACGCATAACTGCTGCCAATTCGAACCAAGCGCTTGGTCGCACCATTCCGGCCCGGCATAGAACTTGGGTTTTCAAAAGGGGCGTGGCTTTGAGCCACGCCGAGAGACGAAGCACCGAGGCCGGGTCTTAGCCCCTGAGGGAAGAAACTTATGAGCGCCGAAGTCCTGAAATACACCCGCGAACAGATCGAGGAGCTGGAACTGGCTCCCGGATTCGAGCACGAAAACCTCGAAGGTTCCATTTCCTCGCTCGCCAGCGACGAAGAAGTCCGCCAGGCTCTCGAGAAGGCCTTCGACTATCGCGGCGACGTCACCCTCACCCTCCGGTCCGGTGAGCGCATCGAAGCCTACATCTTCAACCGCCAGACTGGCCCCAGCCTCGCCGCATCCTTCGTCCAATACTTCACCCCCAGCGCAGACGTCAAGCACAAGGTCAGCTATGCCGAGATTGCCCGCCTCGAGTTCACCGGCAAAGACCGCGCCGCCGGCAAGCAGTGGGAAGCCTGGGTCGAGAAGTACCGCCAGCGCAAGGCCGCCGGCGAAAAGAACATCGCCCTTGTGCCCGAAGAGCTGGATTAGCCAATCGGTCGCGCTGTCGAGCAACCTCCGAGCGCCGGAGCAAGGACCATCGCACCAGCCCCCTCTGGCCCTTTGGTCTCGATGGAATTGGCCGCCTCCGGGGCCCGTGCGCGGCGGCGGTCGGCAACCTGCTTTGAACATTTAGACTGAGACTTGGCCACGTTCTTCCTATGCAGGTTTTTCTCACAGGCGCCACCGGATTCGTTGGCCACCATGTGGCCCGCGCCCTCGCCGCACAAGGCGCCGACCTTCGCCTCCTCGTCCGCAAAACCAGCAATCTGAATCACCTCGAAGGCATTCGCGGCGAAACCTACGTCGGCGATCTTGCTCGACCGGAATCGCTGCGCGCCGGCATTGAGGGTTGCGATGCCGTCCTCCACGTTGCCGCCGATTACCGGCTCTGGATTCCAGATCCTGCAGCCATGTACCGCACCAATGTAGACGGCACCCGCGAACTGCTGCGCATGGCCCGCGAAGCCGGTGTGCCGCGCGTCGTCTACACCTCGAGCGTAGCCACGATGCACTTCCGTGACGACGGGCTGGTCATCAATGAAGACACGCCCGTTTCCATCAAGGATATGGTCGGTCATTACAAGCGCTCCAAGTTCCTCGCCGAGCGTGAAGCCATCAAGGCCGCCGAAGCCGGCCAGCATGTGATCATCCTCAACCCCACCACGCCGGTCGGTCCCAACGACGCCAAGCCGACGCCGACAGGCCGCATCTTCGTCGACTTTCTCAAGGGCAAGTTTCCCGCCTACGTCGACACCGGACTCAACCTGGTCGATGTCTCGGAAGTCGCCACCACCCATGTCGCCGCGCTCACCGTCGGCAAGCCCGGCCGCCGCTACATCCTGGGCGGCGAGAACCTCACCCTCAAGCAGATTCTCGACAAGATGTCCGCCATCACCGGCATTCGATCGCCCACGACCCAAATCCCCTTCGCCGTCGCCGCCACCTACGCCTTCTTCGAAGAGTGGATCACCGGCCGCATCCGCGGCAAGGAGCCGCGCGCCACCCTGGAAGAGGTCCGCATGGGCCGCAAGAAAATGTTCGCCAGCAGCGCCCGCGCCCAGCAGGAGCTGGACTTCCGCATCGTCCCCGTCTACCCGGCCATGCGCGCTGCCATTGAGTGGTTCCGCGCCCACGGGTACGCGCCCGAGGGCCTTCGATGACTCGGGTAGCCATCATCGGCGCCATGGCCGGCGAACTCAAACCCCTGGTCCGCGGCTGGCCCTCGAGCTCCCGCGGCAATATCCACTTCTGGGCCCGGCGCAACGAAGAAGAAGAGTGGATCGCCGCCTGCGCCGGCGCCGGACAGCCTGCGGCTACCCGCGCCTTCGCCGCCATTGAAGACGGCGGCCCTATCGACCTGGTCTTCTCCATCGGCTGGGTCGGCGCACTCCAGCCGGATCTGGCACCCGGCACTGCACACAACGTTTCCGGCGTAGTCGACGCGCGCACGGGCGAGCGCTTTCACTGCGATGCCGGCGCCGGCAACCGTTGGCTGGTTACCAGCCCCATGGTCGCCAGCCAGGCAGAAAAGCACCGCCTCGCCTCGGCCTACAACGCCGACCTGGTCGACATGGAAGCCGCCGCCATCGCCCGCCTGGCGCAGATGCGCGGCATTCCGTTCTACTCGATCAAAGGCGTCAGTGACGGTTTGGACGACAAGTTGCCCGATTTCAACCGCTTTATCCGCCCCGACGGCCAATTCGACCTGACCGCCTTGGTACTTTTTGCAATTCTTCGCCCCTGGCACTGGCCGAGCCTCATCCGGATGGGCGAAAATAGCAGAAAGGCTTCCCAAAACCTGCGGGATTCCCTGGTCGATTTTCTTCACGAAAGGGCATAGATCACACAGCTCAATGGCTACCCAAACCACAAATATTGGAGGCCGGCCGGAATTCGCTCGCCAGGCGAAGACGATTCCCACCACCATGCGCGCTGTTGTCTACCGCGGCATCAACGATATGCGTGTGGAGACGGTCCCTGTGCCCAAGATCGGCGCCGGCGAGTTGCTGGTGAAAATTGCCACCTGCGGCATCTGCGGCACCGATCTGAAAAAGATCCATACCGGTTCGCATTCGGCCCCGCGCATCTTCGGCCATGAGATGTCGGGCACCATCGTAGCTGCCGGCAAAGCCGTCACCAGCTACAAAGTCGGCGAGCGTGTCGTCGTGCATCATCACGTCCCCTGCGGCCAGTGCTACTACTGCCGCAAGCAGACGCCCACCCAGTGTCCACTCTACAAGAAAGTCGGCGTCACGGCCGGATTTGAGCCTTCCGGCGGCGGCTTTGCCGAGTATATTCGCGTCATGGACTGGATCGTCGAAGGCCGCGGCGTCGTGCGCATCCCCGACCTGGTCCCCTTCGAGCAGGCCGCCTTTGTCGAGCCGTTGAACACCGTGCTCAAAGGCGTTAAGCTTCTCAACCTCGCGGCGGACGATACCGTCCTCGTGATTGGCCAGGGACCCATCGGGCTGATGCATGCGGCCCTCGCCCGCCGCACCGGCGCCAAGGTGCTCACCAGCGATCTTTACCCCGAACGCCATCGAATTGCAGCCAGATTCGGTCTTGAGCACTCTATTGATGCAGGGCGAGAAAATGTGGTGGAAAAGGTATTTCAAGCGACAGACGGACGTGGTGCCGATGCGGTAGTTTTGGCTGTGGGCGGCAACACACTCATTAAAACCGCCATGGATGCAGTGCGTCCCGGCGGCCGTGTGATGCTTTTTGCGCAAACCCAGCACGGGGAAGCTGCGGTTGATCCCGGCGCGGTTTGCATGGACGAGAAAACGCTGATGGGTTCGTACTCATCGTCGTTCGAAATTCTCGACGAGGTAACCGATCTTGCCTTTGGCGGCTACCGCAACGGTTTCGATTTGACACAACTCGTCTCGCATCGCTTCCCGCTCGAACAGGCAGTGGAAGCTATCGAGATTGCTTCCAATCCCAAGCCGGACTCGATGAAGATCATGCTTGAGCCTGTGCTTGGCGGCGGAGCAGAGTAGGGGCACTTGATGGCGACAACCATGAAGGCCGCAGTCCTGCACGGCCGCGAGGACATTCGCATCGAACGCGTACCGGTGCCAGAAGCCGCGCCCGGCGAGCTGGTGGTCAGCGTAGGCGCAGCCCTTACCTGTGGAACCGACCTGAAAGTTTTTCGTCGCGGCTATCACGCGCGCATGATTGTGCCCCCGGCGCTGTTCGGTCATGAACTTGCCGGAACCGTTGTCCAGGCCGGACAAGGGGTCACCGATTTCGTCTCCGGCGATCGCGTCGTCGCGCTCAACTCTGCACCCTGTGGCCATTGCTACTTCTGCCAGCGCGGCCAGGAAAATCTGTGCGACGATCTGCTGTTCAACAACGGCGCCTACGCCGAATTCATCCGCATCCCGGCGCGCATCGTCGCCAAGAACACGCTTCATGTTCCTGATCATGTGCCCCTCGAACACGCGGCGCTCACTGAGCCGCTGGCCTGCGCCGTGCATGGCTTTGAAGATTCACGGCCCCGCCCTGGAGACACGGTTGCCGTCATCGGCGGCGGCCCGCTGGGACTCATGATTCTGCATGTCGCCGCACTCGCCGGCTGCCAGGCCATCGCCATCGTCAAGCACGACGGCCAGGTGGAGGCGGCCCGGCAGCTGGGCGCAGCGCACGTCGTACAGACCGATAATATTCGCAAAGCGATCAAGGCCACGCGCGCGCTGACGCCGAAAAACCGCGGCGTCGACATCGCCATTGAAGCCGTCGGCGTTCCCGACGCATGGCAGGAGGCGGTTGAACTGGTGCGCAAGGGCGGCTGCGTCAACTTCTTCGGCGGTTGCGCCGTCGGCACGCACGTTACGCTTGACACCAATCGCATCCACTATAGCGACATCACGCTGCGCGCCACCTTCCATCACACGCCGGCCATCTGTCGCAAGGCTCTCGATCTGATTGCCGGTGGACGCTTCCAGGCGCAGGCCTTCATCACCGGCCACGCTCACCTGTACGAACTCAACCGCGTCTTTGAAAAGCTGATGAACCGCAGCAGCGAAATCAAGACCGCCATTGTTCCCTGAGGCACGCCATGAATGCGGTGACTGAGAATGCCGGCACAAGCACGGAAGCGCTCGCGACCCGCGCGCCTGAAATTGCTCGGCCTCAACCAGCCACATTGGACAAAGAGCAACTGAGGGCCCGCGGATGGGCCAGCTTGCCGGAGAGCTATCGCTTTCCCGCTCGCCGGCCCACGCTGGACCAGGCGCGCGCCTGGTGCCGGCATCTGGCCGAAACGCATTACGAAAATTTCCACGTAGCCACCTGGTTTTTGCCCAAGCCACTGCGCCCCCATTTCCACGCCATCTATGCCTACTGCCGGGTCTCCGATGATTTAGGCGATGAGGTCCCTAGCGCCGCCGAGGCCCTCGCTCTGCTTGATCAGTGGGGTGAGGAGCTCGATGCCTGCTACGCCGGCAACGCCCGCCATCCGGTGTTTGTGGCGCTCGAGGAAACCATCAGAGAATGCTCCATCCCCAAAGAGCCGTTCGCTGATTTGCTCATCGCCTTCCGCCAGGACCAGACCGTCGCCCGCTATGCCACCATGGAAGACGTGCTTCAGTATTGCCGTTATTCGGCCAATCCCGTCGGCCGCCTGGTGCTCTACGCGTGCGGCGAAGCGGATGAAGAAAAGTTCCGCCTCTCCGATGCCACCTGCTCGGCCCTGCAACTGGCCAACTTCTGGCAGGATGTGCGCGAAGACTACGCGCGTGGTCGCGTTTATCTGCCAGAGCACGACATGAGAGGCTTCGGTGTCAGTGAGGCCAGCATCGCCGAAGGCATTGCTACAGCTGAGTTTCGCCGCCTCATGCAGTCGGAAGTAGGCTATGCGCGCGATCTGTTTCACCAGGGCCTGCCGCTGATCGGCATGGTCAACCGCGACCTCGCACTTGACCTCGATCTGTTCAGCCGCGGCGGCCTGGAGATTCTGCGCGCCATCGAACTGCGCGACTATGATGTGCTCAGCGCGCGGCCTGCCATTTCCAAGACCACCAAGGCTTGGCTCGCGCTACGCGCCGTCACCGCCAAGCTGCTGTCCTTTATGAGCCTCGGCAAGAGCGCGGGCCGAGCCGAGCAGTCGGATTGAGCACGGAACCCCAAGTGGATCGACATCGAATGGGCTCGGTGAAGCCGGCAAATGACGCGCAACTCGATTTGGCCTACGCCCAGTGCCGCGCCATCGCCAAACGGGAAGCGAAGAATTTCTACTACGCTTTTGTGGCCCTGCCCCGGCCCAGGCGCAATGCCATCTGCGCCATCTACGCCTTCATGCGCCAGGCCGACGACCTTGCCGACGATGAGACCGTCGCCCTTGATGAGCGGCGTGCGCGCCTCAATGCCTGGCTCGCTTCCTGGCACGCCGCTGCTCGGGGCGCTTCCACCCGCGACCTTGTCTTCCTCGCCGTGCGCGATGCGACCGCGCGCTACAGCATTCCCCTGTCGCTGCTCGACGACCTGGTTGCTGGCGTGGCCATGGACCTTGATTCGGCCCCGAGCGGCGTGCCCGATACCTATCAAACCTTTGCCGATCTCTATCGCTATTGCTATCTGGTGGCATCGGTCGTTGGCCTGGTCTGCATTCGCATCTTCGGCTATACCGATCCGCGCGCCGAGAAGCTCGCCGAAGAAACCGGAATCGCCTTCCAACTGACAAACATTCTTCGCGACGTCGCCGAAGACGCCGCGCGCAGTCGAGTCTATCTGCCGCTTGAAGACCTGAAGACGCACCACGTGTCCGTGGCTTCGCTGCTTGATCGCCGCGCCGGTTCCGCGCCCAGTGCGAACGAACGCGCCCTGCTCAAGGATCTGGGCCGGCGCGCCGAACAGTATTATCGGTCTGCCGAAACGCTGATGCCGTTGATTGACAGCGAGAGCCGCCCCGCCCTGAGCGTGCTGGTCGAAATCTATCACGCGCTGCTCAAACGAATCGAGCAGGCCGATTTCGACGTGTTCTCGAAGCGGGCCAGCGTACCCACTCGAGACAAGCTCACAATCCTGGTCATCGGCATGATGAAGATGGCCTGGGTGAGGATCGCGGGTTGAGCGCATCGGTCGAGCAACTGGCCCGGACTGTGACCGTCATCGGCGGTGGGGTTGCCGGCATGAGCGCTGCCTGCGCGCTTGCCGAGGCCGGGTTTTCGGTGCGCCTTGTCGAGCGCCGCGGCTACCTCGGCGGACGCGCATCGTCTTACCTGCATCCCGGCGTGGGCGAAGTCATCGACAACTGCCAGCACGTGCTCTTCGGCTGCTGTACCAATCTACAGGGCTTCTACCAGCGCATCGGTGTCGCCGATCGTATTCACTGGACCAGCGCCATGACCATGATTGAGCCCGGTGGCCGTCAGTCCAAGCTTGGTCCCTGCTGGCTGCCTGCGCCGTTGCATGGCCTGCCCAGGCTGATGACCGCCCAGGCATTCTCGCTTCGGGACAAGCTCTCCCTGGGCCGCGCATTCCGGGCCATGATGAAGCCCATCCCGCACGACTCGACCGAGAGCCTGGGCGATTGGCTGCGCCGCCACAAGCAGACGCCGGGCGCGCTCGACCGCTTCTGGCGCCTGGTCATCGCCAGCGCCCTGAACGCGGAGATCGATCAGATCGGCTTGCTCTATGCGGCCAAAGTGATTCGCGAGCTGTTCATGAACTCCGCCTTGGCCGGCAGCATGGGCATGAGCAAGCTGCCGCTGAGCGAACTCTACGCGCCGGTCGCGTCCTATCTTGAAGCGCGCGACGGCGCCGTGCTCTTCAATTCGAATGTCGAAGGTGCGGACTGGGACGAGGAAGTTTCGCAATGGACGGTTACGATGCGCTCCCTACGTACGCCGACCGATGTGCTGCTCTCGGATTTCATCGTTGTCGCGCTCCCGTTTGAGGGCATGGCGAAACTGCTCCCTCTCCTGCCTCCGGTTTGCGGAGTCGATGCGCTGGCAACGAAGATTGATCGCCACCAACACTGGCCCATCTGCAGCGTGCATCTCTGGTTTGACCGCGCCATCACTGAGCTCGAACACGCCGTACTTCTCGACCGCGAGATTCACTGGATGTATAACCAGTCCCTGCTGCAGGGCCGCGGCGGCAATTACATCGAGCTGGTCGTCAGCGCTACGCGCGCTTTCGCCGCTCTGCCGCGCGAGCAAGCAATCGCGCAGGCATTGCGCGAACTTGAAGAGTTTTTCCCGCGCGTCAAGGAAGCGAAGCTGGTGAAGGTCGCGCTCGTCAAGGAAGTGCGCGCTACGTTCGGCGTGCCACCGGGCATAGACCTTTACCGGCCCGATGTGCAGTCGCCCTGGCCCCGTTTGTTCCTCGCCGGCGACTGGGTATTGACCGGCTGGCCCTCAACGATGGAAAGCGGCGCGCGCAGCGGCCATCTGGCCGCTGAAGCGGTATGTTCGGCGGCGGCCATGCCCAGAAAGATTCTCGTTCCCGACTTGAAGCCTCAGGGCTTGATGCGTTTCCTGTCCCCTCGGACCCGCTGACATCGGACGGCACTCGTTTTGCTTCTGATGCGTACTTCCGCGCTTCTCCTGGCTCAGTCATCTGAGCAGGCTATTGTCCCCGTTCAGTGCGCCAGAAAATAGATACCGATCGAGACCAGCACCGCCGCAATCCACCGTCGCCGGTCAACGTTTTCCTGGAGAAAGAATTTGCCGGCAATTGCGTTGGTGACCAGCGTGAGCGAAGCCGCGGCCGGGGCTACCAGGCTCAGGTTCAAATGATTGAGCGCAAACAGGAGCGCGAAAAACGCCAGCGCCAGAAAGCCCACGCCGGCGAAAAACAGGGGGCAGCTCACAACCGCGTGAATGGCGCCCTTCATGCCGGAGCGGGCACGGATGTCGTCAAGATCGCCGATCGATTTCATGGCGGCCGCCGTAAGCACTTCGCCTGTGGTTGACAACAAAATGACGGCGGCAATCATCGCAGTCGCAATCCAGGGATTGACGGGCGTGGAGGAGAAGGGCTCCATCATCGCACCGACTCCTTTCCGGCCAAAGCTGAGTCATAATTCTGCCCGGCCGATCGAGAGGGGACGACGAGTTCCTCCGGCGCGGCGCCGGTCGCCGTGGGCCGTTCCGTGAGCGAAGGCCCATGGGCGACGAAACCCACGGCCACCGTGATCAGCCCCACGCCCAGCCAGCGCTGCCAAGAGATGGCTTCATGCAGCCAGAAACGCGAGAGGACGGCGACAATCACGTTGCCGAATGCGGTTGCCGGAAGCACAAACGTCAAATCTGCCCACGACAACGCCGTCAGATATGAGGCGAAGAACCCGATCAGCAGTGCGATGCCAAGAGCGATCCACGGAGTGAAGACCGCAGCGATGAGCGTGGCTGGATGGCTGAGCGAAACAGCCGGCAACGCCGTCATACCGCGCGACAGACAGGTGTCGCCGAGCGGCGCGCACAAGGCGACCAGACCCAGGATCATGTATTGATGGGGCGACAGTCTTTGAGCAGCCATCGACGATTAGATGTTTGCCGATAGGATTCGATTCCCACAGGTAATGCCAAGGCCCGAATGAAAAGGGCAGACGCCGAAGCGTCCGCCCTTTTCATTCGGGTGTGGGAAAGTCTAAGCGCCGGCCTTCGCAGGGGTCGACGGGTCGGGCTGGTGGCTGCGCGCGTCCTTTACCATCTTATTGCGTTGCGCACGAAGCTTCAGGAAAGCCTTGGCCTCGACGTAGAGTCGCGGCACATCGCGGTTGACGACCGCTTTCCAAATCACGCGGAAAGCAGCCTTGGGACGGAAGTAGTACTCATCGTAGAAGCGATGGACCATTTCGAGCACATAGTCGGTAGGCAGACCAGGGTACTCAATGTGCGCCATCTGGTGGCCGCCTTCGTCCATCATGGCGCCATTGTTGACGATGAAGCCATTCGCTTTGGCGAAGTCATAGAATTCGGTGCCCGGGTAAGCGTGAGCGATCGAGACCTGGATCGTCTCCACGTCCAGCGACTTGGCAAAGTTGATCGTGTTGCGGATCGACTCCTTGGTCTCGCCCGGAAGGCCGAGAATGAAGTCGCCGTGAACGGTCAGTCCGAGATCATTGCAGTCCTTGGCGAAAGCGCGCGCGCGCTCGACAGTTGCGCCCTTCTTGATATTTTTCAGAATCTGCGGATCGCCCGATTCGAAGCCCACGATGAGCAGCCGGCAGCCGGCTTCTTTCATCGCTTTCAGCGTGTCGTAGTCGGTGGTCACGCGCGAGGTGCAGCTCCAGGTCAGGTTCAGCGGCTTGAGCTTTTCGCAAAGTTCAATGGTGCGCACCTTCTGGATATTGAACGTGTCGTCGTCAAAGAAGAACTCCTTCACATCCGGGAAGTTTTCCTTGGCCCACTTCAGCTCCGCGGCAACGTCATCGGTCGAGCGCTTGCGCCATGCATGTCCGCTCAATGTCTGCGGCCACAGGCAGAAGGTGCACTGCGCCGGGCAGCCGCGCGTGGAGTAGAGCGCGATATAGGGATGCAGCAGGAAGGGCACGTTGTAGCGCGTCACATCCATGTCCCGCTTGTAGATCTTGGTTGCCCACGGCATGGCGTCCAGGTCTTCCACCTGTGGCCGGTCCGGGTTGTGAACAATCTTGCCGTCCTGCTTATAGCTGATGCCCAGAATCTCAGCCAGCGGCTTGCCCTGGGCAAACTCCACCACTGAATAATCGAACTCGCGGCGACAGATGAAATCGAGGGCCGAGCACTCATTGAGCGCCTTCTCCGGCGAAGTGGTCACCGGCGGGCCCACGAATGCAATCTTGATTGGCGGATTGGCGGCCTTGATGGCCTCGGCGAGCCGCTGATCGCCCTCCCAGCCGACCGTCGAAGTGAAGAGCACAAGGAACTCGTAGTCTTTCGAGATCTTGATGGTTTCGTCTGCAGAGACGTGATGCGGAGGCGCATCGAGCAGGCGCGAACCCTCCAGCAAGCCAGCCGGGTAAGCCAGCCATACCGGGTACCAATAGGACTCAATCTCGCGCGTTGCAGGCCAGCGCGAACTCGCGCCACCGTCAAAATTCTCGAACGAGGGCGGATTCAGTAATAGCGTCTTCAGGGGTATAGGCATCCCTACAATTCTACCATTCCGGTAGTTTCAACCCGGTGGAATCGGGAATGTTTTTGTTGCAAGGAGTTACCCCCTCAGTTTGAGCCGCTTGGAGGCCCATCGAGGTTCACTGATTTCGAGCCAGTTGCTCGGCGCCAGGTTTGCCCCGCCAAAGCGCTGATTCAGGCCCTAACGCGTCCAGAATCAGCGCGAATCCACGCTCCGGGGACCGCCAGCTGTTCGTCCGGCTACCTGGTGTGCAGCTCGTTGAGCCAGTCTTGCATGTGGCCCAGGGCGCGGAGCAGGCCGAGCCGGGCCTTGGCCAGTTCCAGTCCGGCGTCCTGGGCGTCCTGGTACTTTTGACGTTCGTCGATGCGCGCCAGCTGTTCGGCTTTGGGGGTCAGTTGCTGCGTCGCGCCGGATCCGCTCGAGGCACCGTTGCCCTGTTCGAGTTCCGCCAGCACCGCCTTAAGCTGCTCGCCGGCGATCTGCTGCTTGAGATTCGCGATCTCTGCCAGGGTATCCAACTCGCGAAGGCTGCCGGTGAGCGAAGCGATCTGGATATCGTTCTGCTGCCGGGCCTGTTCGGCTTCGACGGTGGCGCGAAGCGCGTCGGCCGCAGACTCCCTGCTTTTGGCGCCCCGCGCCAAGCTGAACAGCGGGACCTGAATATTGAATCCCGAGGTGAAGCTGTTGGTTGGGATCGGATGGGCCTGGTTGTAGTACAGGTTGAAATTGTTCAGGATCGTGGTGCTGCGGTTGTAGAGCGCGTTGAAGCTGATCTGCGGAAGCAACCCTTCCATGAGGGCTCCACGCGCCACCCTTTGCTTGGAGAGCGCAATCATCTCGGCTGTTTGGATGGCGGTGGTGGTGTGTCCTGCATGGTCTGCCTTCACTGCTGGAATCTCGGGAAGGCTTGCGCTATCCGGGAGGACTGAGCCGACCGGCAACCCCGTAAGCGTGCCAAGCTCTACGGCAAGTGTTCCGACCCGCGCCTCCAGATGCAGGCGCCGGAGCTGGAGCTGGGCCGCTGTCAGGCGCGCCTGCAGCAGTTCGCTCAACGGATCAACCCCGGCCTCGGTGCGTTCCTGCTCAATAGCAACCAGGCGGTCCCCGAAGCCCTCCTGCAAATGAACGGCGTCCAGTTCACGGTCTAATGTGTCCAGTTCAATGTAGGCAGTCGAGGCATCGAGAGCCACTTGCTCGCGGGCATCCTTGAGATTGAGAGTGGCAGCCTTGACTCCGAATCTGGCTCCTTGAATGTATTTGATCTGAGGAATATTAAAAACCTCTGACTGCACGGTGCCACTCAAGAGCGACGGTACCCCCCCGGTGAAGCCCACCGTAGGCACGGCCGGAAGTCCCGAGCCAAGCTCCACATTCGGTATATAGACATCCTTGGCTTCAGCCAAGGTAGCCAGTGCTTTCTTCATATCGGCTTCGGCCAGTTTCACAGCGCTCGAGTTCTTCTGCGCCAGTTCCACGACCGTGGTGAGCGAGACCTGGGCCGGGGAAGGTTCCGGCACAGCGAGCATCGCGCATGCCGAGACAGTTGCGACCATGAGCAGCCTGAGCTGTGCCGGGCGCGGGTTAGACGCGAATTTCACGGGACTCAATCGGTTCTGCACCTTGCTATTTTGCACCTTGCTCAGTTTGTTGCGCGGTCTGGGTAAACCGCCTCAACGATGCGTCTTCTCATCCTGCGCCGGGTTGTACTCCCGCGCCATTGCCAGGGCTGCGGCCTGCTCGTGGCCGGCAGCCGCCGGGTCACCCAGCTGCCGCTTAAGCCGCGCCAGTCGCATGTGGGCGATAAAAGCCGGAGCCTCTTCCGACTTGGCCGAACCAGCCAGGTAGTTTTCAAGCATTTGTGCCGCCAGTGCGAGGTTGCGTTTGCTCTCTATCAGCAACCCAGCCCCATCATAGAGGGCCACGCCGCCATGCTTGTCATGCGCCGCGGCGCCCACAATGTCGTTGACCGCTGTTTCCATCTCGTCGAAGCGCTGCCGGCGCGCATAAAAGCCGGCCAAGGATGCCCACCCGGTGGCTTGCTCGGGCCCGCTTCCGGTCGTCATCTTGTATGCGGCTTCGGCCGCGGCATAATCGTTCTGTTGTTCGGCAATCTGCCCCCGCAGCATCTCGGCGCGGGTCGTATCCACCTTGTCGAGCGCAATCGCAACCGCCTTGGCCTTGTCGATGCCGCCGCCCAGCACGCCGGGCGCCTGCCGATAGAAATCGCCCAGGTCGGCCAGCGCTCCTGCGTTGCGCGGGTCCAGTTCGACCGCCTCCTCAAACTCCGCGCGGGTCCGTTTGGCCAGCGAATACGCGGTGAGGAACGTGGCGCGTGCGGCCTTTTCGCCCAGCGCGCGCCCCAGCCAGAGGTGGTATTCGGAGTCCTTTCCGTCTAGCTCGACAGCCTGCTCGCAGGCGCTGATGGCCGCGTCCCACTGCTTGAGCGTATAGCGCACCCGACACAGCAGATTGCTGGCCTCAGCCGCATCCGGGCCCGATGTTGGTTGGGCGCCAAGCAGGCCCAGTGCTCTGTCGGCCTCGCCTTCCTGCAAGTCCCGATACGCCTCGGCAAGCGCTTTGGAAGGCGGTGGAGTTTCCGCCCAGGCCGCAGCCGGCCCTGCAAAATGCATCGCTGTCGCCACCAATGCGGGACAGAGCGCCGTAGTGAGCACGCGAGCGAGCCTCACCGCATGACCTTGATAGGAATGCCGTCCTGCAAAGGCAGTCCAGTCGTAGAACCGGTGGCCACAACGTCGCCGTCTTTGAGCCCGGAAAGGATGGGGGCGAGGGTGAGTGTGGGCAGACCACTTTCAACAACCGGGGTCCGGATCAGCTCATCGCCCTCGACTTTGAAGACGAAGGTTTGGCCATTTTCAACGTGAAGAGCTTCGCGGGACACGGTCAGCACGTTGGGCTGGCTCGACGTCGTCACCGTGACCGTGACATCGGTTTCAGGCAAAAGACCGCCGTCGCCACCGTCAATGTCGATCAGCGTTTCGCCCACCGTGCGGGGGGGGTAAGCCACGACGGTTGTCGGCGTGCGCGCTACGTGGCCCAGCCAGACGTGGCCCGGCTTGGGATCGCCGTCCCACTTGATCTGCACGAACTGCCCAACCGCCAGTTGGCCAATGAGCGGCTCATCGAAATAGGCACGAACCCGAAGGTTACGCAGGTCGGCAATCTGCATTAAGAGCCTGCCTTCTTCGGCAAATTCGGTCCGCCCCACGCCGAGGCTGTAGACCGTTCCCGCAATGGGCGCGCGCGGGGCCGTCTTGGCTTCTACATCGCGCGCTGCGGCCAAAGAGGCCTCGGCGTCAGCCAGCGCAGCCTGGGCGCGCGCTACGTCTGACGGAGCATAGCGGCTCTGTGCTCCTTGTTCAGCGGCGTGCAGCCCGGCATCGGCCGTATCCAAACGCTCCTGTGCTGCAGAAACTTCACTGGCCGAAGCGGCTCCGGTCGCTTTGAGCTTGGTCAACGCCGTCAGATCGAATTGAGCCTGGTCGCGGTCAATCCGCGCCTTGGCAATGTCAGAGGCCGAAGCCTGCCGTTCCTGCGAACTGCCATTATGGGTTGCTGCGTCGAGTGCAGCCTGGGCCGACTTTAAGCCACTTTCAGCCGACGCCACGCGGGCCAGAGCCTGGACGTCATTCATTTGCAGTAACAGCTTGCCTGCCGGCACCCGGTCGCCCTGCTGAACGTAAAGCGTTTCCACCGTCGCTGAAACCGGGCTGTAGATGGGGTAATTCGTCAGTGGCTCGACTCGTCCATTGGTGCTGATGGTATTGACAAGCGGCTGCCGGCTGACGCGCACAGCGCGCACCGGCAGACGGTCCCGCGTCAAAGAGCGCGTGACGAAAAATATGACAACCACAAAAAACACCGCGCCCAGCCAGAGCCAGAGCCGGCCTGATTGCTTTTTGTCTTCCATTCATTCAACCTAGGTCAGTATATAGGAGTCGAAAACCGCCCTGAAGGGAGCAGAAAATCGAGAAAGACCTCTCATAATCTGTTCGTGGAGAGGAGGTTGGTCGGAGATGGTCGCTCTCGGTACAATAACCAAATATGGCCTTCGAGCAACCCTACACCGACGAACACGCCAAGGCCGGACTCGACTTCGCCTTCCCGGCAATTGAGACCTGGCGAAATCAGTTTCCGGGCTACGAGATCCTCATCGACGATCCGGAATTGACCTCGGTTTGCCCCAAGACCGGCCTGCCCGACTTTGGCCTGCTCACCATCCGCTACATGCCCCGGGCCAGATGCCTGGAACTGAAGTCGCTCAAGGAATATCTGTTCAGCTATCGCAATCTGGGCATCTTCCAGGAGAACATCGTCAACCAGGTTCTGGAAGACGTCGTGAAGGCCACCGATCCGGTCTGGGCAGTGGTCAAGGGCGTGTTCCGCCCCCGCGGCGGCATCGGAACCACCGTCGAAGCCCGCTGGCCGCGCCCGGCTGCCTGAGAGCCCGTATACCGCCGATTGTGTACACTCGGTCCAGCCAATGTTTTCTCTGCCGAGGCCGATTGTCGAGACCAACCCAAGCACAGCGGATCGCATGGAGCCCGGCGGCTGCCACTCTGGCGCTGCTGATCGCCCTCAACCTGCTCAATTACATTGACCGCTACATCCTGCCCGGCGAAGTCTCGCTGATCCAGCGCGAGTTCCATTCCACCGACCAGCAGATGGGCTGGCTGACCACCGCGCTGTTTGTGATGTACATGGTTGCCGCGCCTCTGACCGGCTGGCTCGGCGACCGGTTCCGCCGCAAGCCGCTGATCATCGGCGGAGCCGTCCTGTGGAGCCTGGCCACGCTGGCCACCGCCTGGGTCCATAGCTACTGGACCCTCTTCGTACGCCACGCATTGGTCGGCGTAGGCGAAGCCACATTCGGGATCTTCGCCCCCGCCGTACTGGCCGACTTCTATCCGGAACGCGACCGCAATCGAATTCTCTCCATCTTTTATCTCGCCATCCCGGTCGGCGCCGCCCTCGGCTACCTGGCCGCCGGCCAGATGGGCCCCAGGTGGGGCTGGCGCGCGCCCTTCTTTATCTGCGGCGTTCCCGGCCTGTTCATCGCCGCACTCTATGGCTGGCTTGCCGGCGAACCGAAACGCGGCGCCAGCGACCACG
Source organism: Occallatibacter sp. (assembly GCA_036519195.1). Classification (GTDB taxonomy): domain Bacteria; phylum Acidobacteriota; class Terriglobia; order Terriglobales; family Acidobacteriaceae; genus Telmatobacter. The sequence goes on along the minus strand of DATDLS010000201.1, from coordinate 8,640 downwards.
TCCGGTTAACGGCCAATCGCGCCACGGTTCGGGGACTGTTCGTCAACCCGGCGTTTCTGACCGCGACCTTCGGTCTCGCCACCCTGACATTCGCCATGGGGGGAATCTCCGCCTGGATGCCGACCTATCTCGAGCGCTTTGCCGGCATGTCGCTGGGCAACGCCGGCCTCACAGTCGGTGCCATCACAGTCGTCGACGGCATCGCCGCAACCCTGGTTGGCGGCTGGATAGCCCAGCGCTGGCTGCGCACCAACGACCGCGCGCTCTACCTGCTCTCATTCTGGAGCGTCGCGCTCACGCTGCCCTGCGGAATGGTCGTTTTCTTCGGCCCCAAAGCCTGGGCCATTCCCGCACTGTTGGTCACCGAGTTTTTTCTCTTCCTCAATACCGGCCCGCTGAATGCTGCCCTGGTGAATTCGGTGTCCGCTCCGGTGCGCGCAACCGCAATCTCCTTCAACCTTTTTTGCATTCATGCCTTCGGCGACACGTTTTCTCCCACGATTATCGGAGCGATCTCGGACCGTTCGAACCTCCGCACCGGCCTCGGCGTGACATTAATTTTCCTGGTCATTTCGGCGGCCATTCTTTTGCTCGGCTCGCGGTTCGCGCCCTCTCTCGACGATGCAATTGAATCCGGCAGCAGTGCTGCCGGCGGTCCGAGACTCGCACCATGACTCCTCACTACCTGGTGGCAGACGCCATCGCGGCGTTGAACCTGCTGCTGGCCACAGGCTGGCTGGTGAAGGCGATCGGGGCCATCCGCGGCGTGCCCACCCTGCCTGACCTCACGCTGAGGGCCATGCCTTTGCCGGATCTCGACGCGACCCAGGGTCCGGATGTCACAGTCGTTGTTCCGGCCTGCAACGAAGAGCAAGCGATCGAGGCCACGCTCAGCTCTCTGCTTGGCTCTTCAGGAGTGCGTCTGGAAATCATCGCCATCGACGACCGCTCCACGGATCGCACCGGCTCGCGCATGGATCGAGTGGCCGCTCAGGCTCTCCCGGCCGGCTCGCCCCACACGCTCGAGGTGATCCACAACCGCGATCTGCCTGAGGGATGGATCGGCAAGCCGCACGCGCTCGCCCTCGGCGCAGATCGCGCCCGGGCTCCATGGCTCCTGTTCAGCGATGGGGACATGCAATTCGATCCGCGTGCCATCGCCCTCGGGCTGGGCTTCGCTCAGGCAGACAGGGCCGATCACCTGGTGCTCGCCTATACGCTTGATCTGAAGAGCGTTGCCGAGGCCGCGGTGATGGGCGCTTTTGGGGCGCTGTCGCTCTGGAACTTCCGCCCGTGGCGGGTTGCCGACCACCGAGCGCGCGACTTCTTCGGTGCCGGCGGCTTCAGCCTGGTCCGGCGTGAGGTCTATGAACAACTCGGCGGTTTTCGCGCCGTGCGCATGGAAGTGGTGGAAGACTTGCGCCTGGCCCTGGAGATCAAGCGCGCCGGCTACCGGCAGCGGTTCGTGCTGGGTCCAGGCCTGGCGAGAGTCCGCTGGATTGAAGGCGCGCTCGGCCTGGTGGCCGTGCTTGAAAAGAACGGCTTTGCCGGCCTGCGCTATCGTACCGGCCTGGCGCTGCTGGCCTTCTTCGGCCTTGCGGTGCAGATTGCTCTGCCGCTCGCGGCAATGGCGCTTGGCGGCTGGCCGGCTGTGGCTGGTCTGCTGGTTTATGCAACCATAGCCCTGGCCTATCAAGCCAACCGTCCCATCTCCCAGGCCTCGCCTTGGCTGGCGGTGTTGTTCGCGCCCGCAACGGCCATCCTGCTCTTCGCTCTCATCCGCTCAACGGTGCTGGCCCTCACGCGGGACGGCGTGGAGTGGCGCGGAACACGCTATCCTCTCAAAGAACTGCGGCGCAACGCCGGGCGCAGCTGGCGCTAAGGCGGTCCTCAGGCGCTCTCGACCGTCGCGAGTATTCTTGTCATCCCCCTGGCTTGAAAACTTCGTCCGCCGGAATAGGGAGCCGGGCCATGCCGGCCCGCAGAGCGGGCGGCATGGCCCGGGAGAGCAGAAGCACCCGAAGGCGGTGAGCGCAAGGGGTGAGGCCGGCCTGATCTGCGGGATCAGGCTCGCTTGCTGCGGCTGAGGGAGCCCCGATTACGCCGATATGCGGAGTTCGAGAATATGCAGAGTATGCTGGCTTTCGGCCGGCAGCAGTCGCCAAAAATCACCTCGTTTGCACCACCCGGTCCAATGATTTGATCCGCATAGGATCGCCGTCCTTCATTTCACCAATTGAAGGAGGACAGTATGTTCAGGACATATCTCAAACCCCAACCCTTCCGTGAAACACGCTTCTACGTGCGAGGTCGAGGTGGTGTCCTGGCTCGTGAATCGTGCCGGGCGAGACGGCTTAGGAGATAGTCGACTTCGGACTTTGCGATCGTCGAAAGGGTGGTGCCTGGAGCGCGCTGACAGTCATGAGCGATCGCTCCGCGCTTTTGCAGGACGAACTTGCGGACCGCGAGCCCGACGCCCTGCTGCTGCTCGTAACGGATGAGCGGGAGGTGGGCGTCGAACAGATCGTGCGCGGCGTCTCGCTGGCCTGCGTTCGAGAACCTGACGACATCGACGAGCATGTCGGGGAATGCATAGCCGGTCATGGCGCCGTCGGCTCCCCGCTCCATCTCGAAGTCGAGAAAGAGGCCGCCATTGCCGGTGAGGATGGAGATGGGACGGAGAGTGCCGTCACTTTGAAACTTGCGAAGCGCGGAGATCTTTTCGAGGCCGGGCCAGTCTTCGTGCTTGAGCATGACGCAGGATGGATTGTCGTTGACGATGCGCTGGATGACCTTCGGCGTCATGACGACGCTGAGGAGCAGCGGATAATCCTGGAGGACAAAGGGGATGTCAGGGCCGATGGCGGAGACCGCCTGTGCGTAGTAGTTGACGATCTGATCGTCGGTGCGAAGGCTTGGCGGCGGGGCGATCATGACGCCGGCGGCGCCGCCCTCCATGACGCCGCGAGCGAGGGACCGCATGGCTGCGAAGCCGGGGGCGGAGACTCCGACGATGATGGGGATTTTAGACTGGCGGACGACCTGGTTGGAAATCGCGAGGGATTCGGCGGGATCGAGCTTGGGGGCTTCGCCCATCATGCCGAGGATGGTGAGGCCGGTGACGCCGGAGCGGAGGTAGAAGTCGGTCATGCTGTCGACCGAGGCGTAGTCGACTGCTCCCTCGGGGGTGAACGGGGTGACGGCGATGGCGAAGACGCCTTGTGCGGTGTGGTCAAGAAGCATTGAGCTAGAGTTCCTTCTTCGATGGGATGGGAGCGCCGTCGCGCAGGAGGAAGTCGAAGTCGCAGCCTTGATCGGCTTGCAGGACGGAGTCGGCGAACAGTTTGGCATAGCCGCGGTGCGGGGTCTCGCGGTGCGGTGGGGATTGTTCCCTGGCGGCGAGGCGACGATCGAGTTCGGCTTCGTCGATGAGGAGTTCTATGCGGCGGCCTTCGACATCGAGCAGGATTTGATCGCCGTTTTGCACGATTGCCAGCGGGCCGCCGACGGCGGACTCGGGTGCTATGTGGAGGACGATGGTGCCGAAGGCAGTGCCGCTCATGCGGGCATCGGAGATGCGCACCATGTCTTTGACGCCTTGGCGTGCGAGCTTGATGGGGATGGGCAGGTAGCCGGCTTCGGGCATTCCGGGTGCGCCTTTGGGACCAGCGTTGCGGAGCACGAGGATGTCATCGGGGGTGACGTCGAGGTTAGGATCGTCGATGCGGTTGGTCAAGTCTTCGATACTGTCGAAGACTACGGCGCGGCCGGTGTGGCGCATCAGGTGCGGCGATGCGGCGGAGTGCTTGATGACGGCGCTGAGGGGCGCCAGATTGCCGTGCAGGATTGCCATTGCGCCTTCGGGTTTGAGTGGCGATGCCCAGCTGCGGATGACGTCCTGATTGGGGACATGTTCGGCCGAGGCGATGGCGTCGCCTAAGGTCCCGCCGGAGATATTGGGGGTAGTGAGATCGAGGAATGCTGTCAGCTCGCGCATGAGGGCGGGCAAGCCGCCGGCGTGGTGGAGGTGCTCCATGTAGCGCGCGCCGGAGGGCTTGAGGTTGAGCAGGACGGGGATTTCACGTCCTAGCTGATCGAAGGCGTCGAGGTCGAAGGGGACACCGGCGCGGCCAGCGATTGCGATGAGGTGGATGAGGCCGTTGGTAGACCCGCCGATGGCTTGAAGGACGATCATCGCGTTGCGGACCGAGGCTGGGGTGATGAGGTCGCTGGGCCTGGGCGTCCCGGCGATGGCGATTTCAGTGGCGCGTTTGCCGCTGGCTTCCGCGATGCGGCGCCGGTCGGCGAGTGGAGCTGGCGCGGCGGCGCTGAAGGGGAGTGCGAGGCCGATGGCTTCGACGACGCAGGCCATCGTGCTGGCCGTACCCATGACGGAGCAGGTTCCGACCGAGGGGCAGAGGCGGCCGCTAATCGCTTCGATTTCGACAAGGTCTATGTCGCCGGCCCGATGCTGCGCCCACATGCGGCGGCAATCCGTGCAGGCCCCGAGGACTTCACCTTTGTGATTGCCGACGACCATAGGGCCGGTTTGAAGGATGATCGCCGGAAGGTCGGTGCTGGCGGCCGCCATCACTTGCGCGGGGAGCGTTTTGTCGCAACCGCCGATGAGGACGACCGAGTCCATGGGCTGCGCCTTGATCATCTCCTCGGTGTCCATCGCCATGAGGTTGCGGAGGAACATGGAGGTGGGATGGGCGAAGGTCTCGCCGATGGAGATGGTCGGGAAAACCATGGGTAGGCCGCCAGCGAGCATGACGCCGCGCTTCACGCTCTCGATAAGGTCGGGGACGTTGCCGTGGCAGGGGTTGTAGTCGCTGAAGGTGTTAGTGATGCCGACGATGGGGCGCTCCAGCGCATCGTCGGAGTAGCCCATCGCCTTGATGAACGCCTTGCGGAGGAAGAGCGAAAAGCCTAGGTCGCCGTAGTTGGTCAACCCTTTGCGTAAGCCTGTGGTCATATAGGTTCCTCCTGCGGCTCGAGGCTGACGACCGAGGCTGGGGCTAGCGTGAAGATGAGGATCGAGGATGCAACCATGCATCCGGCCATGAGGTACAGGCCGGAGTTGAGCGTGCCGGTTTGGGTCTTGAGGACGCCGATCATGGTGGGACTGAAGAAGCCGCCGAGATTGCCCGTACAGTTGACGAACGCGATGCCGGCGGCAGCGGCGCTGCCGCCGAGCAGCGAGGTGGGCAGCGCCCAGAACATCGCCACCGCGGTGATGACACCAGCAGCAGCCAGTACCAGGCCGAACATGGCGAGAGGCGTGTTGCTCCCCGCCCGGGTGCACAGGAGGAAGCCGACCGCGGCGGCAAGACTGGGAAAGATGGTATGCCAGCGGCGTTCGCGCGTGCGGTCGGAGTGGCGGCCGGTGAGCACCAGGGTGATCAGTGCTGTGGCGTAAGGGATGGTGGTGAGCAGGCCGATGGTGAATGCGTCCCTGACGCCGGTCTGGCGGATGATGGTAGGCTGCCAGAAGCCGACGGCGTAGGAGCCCATCTCGATGCCGAAGAAGATAGCGCAGAGCAGCCAGACCTTGGGACTCTTGAAGACCGACCCAATCGACAGATGGGACTTCGTTTCGGCTTCGGCGTGAATCTCGGCGGCAACAGTGGCTCGTTCGTTTGCTGACAGCCACTTTGCCTCAACGACGCGGTTATCGAGAAACAGAAATATGACGGCGCCGAACAGGATCGCGGGGACCGCCTCCAGGATGAAAAGCCATTGCCATGCGGCGATGCCTTGGGTGTCGCTGAAGTGATGGAGGATGAAGCCGGAGAGCGGGCCGCCGATGATGCCGGAGACCGGGTTGCCAGCCATCAGCAGGGCGACCATGGCGGCTCGGCGATGGGCTGGAAACCAGTACGTCAGGTAGAGGATCATACCCGGGAAGAAGCCGGCTTCGGCAACGCCGAGCAGCAGGCGCGCTATGTAGAACTGAACGGGAGTGTGGACCAGAGCGGTGAGCGCAGAGACGATGCCCCAGGTGACGATGACGCGGCAGATCCAGATGCGTGCGCCGACCTTATGCAGAATCATGTTGCTGGGAATCTCGAAGGCGAAGTAGCCGAGGAAAAATATGCCGGCCCCGATGCCGTAGACGCTGTCACTGAACTTGAGGTCGCCCATCATCTGCAGCTTGGCGAAGCTGACGTTGACGCGGTCGATGTAAGCGATGATGTATCCGGCGAGCAGGATCGGCATAAGGCGCCACGCGATCCGGCGGTAGAGATGGTCGCCGGTGCGGCAGGGCGTCAGGTTCGGTGATCTCACGGCTGGCTCCGGTCAGGTGCGGTTTACTCTTCGGCGTTGGGCTGGCCGGCGCAGAAGGTTGCGTAGCGGGCTTTGGTATCGGCGTTGGGCGGGTAGAGGCCTGGGAGCGGAACCCCGGAGCGGACTTCGTCGATGATCCAGGCTTCGAGCTTTTCCTGTTCGACGGCGTCTGCGACGACTTCGTCGAGGAGCGCGGCTGGGATGACTACGGCGCCGTCGTCATCGGCGACGATGATGTCATCCGGGAAGACTGCTACGCCGCCGCAGGCGACAGGCATTTGCCAGCCTACGAAGGTGAGGCCGGCGACCGATGGGGGTGCTGCCGTGCCCTCGCACCAAACGGGCAGATTGGTGCGGAGGACTCCGGCGAGGTCACGAATGACGCCGTCGGTGATAAGGCCGGAGACTTCGCGGACGCGGATACGCTCGCAGAGGATGTCGCCGAATATACCGGCGTCGGTGACGCCCATGGCGTCGACTACCGCGACACAACCGGCGGGCATGCACTCGATGGCGGCGCGGGTGGAGGTGGGGGATGCCCAGGATTCGGGGATGGCGAGGTCCTCGCGTGCGGGCACGAAGCGGAGCGTGAACGCCGGTCCGACAATGCGGGGTTGGCCGGGGCGCAGAGGCTTGGTGCCGCGCAGCCAGATGTTGCGCAGGCCCTTCTTGAGCAGGACCGTGGTGAGAGTTGCGGTCGTGACGGCTTTGAGTACTTCGATGGTTTTGCTGTCGAGTGGCATATCTGTTCGATCTTTCCTAAATGCTGGTCGTCATCCCGCCATCGACGCGGATGACGGAACCGGTGATGTAGGCAGCACGAGTGCTGGCAAGGAAGGCGACGACGTCGGCATATTCTTCGGGCTTGCCGTAGCGGCCCACGGGGATAGTGGCTGCGCTCTCGGCGGCGACCTGTTCCACGCTGCGTCCTTCGCGCTTGGCGCGGGCGTCGTCAAGCATGGCGACTCGCGCTGTGGCGATGCGTCCGGGCATGATGATGTTGGCGGTGATACCGTCTTTCGCGACTTCGCGGGCGAGCGTCTTCGACCAGCCGACCAGCGACATGCGCAGCGTATTGGAGATAGCCAGATTCGGGATGGGCGCGATAATCCCCGATGAAGTGCTGGTGAGGATGCGGCCCCAGCCACGGGCCTTCATACCGGGAAGGACGCGGTCCGTGATGGCGATGAGGGAGAGAACCATGGCCTGAAATTGTTTGGACCAGAGTGCGGGATCTTGACCGGCTGCTGTGGATGGGGGCGGCCCGCCAGTATTGTTGATGAGGATGTCCACGGGGCCTAGTTCGCTTTCAATCTTTGCAATATTGGTGTCGATTACCGACAGGTCGGCCAGGTCCCAGATGAGACTGAGGCTGCTGCCGCCGATTGAACGAAGTTCCGCCAGCGTGGCATCGATAGAAGTTGACCCGACACCAGCGACCGCAACCTTGGCGCCTTCAGCGGCGAAAGATTTCGCGATAGCGCGCCCTAGTCCACCCCCGCCGCCCAGCACCAAGGCGGTTTTTCCATTTAGTCCGAAATCCATACATGATCCTCGTCAGGCCATAATACTTGCGCGAGGCGACGGTTGCGAAGCCGCACTCTTGTCCAATACAAGAAGGGCCTTCGGTCAGGATGGTGTTCCAATCTGCGCAAAAGGATTCTTCTTACGTTGACGGTGTGCATCGCTTCAGTCGGGTTGGCGCTGGAGCCTCCGCCGGCTGGCGTGATCGACTTGGTTCAACACTCCGGGCCTCCGGTGGCCCTCGTAGGAATCTCCTTCCTTTCGTACGGAGGGAAGGATGTCAAAAGCGAAAGATTCCCTCATAAGCGTGCTTGGTCGGTACGGTTTGCTTGCCGAGAGCCCGGAGTAATCCTCCCAGTTCGCTTCGGGTGGTCAACCGATAGCGGCATTTCTTAGGGTGCCCATTTTGGCAGATGATGCAAGTGGGGGGAACATCGACGATTTCTACGAATTTTCCGCCTGCCAGTTCACAGGTCCGGCGTGATTGGACGTTCTCAGGATCGCAAGTGATCCAAAGCGGATCGATTCGTAACTGACTGGCCAAAGGCACCAGAAGCCGGAGTGCTCGCGACGCGTACCTGTGTCCTCGGTGAGCCGCTTCAACGGCGTAGCCGATATGTCCGGCACAGAGTTCAAGGTGAGGACTTGAGCCGGCACGCAGATTGATGCGGCCGAGTTCTTCTCCCGAGTCAACATGAACCAACTTGAAAAAGTAAGTGGGAACCTTGTGGACCGGGTGCGGCGCAGCTTCGATTGGTTCAATGGCAAGCTCATCATCCTGAAACTGAAGAGAGCCAAACTGTCGAACAAAGAACATTGACCCGG
>DATDLS010000200.1:0-6471 GCA_036519195.1 Occallatibacter sp. | reverse complement strand
GTTTGATCGGCATAGGGGCAGCGGTCGCCCGCTGACCCCTGCCACACCACCGTGCGTACGGATCCGTACACGGCGGTTCGATTGGTTACGCTAGCAGCCCTCGACCAAGGGCGGAAGTCCGAGCGACCGGAAGTGAGCATTCGACAGCCCCACCGAAAGGGCTTTGGCCCGGGCTAGATACCAGGGACCGCGACCGCTGGCGGCGGTGTTACTCGCTAGCCGCGGGCGCACTCCCAGTGCGGTCAGTGCCGCTCGGCGACGACGGTAGGTTTTCCACTGTCGCCACAGGGCGGCTCGAAGTCGCAGCCGGACCCAACGGGTGAGGTAGACCAGCACGTCAGGCGTCTCGCAAAAGCCGAAATAGCTGCGCCAACCCCGCATATAGGAGGCCAGTTCCGCCATCGTCGTCTTGATGCTGACACCCTTGGCCCGTCGCGTGATCTCCCGGATTCGTCGCTTGAAGCGATCCAAGGCCTTCGGCGCAATGACGCGCTTGACCTCAGGACCGCGAGTAAAGCTGAACCCGAGAAACTTCCGCTCCTGCGGTCGTGCCACCGCACTCTTCGTCTCATTGACTTTGAGCTTGAGTTGGTGCGTGATGAATCGCGTAATGCTCTTCATCACCCGCCGACCGGCCTGCTCGCTGCGCACGTAGATGTTGCTATCATCGGCATAGCGAACGTAGCGGTGTCCGCGGCGCTCGAGCTCTCGGTCGAGTTCGTCGAGCACGAGGTTACTTAGCAGTGGCGAAAGCGGTCCTCCTTGCGGAGTCCCTTCCACGCTGGGGCTGACTAGTCCGTTCTCCATCACCCCGGCATTCAAGAATGCCCGGATGAGTTTCCGCAGCCGCTTGTCCTCAACCCGTTTGGCGATCTGACCCATCAGTTTGTCATGATTGACTCGATCAAAAAATTTCTCCAGATCCAAATCAATCACCCAGCCGTAGCCTTCAGCGATATACTTCTGCGCCTGTGCCACCGCTTGATGCGCCGAGCGTCCCGGACGAAAACCGTAGCTGTGATCAGAAAACGTCGGGTCCCACTGTCGCTGCAGAACCTGCATGACCGCTTGCTGAACGAGTCTGTCCAGGGTAGTCGGAATACCGAGTTTGCGCATCCCTCCTCCATCTGGCTTCTCTATTTCAACTCGTCTCACCGGTTGCGGTTTGTAGGTGCCATTCAGCAGTTGTTCCCGTATTTCTAGCCAGTGCTGTTGGAGATAGCCGGGGAGTTCGTCGACGGTCATCCCATCGATTCCCGGGCTTCCCTTGTTACCTTTCACCCGTTGCAATGCTTCCTTCAGGTTTTCTCGCTCACATACTCCCTCCATGAATCGATTCGTGCTAGCTGGGTTTTCGGGTGCATGTACCGTCGGGACCGATTCGGTCGCTTCCCCTCCGGCTGGCCGGGCTTCACCCGTCCGTTCGGAATGGAAGTCCAGGATTTCCTGGGTGTTCTTCTGCCGCTTGTCGTTCCTGAGATTCATGTCCTACTCACCGCTCCTTTCGTTCGGGCCTTCGATCCCCGTTCCCGGCTCGGCCTATCCGTTTCTCCACCTTTCGGTTTTCGGAGTGCCTCACTAGCCTTGCCGACGACTTGACCTACTACGCCCTCTGCTGACTTCTGCCTTGCGGTCAGATTGCCTCTCGACAACCTCAGTCGCTCGCGCGACACAAGACAGACCTCCTGGGGTAAGCTCAGCCGCCTTCCGTGCACAGTCGCCAGATCTACGCTTCGCATCTTTGATGGATATGGACTTTGCGGTAAGTCGCCCGCTCGTCCGACGCTCGCGCCTTATACCCGGTTTTTGTCCATCGACTCGCACATTTGCCTCGCGCTTCCTTCAGACCCCGCCTCGCGACGATAGCCCTTGCGTTTGGCTAACCCTTCACCTCCATCAGGTCGGATAGAGGACTTTCACCTCCAAGCTGTTGAGCATTGCCCAGCACACAACTAAGCCGCTGTCGCGGCGGACGCTGCGGCATCGGCGGCCCTCCAGCCTTTTAAGCCTTGTAAGGTTTGGGTCGGAGGATTTTATGTGAGCGCTTCGCGAACCACAGGTTAGTTACTGGTGGACGGACCGCTGAAGGGTTGCGATTCGAGCCAGGTGACGGATCTTCCATTGGTCGGGCAGCCAATCGGATAACTCGCTCATTTTCGTCTGGGGCAGATTCATCAACAGCTGCGTGAGATACAACTGGGGATCCACCTCGTGCCGGCGACAGGTGCTGGTTAAGCTGGCCAGGATCGCTGCGGTTCGCCCTCCGCGAGGGTTGCCAACGAATAAGGAGTTCTTGCGGTTCAGTATGATGCGCTTCATCTCGCGTTCGGAAACATTGTTGTCCATTGGTACCGCGCCGTCGCTACAAAAGACGGTCAGCTCAGCCCATTGATTCAGGGCGTAGTTGATCGCGTCCGCCATGGGATGCTTCGGCAGCAGCTGCTCTTTCCACTCCAGAAGCTTCTCCCGCAGAGTGGCTAATACCGGGGCCGATTTGTCTCGGCGCAAGGCGAGACGCTGCTCGACAGAAAAATCCTTCGCCTGCCTTTCCACTCGAAACAGATCGCCGATCAACCCCACGGCCTCCCGTGCAATCTCGGGCGCCACCTTCTCGGCATCAACGAGTTTCCGACGTGCATGAGACCAGCAGCCCGCGCGCGTAATCGCGTTGCCGGCCACCACGCCGTCGTATCCACCATAGCCATCGGCCAACAACACTTGCTCGTAATCTCTCAAGAAATATTTCGGTCCGTCGCGTCCTCGGTTCAAGGTGAAATCGAAAACGTTATATGCATGGGCCTCGTCCCCGACATACACCCACATGCGCGCCGATTTCGTCTTGCCCACGCTGAGCATTGGCATAATCGTGTCATCGGTGGCCACCACATGCGACTGCCGTACGCGCTCCGCCATCAACTCATACAAGGGCTCTACCAGATCCGCTACGTCGCCACACCAGATCGACTGTGTCGCCCGTGAGATCTCAAAACCCTGGCGTTCGAAGATGTCTTCCAGTCTGTATAACGGGAGGTAGTCCGAAAACTTGCTCGTTACGATGTAGGCCAACAGGCCCGGCCCCGCCATGCCTTTTTCAATCGCCGCTTCTGCTTTGGCGGCTACTTCCATTTGTGGGTTCTCGCCTACGCTCTCACATCCCGGGCAAGCATACTTCTTGCGCACGTGGTGCAGGCGCTCAAAGCGCCCAGGAATGTATTCGATCTGCCAGCTCTCGTCTGCGCCAATCTCCTTGCGCTCCACTCCGCAACAGGGGCACAGTCGCTGCTCGGCACTCAGTTCGTAGACCTGGGTCGTGACCGGAAGATTTTCGAAGTTGGCTAGGTTCCGTCGTCCCCGGCGTCGCTTCACCCGCCGCAGTTCGTACTCAGGCTCGGCCTTGGGGGGTACATCTTCGGGGTGGATCGGCTTTTTCTGCAGTTGCTCGCCGAACTCCAGCAGTGCCTGCGCCAGATCTGCACTCGTTGCTAGCCGATCGGCTCGCGGTCCGTAATACCACTTCTTATAGCGTTGCAGTTCCAGTTGCAGGCGCAGGTTTTCCAGGTAGAGTTCGTCCGCGCGTTTCCTTTGCCGCAGACTTTCCCCTTGCAGATCATTCGCCCGCTCACTCTCGTGCTCAACCCGTTGCCTCTGTTCCTCTCGTTCCAGAATCAGCGAGCGGACCATCGCTTCCAGCGCTTCGCGATCTTGAGGAAGGTCGTTCAACTTCGCACTCATAACGTGCGCTTACTATAATCACAAGGCCTGTGAGTTTCTCAGCTTAATATTTTTTCTTTGTTTCCCGAGCTGATTCTTGCGTAGCGCGGTACGCGCTTCAACTTCGAAACATCGATGCCATCCAGCACCATGGCTAACTCGCTGGCCCGCAACTCCAACGAGTGCGTGCCCTCTTTCACCCGCGGTAGCTTGAACACTCCAGATTCCAAGCGCTTGTACCACAGAACAAATCCGTCTTGCTCCCACAACAAAATCTTCAGTCGATCCCCTCGTCGTGAGCGGAACAAAAAAAGGTGACCACTGAGAGGATCCTGACCGATCACCGCCCGTACTCGCTCCGCCAGTCGATCGAATCCGCATCGCATGTCCGTCGCCTCTGCCGCGAACCAGATGCGCGCCCCTTGCGCATGATCCAGCGTGTGCAAACTGGGCAGCCCTAGCATGACTCCACCACGGCCAACAACGCCCGCAGGTGACGCGCGTCAAAGCTAGCCGCAACCATCAGGCTCCGACCATTCCTGAGCCGTACCTCAATGCTTGTACTCCCCAATGCCCGAGCCTGCACTCGCGGCTCTACCCCGGGCTGCGCCAGTTGCACTTCTACAAACGGCGCCTTTGCTGCTTCCCGCAGTCGTCTCTTCCAGTAAATAAGTTGGGATTGAGCCAGTTCCCGATTCTGGCAAAACGCCGCTACACTCTGCCCGCTTTGCTCCTGCTCGCCTACCAGAACCCGCCACTTCGCCAAGGCCTGCTCTCTGCGCTCATTCATGCGCCAAGCTTGCCGCAATCGGCGCTTGCAGACAAGATGTGGTTCAGATATCGCTCACGAATGTGGAGGTGTGCAGACCGCTGGTTGCGGTAAGATGCTCCAGCATGAATGCCTTTCCTGAGTTCATGAGGAACCCCGCGAACCGAATCGTCCGGTCAAATCAGGCAACTCCCGGTGTCGAAGGATATGTGTTTGACGGAGCCGATCAAGGCCAAATGGCGTTTTGGACTTGCACTCAGACCGCAACTTCCGCAGAGCATGTCCATGAATTTGATGAGTACATGCTGGTTGTGCAGGGCTGCTACACATTACTGATTGACGGAAGGCGCATTCCTATCAAAGCTGGCGAGGAGTATCTGATTCCTCGCGGTGTGCCGCACAGTGGCGAGGTGGTGGCGGGAACAAGGACAATCCATGCCTTCGGAGGTCACCGGGCAGATCGAGAAGCGAACGCCTGATGCGGGGCAGAGTTTGGGTACCGGAATCGGCGGCACGCCAGCCGCGCACTTCCGCTGCGGCCAACGCAGACTCCACCGGGTACTCCTTGTCTTCCGATGTGACCTCGACCACTGCGAGACAGTCGAGGTCCAACCAGCCTTCGTCCTGCGAAGGAACATCCAGCAGATTCGGCGTTATCTGGCGCTTGCGCATAACGCTAGTTTACCTTCCGTCCTGCTCTCTGGTGATTCGCCGATTGAGAACAGGCTCGCCTCTGGAGCCATTTCTCAGGTCGGTGTGTGCGTTCTTGCGGGTGACTAGGCGTGCGTCTCGCACATGGTAGTCGAATGCACGTTGCGTCATGCTGCTGTTCTTTCAGTGTTTCCCACCGATACCAAAGAGGCGAGATTGCGTTGGGCGTCTTTACGACTTCTTTATAAACTTTCCTGCTAACCCCACCGAGCACTCCCGGCATCGAATCGTCAACATTAATCGCATGCACTACGTTGTCCGGGGTTGACTCTCAGATTGCTGGGTTCCGCCCGATGGCTAAAATGGTATTTGTGGTCGATGACAACGCGGTTATCCGTCAGGCACTCTGCCGCCTGTTCACTTCGGAGGCGGACTTTGACGTATGCGGGGAGGCGGAAAATGGACAAGACGCGATTGAAAAAGCTCAGGTCTTACACCCTGACTTGATTGTGATGGACTTGTCCATGCCCGTGATGAACGGAATCGACGCCGCTCGGACTCTGAAAACGTTGATGCCTACGGTGCCAGTAATCATTTTCAGCGACTACAGCGACGTGTTCTCTGAGAAGGAAGCTCGGTCCGCAGGGATCTGTGCCTTGGTCTCAAAGTCTGAGCCCGTGTCTTTGTTGATCGGCAAGGCCCGCGCTTTGCTCCACCCCCCCGCAGCGTGATTGGAGCGTTTAGCCTTTGCACCCAAAGGAATGCTAGCGCGGTGTCCGATCTGCTGAAGCCCTACGATGCCCGGCTGATGCAGTGCTATCCGGTGAGCAGTCGTGGCAACCATGTGGTTAACGACGACGAAGCCTGCTCTGAGCCCGTCGAACTGGCCCAGATTCAGGATGGGCTTTTCTCGTAGCGGAGGGAGTGCGAGATGCCGATGTCACGATTAAGCACTGAGGCACTTGATCAGATTGCGGAAAACGGCTACGCAATCGTTCCGGACTGCCTCGATGCACTAACCCTTTGCGAATTCAGTGATCTCCTCGATGCAGGAAACGCAGGAGCGCGCAATTTGCTTGATGTTCCGGCCATCAGGCGACTTTGCAGGCTCAAGTGCTGTACGCAGACTGATGGAGCCAGTGCTAGGTTCGAATTGCTTCGCGGTTCGTGGCATTCTCTTCAATAAAAGGAGAGGGGGCGAATTGGAAAGTCGCTTGGCATCAGGACTGCGTGATTGCGGTCGCTCAACGAAAGGAAGTTCCCGGCTGGGGGCCTTGGTCAATCAAGGCTGGCGTTCACCATGTTCGTCTCAGTTCCGAATTGATGTCACGGATGCTGGC
>DATDLS010000199.1:0-7770 GCA_036519195.1 Occallatibacter sp. | reverse complement strand
TCTGCCTCTGAAAACATCGATCTGAGGCCGTGGAAAAATTCGTTCCGTGGGACGCTGGGAAACTTTTCTTGAACGGTCCCGATAGTAGCACATTTGGAGATCGTTGCAATGCCTCATTCACATAACTTTCGGAGACTTTTTCCAGTTGCACCAACGGTGGTGAAACTGGGTGCGCGGGTCAATCAAACGGGCGTTCAAGCTCTCAAGAAAGATTACCAGAGTCATCGTTCGTAGCTCAGTTTCAGAGCTTGAAAAACGGCGTGCTTGGTAAATAGATTGCTGCCGGTGACCACCGGGTTGCACGGCGGATTTGCTTGATGCCGCGCAGGCCTGCTTGATGTGGCCTGGGCTGTTGATACGGGACCGCACGCAGACCGGCTTCCGCGCACTTGGGGCTGGCTTCCGTACGCAACCTGCGGTATACTTAGAACTTGCCGTCAAGGCACAGATTTTACTCAAGAATCAGGAGCGCATTTTTATGCCCAAGCGCACATTTCAACCCAATCGCCGGAAGCGTGTTAAAACTCACGGATTTCGAGCGCGGATGAAGACCAAGAGCGGCGCAGCCGTGTTGAGCCGCCGTCGCGCCGTCGGCCGCAAGCGTGTGGCTGTCAGCGCCGGCTTCCGCGACTAGCATTTACCTGCCGATTTATTTTGATCCGGAGTGGTTTCGGCGACGATTCGTTCCGGCTGAAACGAATTCAGGCAATTGCGGAACCGGCAATCGCATGACCAGCACTTCCCGCAGCAATCTGCGACCGGCTCTTGACTCACCTGAGGCAGGGCCGGGTTCCCCGCTTCAATCTCCGATTCGAACTTCGATTCAGTCGTTGACCGGCGCGCGCCTGCAAAGACATGCCGACTATCAGCGCGCCTATGCGGGCAGCCGCAAGCATCAGTCCGCGTCGATGAGCTGGTTTATGGCGCGGCAGAGGCCAGCCTATGCCGGAGCTCCACCCGCCGCCGGACCGCGCGTGGGATTGACCGCAGGCAAGGTGCTGGGCAAGGCACATGAACGCAATCGCATCAAACGGCGCATGCGCGAGGCTCTGCGGCGCCATGTGGATCTGCTCCCGCCGGGGTTCGATCTGATTCTCCATCCGCGGCGGTTTGTCATGACGCTCGAATTCGGGAAACTTGAGGCGGAGATTGTGCGTATCCTTCATCAGGCGCGGGCTCAGGCGGCACGCATGTCTGAGGAAGCGCCTGCACTATGACGCGCATCCTGCTGGCCACTCTCGCCATGTATCAACGCTGGCTTTCGCCGGCGCTGCATTCGCTGGGACCGGGGGGATGCAAATATTTGCCGACATGCTCCGAGTATGCAGCGGGGGCCATTCGCACCCATGGCCCTCTGCGCGGCCTGGGCCTGGCAACGTGGAGACTGTTACGCTGCCATCCGTTTGCGCGCGGCGGCCTTGACCCGGTGCCTCCTGCGGCAGCTGCGCAGATACCTTTTCCCCGCGAACCATTACCATAGAACAGGCATCGGCCGGATGGCCGTTTGTCCCGAGCGCCTGCGAACAGGCCCCAGTACGATAGGACGTATCCTTTGGCAGAAATTCGCAATCCAAATCTTCAGACGCAGGGCCCCGGCGGCGGCAGTGGCGGGGGCGACATGCGCACCACGATCGGCTTCTCATTGCTGCTGCTGGTTATCCTGCTCGGCTACCAGTTTTTCTTCAAGCCCAAACCGACCGCACCACCTGCCGAGAACCAGGCGCAGTCGCAGACGCGGGCTCAAGACCTAGGACAGCCGGGAACGATGTCGGCAGAAGCCGGGTTCGCTTCGACAGCAGCCGCAACACCCGCGGTAGCAGCGGCTCTTGAGACTGAGACGACCATCGAGAACGAGCAGTACAAAATTGTCTTCAGCAATCGCGGTGCGCAGGTGAAGCACTGGATTCTGAAGAAGTACCGCGACACGGCGGGCAAGCCGCTGGACATGGTGCAACCGCAGGCCGCGGCGCAATTCGGACTGCCGCTCTCGTTTTTCACCTATGAGTCCAACCTGACATCGCAATTGAATCAGGCGCTCTACCAGGTGACGATTGACGGCAAGCAGCCGGCGCCGGGCGCCCTGGTGCTGGCTCCAACAACGTTGAGCTTCCACTACGCGGCCAATGGGCTGGACGTGATGAAGACCTTCCACTTCGATCAGAGCTACGTAATCGGCGCGGAGGCCGAGGTGCTGCGCAATGGCGCGCCGGTGCGCTCACTGCTCCAATGGCCGGCCGGACTCGGCGACATGGAAGAGTTCCTTCCTTCGTCGCTGACCCGCAGCCAGATGCGCACCCCGTCCTTCTTCTCGTGGTCGATCGACGGCAAGCAGGACTACCAGGCTTCGGCGAAAGTAAGCGGCAATGCGACGCTCGATCAGTCCTACGGATATGCGGCCATCAGCGATCTTTATTTCGCGGCTGCGTTCCTGCCCGAGGATCCAGCACACACTACTGTGGTCACCTTGCATAACAGCATCAATCTGCCCAGTGACCTCAGCGACCCCAACAGCCAGAAGAAACCGGCTGACGTGCTTGGCGTTGCCGTTGGCGATACCAGCGGGCTGACCAAGGTGCGTCTGTTTGCCGGCCCCAAGGCCATGGATGTGCTAGCTTCGATTCGCGCTACCGGCGCGGACGGCAATCCGACCGGAGCCTCGCTGCAGCCGCTGATTCAGTTCGGCTGGATGACGATCCTGGCCACACCGCTCTATTGGGTGCTTCGCTTTTTGAATGAGCATGGCGTTCCTAACTGGGGCTGGGACATCATCCTCGTCACCGTGGCCTTCAACCTGCTGATGCTGCCCACGCGGCTGATGATGATGAAATCGTCCCTGAAGATGATGCGCATTCAGCCCAAGGTAGACGCGCTGAAGCGCAAATACGCCCATCTCAAGGTGAGCGACCCCAAGCGGGCTGAGATGAACACCGAGATGATGGCCCTCTACAAAGAGGAGAACGTGAACATGTACGGCGGCTGCCTGCCTCTGCTGATCCAGATGCCGCTGTTTTTCGCGTATTATCGCGTGCTGGCCAACGTGATCGAGTTGCGCCAGGCGCACTGGTACTGGCTGCATGACCTGTCCGTCGCCGACCCGCTGCACATTCTGCCCCTGCTCATCATCGCCAGCATGTTCCTGGTGCAGTTCATTACGCCCTCGCCTGGCATGGACCCCAACCAGAGGCGCATGATGGCAATCATGATGCCGGTGATCTTCGGCTTCTCCATGTGGCACTTCGCGTCCGGCCTGGCGCTGTACTGGGGCACCGGCAACCTGATCAACCTGGCGATTCAGCTGTCCATCAACAGGTCGAAAATGGGCCTGGAGATGCATGCGATCGCCGCCAAGCGGCAGGCGAGAAAGCTGGGCGGCATCGGCGGCGGGAGGACGATTCAGGGCAAGCGCTAGAGCCCGCGAGGCCGAACGCAACAAAAAACCCCGCTCCGGCCGGAGCGGGGTTTTCCTTTGTGCTCGAATTCGGGTCCGCCTGATGTCCGCCTGTGGATCCGCCCGCCAGCCCCCTCGATGCATCCCGGCCCGGTGGTGTATCGTCCAATGCGTATGACAACCGTGAATCACACCCCGCGTCCGGCGCCCGAGGCGGAAGAGCTTTATCGCCGCTGGCTGCAGTATCTCGATGATGAATTTGTTCGCCACAGCTCGCCCGAGCGGCGCGCGGAGATTGTGCGCGACCAGCTCTATCAGCTCTACCTGGGCCGACCCCATGGCGGCAAGCTGAACCTGACGCTGACCAGCGAGCTGCCGGGGAATATCCTGGGGCTGAGTCTGGACTCGGCCAATGTGACCTTGGAGGCAGAGTACTTTTCCGATGTGGATCACCAGCGCTATGCGGAGCGCAAGCCGCTGCTGTGGTTCTGGCAGATGTTTGACCGCTCGCCGATCGGGCTCAATCTCTGGCTCGGCCTGCGCTTTCGCTGCATGCTGGGGCGGCATATTTTTGAGCACATGGGGACCAGCGTGAAGATCTTTCCCGGCGTCGACCTGGCCTTGGGCTACAACCTCAAGATCGGCGACGGCGCGACCATCCGCCAGGGCGTACTGTTGAATGACCGCGGCGGCATCACCATCGGCAAGAACGCGGTGATCGGCTCGTTTGCGCGCATCTACTCGCACACCCACGCGGCGGAGAACTACGAAAATGTGACGCAGGTGGCGACGGAGATTGGCGAGGGTGCGCGGATCGCCAGCCACGCGATTGTACTGGGCGGACAGAAAGTGGCGCCGGGCGAAGCGGTGGGAAGCTTTCCGACCGACCGGGTCTGAGACAAGCCATAAACCGGAATGCACCCTGCATGCTAACCTGAGCTTTCCAGCATGTGGAGAGTGGCTTGCAATCTGTTCAATTTTTGATCGCGGTTTTCGAGTTTGTTCTGCTGATTTTTTCTCTCAGCGTGCATGAGTGCGCGCACGCCTGGACGGCGTCGTACCTGGGCGACCAGACGGCGCGGATGCAAGGGCGGGTGACGCTCAACCCGGTCTACCATGTGGACCCGATCGGGACACTGCTGTTTCCGGCACTGATCATCTTCGGACCGTTTATCGGCTTCACCATGTTCAGCGGCGTGCTGGTGGGCTGGGCCAAGCCGACTCCGGTGATTACGCGCAACTTCCAGAAGATTCTGCGCGATGACAACCTGACCACGCTGGCCGGGCCGGCTTCGAACCTGCTGATTGCGCTGATCGCGTTTCTGGTATTGACGGCGATTTCGATCGCAGTGCCGGGAGGCCATGGGCTGGTTCTGGCCACGTTCAGTGGAGGAATCGCCGTCGGCCTGCCTACCGCGCTGCCGGCGTTGGTGCTGCTGTGTATTCTGGCCATCGAGATCAATGTGAGCCTGTTCTTCTTCAACCTGCTGCCCATTCCGCCGCTCGATGGCAGCCACCTGATCCGTAACCTGCTGCCCTACAATGCCGTGCAGGTCTATGACCGCATCCCCATGTGGGTAAGCTACCTGTTCATGATCCTGATCGGCGGCACGGTCCTGCGCCTGCTGATCGGGCCGGCGCTCGGAATCGTGTACTTCGCACTGCGGCTGGTTTAAGGCCGGCGGGCGCTTCACCAGCTGATGACCCCGTACAATAGAACGAATCTGTTGGGAGCATGGTCCGGAGGAAGCGATCTCCGGACCATGCTCCCCTCAGCAAGGGAAGCGACAAGAAGCAATGCCTGAAACCGAAATCCCATCGTCACGGCCGCGGGTCTTGAGCGGCATGCGCCCTACCGGCAAGCTGCACCTGGGCAACTATATGGGCGCGCTGGCCAACTGGGTCAAGCTGCAGGACGATTACGACTGCTACTTCTTCATCGCCGACGTGCATGCGCTGACCACCGACTATGCGGACACCTCGAAGATCGCGCCGAACACCCTTGAAGTCGCGCTCGACTTTCTGGCCGCGGGGCTCGACCCGGCGCGGAGCACGATCTTTGTTCAGGGCCACGTCAAGCAGCACTTCGAGCTGCCCATGTACCTCGGGATGATCAGCCCGCTTGGCTGGCTGGAGCGCGTGCCGAGCTACAAGGAAATGCAGGAGAACCTCGCGCACAAGGACCTGACGACATACGGCTTCCTTGGCTATCCGGTGCTGATGGCGTCCGACATTCTGCTCTATCGGCCGCAGTTTGTGCCCGTGGGGCAGGACCAGCAGGCTCATGTGGAGCTCACGCGCGAGCTGGCGCGGAGGTTCAATTCTTTTTATTCATCCCGCGTTCAGCCGGCAACTGCGCTCATCGGCTGCGAGCAGCCCGTTCCCGAGGGCGAGGAGCTTACGCGGAGAGCGCGTCCAAAGGGGGAACCGGTTTCAGGAACATATGCTCAGTCGCCCGAAGAGAGAGGCTTGTCGCCGGCCGAAGTTCTCCCCGAGCCCAAAGTGCTGCTGACGCCTTCGCCGCGGCTGCCCGGCACCGATGGCCGCAAAATGTCCAAGAGCTATGGCAATACCATCGAGCTCAGCGACCCCGAGCCGGTGGTGCGACAGAAGCTGAAGACGATGCTCACTGACCCGGCACGCGTCCGCCGTCGAGACCCCGGTGACCCGGACAAGTGCCCCGTGGGTGATCTGCACAAGGCATTTTCAACTCGAGAGACGCTGGCCAGGGTTTATGAAGGATGCCGTTCGGCGGGTATCGGCTGCATTGAGTGCAAAGGGTGGGCTGCCGACGCACTGGTCGCGATTCTGAACCCGATCCAGGAGCGTCGCGCGCGCTTCACGGAAGCCGACGTGAACTCTATTCTCAAAAACGGCGCCGACCGCGCACGGCTTCGCGCCGAGCAGACCATGACCGAGGTCCGCGCTGCGATGAGGATGCCGTAGCAGCCGGGCGCACACGATCGACGAAATCGAGACCGTAATGACCGAAGACTCCCCCAACCCAGAAACCCCCGAAGATTCCGCCCCGCAGGCGGAGACCGATGGCGCCGAGCAGCAAGCACCGCCGCTGGTCCTGGTCCCTCGCCCGGTCGCCGAAGACAAAGCTGCCGCCAAGGCCGCGGCGACGCAGAAGAAGCGCGACGAGAGCGCCGAACAATCGCCGTTTTCTGTCAGCGTAGGGCTGGTGTATGACGGCCCGCTGGACCTGCTGCTGGACTTGATCCGCAAGCAGGACATCGATATCTACGACATTCCCATCGCCCGGATCACGGCGCAGTTTCTGGCATACGTGAACCAGCTGAAGGCGACGGACGTGGACGTGGCCGGGGAGTTTATCTATACCGCTTCCCTGCTGATCCACATCAAGAGCAAGATGCTGTTGCCGCGCTCCGGAGGCGGTCCGGAAGAAGCCGCCGAAGACCCCCGCCGCGAGCTGGTGGAACGGTTGTTGGAGCACGAGCGATTCAAGAACGCCGCCCAGATGCTGCAGCAGAAGCAGATGCTGGAAGCCGCCACGTGGACCAATCCCGGCTTCAGGGAGTTCAAGGACGACGCCGGGGCCGAGCCGGAGATTGCCGCAGACACCGTAGACCTGGTGCGCATCTTCCGCGAGATTCTGGACCGCGCGCGAAGCCGGCCGGTGCTCAACGTGCAAGAGGACACGGTGACCGTGGGCCAGATGATCAAGTTCCTGGGCCGGCGATTGACCATGGAGGATAAGCCCGTCTCGCTGAGCCGGCTGCTGAGCCACACGCATTCGACGCGTGCGCTGATCGCCACGTTTCTGGCGCTGCTCGAGCTGGTGCGCCTGCAAGCCATTCTGCTGCGCCAGGACAAGGCCTTCAGCGACATCTTCATCAAGAAGCATACGGCTTTTGAGACCGTGATGAATGACGGCATGGCCAATGCCCACGACGACTGGCGGTAGCGCCAGGTCGGCTGCCGGGACGATTGGATGGGTGATTCCCCAGGATTTGCTCAGGTGGCCCGGGGCCGATCTCCGATCCCCGGTCGCGATCCCCGGTCGCGACCCGGTCGCGATCCCGGTCGCGGGCCTCGGCCGATGCCGTCTCGCGCTCTCCCGGCTGGGCGTTGACTGGCTTGGCAATAGCTGCCGAGGCGGTCAACGGGGGGCCAAGCCTGACAGTCATTTCTGCCCGTGCAGCCGATGAGTGCTCTGCGAGGGCCCCGATGTCCATCGAAGCCAGGTCAGCGAACGCAAGCAAGTGCTGCTCGGCCCTCGAAGTGGGCCGGCAAATTGCGCTTTGTCGCGCGGCAGCCGATTCTGCCCGCGCGCGGGCACTCGCGCGGTTATCAGGGGCTTTTCCGCAGCACGCCGGAAGCAACGGCCGGCCAGGGCGCCGGTCGGGCCGGCGCCC
>DATDLS010000198.1:0-2084 GCA_036519195.1 Occallatibacter sp. | reverse complement strand
TTCCTTTTTACCCCGCCAGTCGATTTCGGCTTTCATCCCTCGGGATCCTCCAGAAAAGAGTCTCCCACTATGCTTTAGCAGGAAGGAACGAAAATGTCCAGCACAAACTTCATCATGGGATGTTATTTATGAAAGGATCCTATGAACCCATCGCCTTGGATGTGTATCTGGCCATCTTTCAGACGCTTGAGACTCGTCAACTGGACGATTGGATTCGCTCTGAGCCCACCAGCATCTTCGCGCGTCGCGCCTGGTATCTGTATGAACTTCTGATGGGACGGCAGCTTAACATTCCTGATGTAATCCCCTCCGGCTACATTGACCTCCTCGACCCCGAAATCCATCTCACGGGACCACGCCGATTGGTTCGCCGCCAGAGGATCAACGACAATCTCCTCGGTTCCGGCGCGTACTCGCCGCTGGTGCGCAGGACAGATACTCTCAAAGCCTTTATGAAAAAGGCGCTTGCCGAGGAGGCAAGCGCGATCGTCAAGAGTTGTGATCCAGCGATCCTTGCTCATGCTGTCCACTATCTATTTACCCAGGAAACCAAGTCTTCCTTTGCCATTGAAGGGGAAGCGCCGAGTAAGGACCGCACAGAGCGATCTGTCGCTGCTCTCATGAAAGCCTCGGCCTTTGATGCCACAAACAAAGTTGCTTTCGTTCAGCTACAAAATGCAATTGTCGATCCTCGATATGCGCAGAAGGATTGGCGAACAGCTCAGAACTTCGTATCGCAAACTCTTCCGGACTACAGCGAGAATGTGCATTTCGTTTGCCCGAAGCCGGGAGACGTGCCCGATTTGATGAATGCATGGATGGAGATGGTTCGCCGTCTCGAACTCAAGGAAAGGATTGATCCGATTGTGGCCGCCGCAGTCACCGCCTTCGGATTTGTCTTTATCCATCCTTTCGATGATGGCAATGGCCGCATTCACCGATTCCTTGTTCACCACATTCTGGCCAGGCTTGAATTTACGCCGCCTGGAATTCTGTTTCCCGTCTCCGCTGCAATGCTGCGTGACCGGCGTGCCTACGACCAGGCGTTGGAACGCTTTTCAGATTCGATCCTGCCTTTCATCCGTTATGACCTTGACCTGGAAAGGGGAATGGTCGTACATAACGACACCGCTCGTCTCTACCGCTATTTCGACGCTACGGCTCAGGCCGAATATCTTTATCAGTGCATCGAGGAGACTATTCACCGCGATTTGCGAGACGAGATCGGATTCCTGGCGGTCTTCGATGCTGCTCTTCGCGCGGTTCTCAATATCGTCGATATGCCGAATCGCCGGGCATCGCTGCTTGTAAGGTTCATCTTGCAAAACAAAGGCAG
The DNA here is from genome assembly GCA_036519195.1 of Occallatibacter sp. GTDB lineage: Bacteria > Acidobacteriota > Terriglobia > Terriglobales > Acidobacteriaceae > Telmatobacter. The sequence continues at coordinate 748 of DATDLS010000198.1, read as the reverse complement.
GCTTTCGAAGAGCAAACGAACTGCTTTTTCGGAAATCTCCGACCAGGAGATTGATCGAATTGAAAAAGCCGTGTGGGGAGCGTGGCAAGATGCTCATCCCACCCAGATTCCAGAGGACCGCTAATAAGGGCGATTCCCTGGTCCGTTCCTTGGGGATGTGACGGGAATTTCGTCTATTCTAAACACGATTGGAAGGGCAACCATTCATGAACGATCTTCCAAAGGCTCATCCCGCCGGAGGTGTTGCAACTCAAAAGGGGATTAACTATCAGAACAGGGTCGCAGCCGCCTTGGCAGTGGCCTGTATTGCAGAGACTGCGCCCGGAATGGATTTGCCAACCACGCCGATACGTGTCATTCGCTGCGAATCTGGAGAACCGGTCGGCGACATTCTCTTAGAGTTGGCAGATGGAGCGCTGCTCTTCATTGAAGTCAAGCGGTCTATTCGCCTCTCTGACGGGAGATTCGCCGACCTCGTCGAACAGCTCATCAAGCAGTTCATCGCGTGCGAACAATCTCTAAGTAATGATTCCAAGCCGTGGAGGCGCCCACTTCGCTCTGGGATTGACCGTGGATCCTGGACATCGACACGACGATCAAGCCGCTTTACGGCAAGCAGGAGGGGGCCGAGGTGGGTTACAACCCGCACAAGCCAGGCCGTCCGAGCCATGCGCTGCACACTTATTGGGTGGGCAATCTGCGGCTGGTGCTGGATGTGGTGGTGGCGCCGGGCAACAAGAGCAGTTCG
>DATDLS010000197.1:0-8995 GCA_036519195.1 Occallatibacter sp. | reverse complement strand
AAGCGCGCCTGGGTTGCGATTACCGACCACTACGAACCGCTGGGCATGGGTGCCTCCGCCGAGACGGCTCTTGCCCGCGTGGCACAATGGCGGGAGAAATGGCCACGCATTGCCGATGACGCGCCGCGTGATGCTGCCGGGCAGCGGCCGCAATATAGCTTCTTCTATCCGCAGGAAGAATATCGCCGCGATCTGCTCGATGGCATCGCGGAGATGGTACGGCTGGGCGTGGGCGATGTGGAAGTTCACCTGCATCACGACAAGGAACGGCGCGAGACGTTCATCGAGAAAGTGACGGAGTTTTGCCGGCGGTTGACCGAGGACCACGGGCTGCTGCGCCAGCGCAATGGTAAGACGGTGTTCGGTTTTATCCATGGAAACTGGGCACTGGATAACTCGCGCCCGGATGGAAGGTTGTGCGGTCTGAATGGCGAGATCGCGCTGCTGCGCGATCTGGGATGCTACGCCGATTTCACCATGCCTTCGCTCCCCTCCGCGACCCAGGGGCGGGTGATCAACCAGATTTACTGGTGCACGAACAACCGAGACAATCGGCCTAAGTCTTTTGACCGGGGGATTGAGGCAACGATCGGTGGCGGAACGCAGGGAGACTTGCTGATGATCACCGGCCCGGTTGGAGTGCGCTTCAACGGACGGCTGAAGCCGCGGATTGAAACCGGCGAGATCGCCGGCTATGACATGCCGACGCCGGCGCGGGCCAAGCAATGGTTCGATCTGGCGCCGACGATCGGCGACGACCTGTTTGTGAAGCTTTACACCCACGGCGCGCCGGCGAGGAATCTTGAACCGCTGCTGAACGGAGGATTGGCGGAAATGTACCGATTGATGGCCGAAGAAGCGGGTCGAAGAGGGATTGAAGTGCATTGGGCCACGGCCTGGCAGATGTACCAGGCAGCCGATGCGCTGATTCAGGGGCACAGGATTGAGGCAGAGGTGGGAGCAGAAGCTCAAGTCGAGGCTAGCAGGAATTGACCGCGGGCTGGAGTTTTTCATGGCGCGAAGTAGAGTGAATCGATCGCATCCATTGATTTTTGTTGAGGAACCAGATGGCCAGTAAGCACTACGATGCACTCGTAATCGGTTCAGGCGCGGCGGGAAGTTTTGCAGCAAAGGAGCTTACCGAGCGCGGCCTTGAGGTGTTGCTGCTGGAGGCAGGACCGAATATTACCGAGGACGACTTCAAGGTGCCGGAGCGGCCGCGGCAGAAGGGCATTAACCTGAAATCCCGCGCGCTTGCGGTTTTGAAGGGACAATACATTCAAGCCAGGATCGGCTTTTTTGGCGACCAGTTCAAGCACCTGTTTGTGAACGATTGGCAGAATCCATACACGACTCCGTCGGATCACTTCTATCTTTGGATTCGGGGGCGGCAGCTGGGCGGACGGCTTCATCTTTACGGGCGGGTATTGCTGCGCATGACCGATTACGATTTCAAGGCTGCGAGCAGAGACGGGTTTGGAGAAGACTGGCCGATCTCCTACGATGAACTTGCTCCGTACTATGACCGGGTCGAAGAGTTCATCGGTGTCTATGGCTCGGAGGATCACATACCGAACCTTCCCGATGGGAGGTACTTCAAGGCGCCGAAGCTGACGGCGCTCGAGCAGCAGTTCAAGGGCAAGGTGGAAGCGGCGTTCCCTGACCGATCGGTGATTTCGTGGAGGTACGCAGCGCCCAACCTGAAACGCGTGCCGCTGCCGATTCTGGCGGCGAAACAGACCGGGCGGCTCACCATTCGCACCGATGCGATTGTGAAGCGGATCACCGTGGACCAGGGGACGGGGAAAGCAACCGGAGCCGAGTTCATTGACCGGGTCACGAAGAAGGCTGAAACGGTTTCCGCCAATGTTGTGGTTCTATGCGCATCCACGATCGAGTCGATCCGGCTGCTGCTGAACTCTGCTTCTGCGAAGCATCCGAATGGACTGGGGAACTCTTCCGGGCTGCTGGGCCGGTATTTCATGGACCAGTGCCCGAGCCAAGTGTATGGGACGGTGCCGGATTCCTACGGATGGGAGCAGGATGACTCCGCGCCGCCTGATCCGTTTTATGCCGCGTCAGGGGGGGTCTATATTCCCCGGTACCAGAACCTTGATGGCGTAACGAATGCGAAGTTCCGAAGGGGATTTGCATTTCAGGGAGCAATCGGGCGGGGATATATTCCGGCGGATCGTCCGGCCATTTTCGGGATCATGGGATTCGGAGAGACGCTGCCCTACTATGAGAACTCGGTTTCGTTGAGCCGCGGCCGCAAGGACGCGTGGGGCATTCCTGCTCCGCACATCAAGTGCACTTTCTCCGAGAACGAGAATGAGCTGCTGCAGGAACAGGTTCGATCGATCAGGGAAATGGTGGATCGGTGCGGCTACAAGGTCGTTTTTTCCGGATCGACGTTCGGTCTGGAGAACGAGAAAGAAGTTTTCCCGGATGCCGATTGGCTGAGCCGGTTCATGTTTCGCAAATCCTTCAAGAAGAGCATGGCGATTGGGGCAGCGATTCACGAGTGCGGCGGCGCGCGCATGGGCAGTGATCCGGCCAAGTCCGTGTTGAATGCTTACAACCAATGCTGGGATGTGAAGAACCTTTTTGTGACCGATGGCAGCTGTTTCCCGTCCAGCGGAACCGTGGGTCCGGCATTGACCATCATGGCTCTTACCGCGCGTGCCTCTGAGTACATTGCGAAGGAATACAAGTCGGATTCGCTTTAATGCAAGCGGCCCTTAAGGCTGCCGGTTTCCAAGGCGATTCTTGTTCGAGGCTAATATGCAACCGGCAATCTCGATCAGCTCGGAGGCGCTAAAGCGAGAGCCTTCGATGGCGCGAATATTGGCGCGAAGGTGGTCTCCCTGCATCATGGAGAAGACCAAAGCGTGGACGCCCATGCCGTTCAATACGACTCCTAAAATCGCTTCGAGCACGAGTTGCCAATCAGGATTGCGCAGCTTCTCGCGCAGAGCCGTCGGGACTGTTTCATCCGATGACATGGCTCGAAGAGCTAGAGTGAACGCGGCGACTCGCTGCTCAGTGCCAAAGGGATGATTGCCGACAAGCAGCGCTGCCCGTTGATTGAGCCGGCCCATTCCGGTTGCGACGGGATCAAAAGAGTTCGCGCCAAACTGCATCGCGCTCAGCGTTGCTGGCCCGCGCTCTAGTCCCTCGGCAACAACTTCTGCGCTAGCATAGAGCCCGGCCCGGCGTACTTTTCCCGCAAGGATGAGCGCATCGAGTTCAGCCATCAGGTCCTGCTGGCCTATGGCGCTTGAGCAGGCCTCATGGAGGAACAGCAGGTCAACGTAGTCCGTGCGGAGTTGCTTGAGGCTGGTCTCGACAGACGCGCGCAGACCTTCTACGGTGAAATTTCCGAATTGAGACCGGTCAGCGCCCCCGCGACGCCGGAGGTTGCGAACTGCCGGAATCTTCAGGTTCATGATGGCGCGCGCGATGGGCACAGCCGTGCGTTTGAGCCGGCCCGGATTTTGCGGAGTGATACCGAATTTGGTGGCAACGATGGCGCGGTCGCGCTTGCCGCGCAGAAACTCGCCGAGCACCTGTTCGGCATCGCCGTAACCGTAGCTTCGCGCGGTGTCAAACAGCGTAATCCCCGCGTCCCAGGCTGCATGCATGGCGCGCAAGGAGGGGCCGCGACCGACGCGGCCAAGCACGGAGCCGCAGCCAAAGCCGAGCACAGAGGTTTCTATCTGGCCGCATGTACTCTGCCGCATGAACCTATTTTAGCCTGCGCTCCGACTTCAATGGCTGCCTCTTGCCAAGGGACGAGACCTGCCGAGATCGCTGCTTTCCGCAATGGTACCCGCGTGGATGCGCTCATGACACGAAGGTGATTGCAAAGATTGTTCAAAGAACCTTGGAACACCATGAGCGAGGCTCGCGATACGTTAGAATCGGAGCGAGACTCGCATTGCGCCTTCCGCAGGCGGTTGAAACTCGGTAAGGGAAACCGCATCATGAACCCCCTGAATGTTCTGCTGGTCGTCTATGCGTTTCCACCTGCCGGAGGCGTCGGCGTGCTGCGCGCCGCCAGCCTGGCGCGCTATTTTCCGGCAGAGGGAATCCGGCTGGATGTGCTGACGACGCGCAATCCCTCGTCGGTCGGCACAGACCAATCCCTGCTTGAGGAGATACCGCTGGAAGTTCAGATTCATCGAACGATCACCCTCGATTTGCCCTTCGGTGTCAAGAAGCGGCTCAAGAGTCTGGTAACGGGATCGCGGCCGAGGTCGACGCAGGCTGCCGGGAATGCGACGACAGGCAGGCCCGGGTTGCTCAAGAGAGTTCTTCAGGATCTGCTTCTGCCCGATCCACAAGTGACGTGGCTGCCGGTTCTGACCCGCGCTGCCAGGCGGATTGTGAAGCAGAGGAAGATCGACCTTGTGCTGATTACAGGAGCACCATTCTCCGACTACCTGCTGGCAGAGCGCCTGCGGAGAGACTTCCCTCAGCTGCCCATCGTGCTGGATTTTCGCGACGAATGGTTGGCTACTTCGTTTGGTGTAGCCAGTTTTCAATTCAGCAGAAGCGAACGGGCGCGCAAGTTTGCCATTCGGGCTGAGGCCGCGGCGGTTGCCAATGCAACGGCAGTGGTTGCGGTAACGGAAGCCGCGCGACGCGAGATTCGCGGCAGATATCCCGACGAACCGGAGGGCAAGTTTCTTCACGTTCCGAACGGGTTCGACGCTACGCGATTGCGGACTGCCAAGCGCACGCAGCTGAAGAAGGCTGAGGACAAGATCGTAGTCACCTATGTGGGCACGGTGTACTCTTCGACAGAGCCGACGGCGCTGGTCGAGGCATTGCAGTCCCTGCCTCCGGCGGTGAAACAACGCTTCACGCTTCGCTTTATTGGCCACATTGAAGAGCCGCGCTACCTGGAAGCGCTCTCCCAACTGGGCGGCATGGTCGAGTTGAAGGGGTATCTGCCGCAGCGCGAGGCGCTGGATGCGATGAACGAGACGGACTATGTGCTGCTGGTGACGCACGACCCGCTGAACATTTCAGCCAAGTTCTACGATTACATCGGAGCCGGCAAACCGATTCTGGCCTGCGTTCATCCGCAGGGCGATGTGCGTCGCTTGCTGGAAGATCTGCGTGCAGGCTGGTGGGCAGACAGCCACGACGTTCAGAGCATGCGGCAACTGTTTCTGGACACGGCAGCGCGCCACGACTCGATCCTGGGAAGCTTTCAACCGGACAGCGGGAGAATTAGGCAGTACGAACGCAAGGTCATTGCGCATGATTACGCGGAATTGCTCTACCGGATTGCAGGCAGAGAGCACCTGGCAGCATCGGATGCAACCACCGCTCGGTCTGCTGGGCCGGTCGGTTAACCATGCTGCGGATTGCCGTGGTAACGGCGCATTTTCCCAGTTCGGGGCAGCCTACGCATGGACGGCCGGCGCTCGAGACGATGCGCATTCTCTCCCGCACAAATGCGGTGCGGGTCTTTTATCCTCATGCGGCTTATCCTTCGGTGCTCAAGCCGAAGAGCCGCATCTACGACGGATTCGACAGGGCGTATCGCGTGCCGGGCGTCGATGTGGGTTACTACCGCTACCCTGCCCTGCCGCTGATTTCGCGGCCCTTCAATGGGGATATTGCGGCACGTGTTTTGCTTCCCCACGTGCGCAGCTTTGCGCCGGACCTGATCTTCAACTACTTTCTTTATCCAGACGGGTATGCGGCGCTCAAGCTCGCGAAGGCGCTAGGGGTGCCTCTCGTGGCTATGGGCGTGGGGTCGGACGTGCACGGCATCGGCGACCGATTCTCCGCGATGCGGACGCGCACGGTATTGCGCGAAGCCGATATTCTGATCGGCATCAGCGACGAACTGCGGCAGAGAATGGTGGCCATGGGCGCGCCGGCCGGGAAGACGCGTACCATCCTGAGTGGCTGCGATGTTGCCGTCTTTCACCCCATGAACCGGCTCGCGGCGCGGGCGAAGCTGGGCATCGCTGGAGATGCCGAAGGGGTTGTTTACATTGGTCGCATGGACATCAAGAAGGGTCTGCGCGAGTTGGTCGAAGCTGCCGCTCGGCTGCATGATGCGCGGCCGAAGTTAGAGGTCTATCTGATCGGCGAAGGAGCCGACAGGGCTCAGGTTGAAAGCGCGATTCAGGCCTACCATGCGGGCGGCTACGTGCACGCGATGCCGGAGTGTACCTTTGACGATGTGGCGGTGTGGATGACGGCCGCGGATCTGGTGACTCTGCCCAGCTACATGGAGGGGTGCCCGAACGTGGTCCTGGAGGCGCTGGCATGCGGACGGCCGGTGGTGGCGACGAACGTGGGCGGAGTTCCGGAGATCATGAACGAGAAGTGCGGGCTGCTGGTCCCGCCCCGCGATGCCGCGGCGCTGGCCTCGGCCCTCGCGAAGGCGCTCGACCGGCACTGGGACCCAGAAGACGTGGCGGCGCACGGCGGCCGGAGCTGGAATGCGGTGGCGGGGGAATTGCTTCCGATACTTGAGGGACTGGTGGCGGAGCGGCGAACCCGAGCGGGTTCACGATAGTATGCGACAGCAGGCGGAAGGCGCTCCAGCATGACGAGGCTTCGCAAAGCCGGTCGCCTGGTGCTGCTCGTGCTTGCGGCGGTGGGGTTGATCACGGTTCTGGTGATCACGACGCCGCTGGTTAGGTGGTGGGCACACAGCTACTCAGGGCCCATCCGGCAGCCCGATGGCAATGTGCTGATTCTGCTCAGTGCGGCTTCTGACAATGCGGGAGGCATCTCCTACTCTTCCTATTGGAGAGCACGGCAGGCGGTGTCGGCGTGGCAGACCGGGAACTTCAAGAAGATTGTGATCACCGGTGGCGGTGGACCGGGCATCGTCAACTTCCTCGCGGCCTGTGGCATTCCTCGGGACCGGATGGTTGCTGAGTGGCAGTCAAACAGCACACGAGAAAACGCGATCAATACCGCACGCCTGGTTCAAGGGATGCCGGGGAGAAAGGTCTTGCTGACCAGCGACTTTCATATTTACAGGGCGATTCGGGTCTTCCGCAAGGCTGGCATGGATGTCGCGCCGATGCCGGCGCCGGATGTGCTTCATGCCACCGAGCACTGGAACGGGCGATTCCAGGCTTTTGAGATGATGGTGGTGGAAACCGCAAAAATTGTCTATTACCGGGCGCGCGGCTGGATGTAGGTATCTTTGACTGCGGGCGCCAGGCAGTGCTCATCAGAGAGCGACAAGGACTCCCGGACTAATGCTTTAGTTTGGCGCGGCCGGGGAGGGCGCTGACATTCGATTCCTGCAGCTTATAGAGCAGCGACCGGTAACTAATGTTGAGCCATTTTGCGGTCTTCCTGCGGCTCCAGTCGTTGGCGCGCAGCACCTTCAGGATAATCTCCTTTTCCAGCTGCTGGGTGGCGGCCTTGGTGATCTCTTTCAGGGAAACGGGATTAGCCAAATCGATCTCAGGAATGATGCCGGCCGGGGTGGTGGGAATGAGTTCAGAGGCCAGATCTTCTTCGTTACCGATCAGGACGTAACTGCGAATCATGTTTTCCAACTGGCGGATGTTGCCGGGCCAGTTATAGCGCCGCATCATGATCAACATTTCCCGGGAGAGCGGCTTGGGTTCACGGCGGAAGGCACGGGAATGAAGGTCGAGGAAGTAATCAATCAGAACGGGCAGATCGGCAGGGCGATCGCGCAGGGGCGGCAGATCGATGGTGACCGCGTTAATGCGGAAGAAGAAATCGAGTCGGAAGTTTCCCTCATCGGTCTGCTGGCGGAGATTGCCATTGGAAGCGCAGACCACGCGAGTATCGACCCTCCGTGATTCCTGGGCGCCGATCCGCATGAAGCTGCCATCCTGAAGCACTTGCAGCAACTTGGCCTGAATGCCCATGTCGAGGCTTCCAACCTCATCGAGGAAGAGGGTGCCGAGGTGGGCCATCTCCACGCGGCCGCGCTTGGTGGTATAGGCGCCGGTGAAGGCTCCCTTTTCATAGCCGAACAGCTCCGACTCGATGAGGGAATGGGGGATGGCCGGACAGGTGACCTTGACCCAGGAGAAATTCGAGCGGCTGGAGCGCGCGTGGAGCAAGCGGGCAAAGACATCCTTGCCTGTTCCGCTCTCGCCCTGAATGAGAATGGGAACGCTCGTCTCCGCAGTTCGCTCCAGTTTGTCGCGAGCAGCAGACATCATCTGCGAGCTCCCAAAGAGAATCTCGATCGGGGGCAGCTTTAGGACATCGACAATTTCAGTTGTGCGCGTCAGAGCGATGGGGGTTATCCAGAATGAATTGAGTTGCTTGAGAGTCTTGTAAGCAACTCTCGCGCCACTCTCAAAAACTAATGAAAGAATTCCATTTCTTAACGGTAACATTTATCATACTCTTAGGTACTTTTTGTTTAATCTTTGGTAATCAGGTACTATTCTGGTTGGTGCGGATTACTTCCGATTGTGTAAATCTTTGCATAGGTGGAGAAACATTTTCCACTTCTGATGGTAAGATTGGCTCTCGTAGCGACTGTTTGATGTTCCCTATTCCTCAACCGGGTAGGAACCCAGGTAGCCTAGATAGAACTTTTTTTGACCGGCGCCGAAAGACAATGGAAATTGTTCCGGCCTCCGTCATTTCCTATCCAGGTGAGGAGTGGAAATGTACGTGAATGGATTTGGGACGCCTTGGAGGATCAGCGATGGCAAGCGCACAACGGGAAGCGCCTTTGAAGGCGCAGGGCAAGCGCAACCCGCATATTGTTATTCTCGATGCAGACCAGGGAGTCCTGAATTATCTCCGGCGTATTCTTTCTGACCGGTTCCAGCTGAGTCTGTTTTCTGAGGTCGCCGAACTGAGCCAGGGGCTGAAGGTATCTGGCGCGCCGGACCTGCTGCTGATGGACTGGCACATTGGGGAGGGCGCATCGGATGAGAATGCGCTGGGGCTGCTGGCCAGGGTTCATGGTTCCCATCCCAAGCTTCCCATCATCATGCTGGCTTGCACC
>DATDLS010000196.1:0-5381 GCA_036519195.1 Occallatibacter sp. | reverse complement strand
TGATTGTCCGGATCAACGATATCGGCCGCGCCGAGGCAATTGACTACCGCAACTTCCAGTATCGCCCGCAGGAAGCGGAGAACAAATACTACCTCTCGCGATGGGCAGAGCTTTACTTCTCCCGAAATCGATTCACCGTAGAGCGCGACCAGACCAGCGCGCTTTACTTCCTCAACAGCGACGTGCAGCGCGCGGTGATCGACGAGGAGCGTAAGGACAGAATCATTCAGTCGTACGTCAAGGACAGTTCCCTTCCGTTCGTCGATATCGACATCAAGAATGTCGTCCTTGACGATCTCCGCCAGTCGCCGTATTCGGCGCGGATTGAGTTCGAACAGGTGTACACCAACCCTGCAGATCATTCCGAACTCAAGCGGGAGCGCTGGACTGCCAGCGTCACCTACGTGTTTCGCGAGAACGTGAAAAACAACGAACTGGCCGTGAACCCTCTCGGATTGACCATTGTGCGCTTCCGGGCCGACCAGGCGTTCAGCTAGACGAGATCGTACACATCTCCAAACGAGGCACCTTGATGCCCATACGCGGCCACAAATCGCGGCAGCTACGCCTTTCGTTTCCTTTGAAGGCGTCTAGCGCTGACCCGGGTTCGTCGAAACGGAATTTCTCTATGCTTCGCCGCTCGTACGCACCGACGGCAGGCAAGAAGTCCGGCAATCTTTTGTGCGGAACTGGCAAGCCAGGTAACTTTCGGCGAATCACGATCATGAGGCGTTCATCTTCCGGTTCCCTCCCTCGCTTATCCGGTCACGCACTTCGGGCTAATCCCGGCGCTCGCCGGGCCATCGCCATTCTGCTTTCCGGACTCCCCCTCTCGGAGCAAGTCGGGCCTTCTCCCAATTGCTGTGCCTGGCAGTTGGGAGCCCGGCTTTTCGCTCAGCTTCCCAACCAGGGCAACCCGGTCGATCCGGGAATTCAACTCAAGGAGACTCACCATGAACCGCATTACGCTCATCGGATTCCTCGGCTGCGACGCCACCAACCTGAACACCAACAACTTGAGCTTCACCGTTCTCTCGCTTGCCACGAAGTCTTTCTACAAGGACAAGAAGACCGGCGAGTACAAGAGCTCAACCGAGTGGCATCGCTGCGTCGTCTGGGGCAAGCTCTCCGACTTCGCGAAGACTCTCACGAAGGGCGCACACCTGGCCGTCGAAGGCGAGTTGCGGAGTCGCGAGCGCGAGGACAAGAAGACCAACGCAATACAGCGCGTATGGCAAGTTCGCGTCTCTTCAATCCTGAAGCTCGACCGCGCAGAAAAGGCCACGCCGGAAGAGCTGGAAGAAGAGGACGTCATCCCGGAGGAAGCGGCCGTTTAGGCCTTGTTTTTCATCTTTCGGAAGCCCGGCTTTGACTGGGCTTCCATCCCAGGAGACACCCCCTATGAGCTTCGAATTGATCCTTCCCTTCCTTCGCCCCATCGAGCCGCTCTTGCTGGACGAGAGCATCAGCGAGATCATGGGTAATCCCGACGCATCCTGGTGGTCCGAGCGCGACGGGATCCTGTGCCGCGAAGCATCGGTTCGCTTCGAGGGTGCCAGACTCCGCACCGGCCTCGAGGTGATTGCCAACCAGCTTGGCAAAAAGCTCGACGAGGACAACCCTGTTCTCCATGCACAGCTCCCGGATGGAAGCCGCCTTGCGGCGGTCATTCCTCCGGTCGTCAAATCCAGTCCCGCCGTCACCATCCGCAAGTTCACCAGCCGCCATTACACTGTCGATGACCTCATCGCCCGGGGGACGCTCACGCGGCAGCTCGCCGAGTTTCTGGACGAGCAGATTGCAAGTGGGAAGACGCTGCTCATCAGCGGTGGAACCGGGACCGGCAAGACGACGCTGCTACGGATCCTTGCCAATGGGATTCCAGACGAGCAGCGCATCGTCGTCATTGAAGATACCTCAGAACTTCACCTTGAGAAGCCGAACATTCTGGCCGTCGAATCCCAGACGGACACCTTCAAAGCGTGCATCACCTTCGACGATCTATTGAAGTCTGCTCTCCGCTGGAGACCGGATCGGATCATCCTTGGCGAAGTGCGCGGAATCGAGGCGCGGACGCTGCTCGATTCCTTCAACACCGGCCATGCTGGTTCGCTCGCCACCATCCATGCCAACTCGGCGGCCAAGGCTCTTTCCCGCTTCGCCAATCTCGTCATGCGTTCGCACGCTCAATCCGCGATCTCCGACGTGGAAGCGGAGATCGGAGAAGCGGTTGACTTCGTCATCCATATCGAGCGCCAACCAGGGCGGCGCATCATCCGCGAAGTGCTCCGATTGCAGTGCTACGACCGGGCCTCTCAGACCTTCCATTGTGAGCAAGTCTACCAAGCTCGCGCGCACGGCATCGCGGAGATAAAGCCATGCTGACTTCGATTCGCAAGCCCATGTTCTCTGACTCAGAATCCGCGACAGAAATCCGCCGGATTGAGGACACTGTTTCCGCTCGCCATTGGCTTGCCGATGGCATTCCGATTGCAGACGTTCTCACCCTGCTCGAATTCCGACACCGCTTTGAGTTCTCCCCTGATGCGGCTCGCACCTATGCGATCGAGACTCTGCTTGCTCTGATGGCAGAGACCATCGTCACTCATCAATATTCCTCTGCTCAGCGAAAGGAGCCCCTCAATGCCCTTGCTTGAGATTGCCCAGAACCGTCCGATCAGCAGAAGGATCCCTCTCGAGGAATCCACCGCCGAGCTGATCGATCAGTATGCCGCGAACCTCCAGGTTTCCGCCGAAGAATTTGTACAGAATGCGCTCACGTACGTTTTCTTGAGACACCGCGACTTCTGGAAATTCCTTCGGATGATTGACTTGAGGCCTGCCGCCGAAACGTGTCGCAAACGACGGAGGCCGCAGCGCGGTTCCGGAAATGGCGTTGGTCCGGAACTGCTCCAGCGTGTTGCCGAGGTGGCGAAGGCCTTAGAGGCAGTCAGTGCTCCGCGGCCTAACGACTAGAGATCTCTCGTAGAGTGTCCGAACGGCGCTGCACTCCAGAGGTCTATCGCTATGTTCCGTTTCTAAGAAAAACTGCCAGAACACTTTGGCGCGCCGGGTCGGGCCTCGACAACGGATGAGTTTCACGCCGTAAATCGCGTTTTCTAACGGGAACCATTGATGGGAGAAAACATGACCGAACCGAACGAAATTAGTAATGGCAGTTTGTTGTGCCTGGGAGGGAAACTGGCGCGCACACGAAAGATGTGCACAAACCTCACTCTCGATGAGGAACGACAGATATTGGTTGCGGCTACAGCCCAGGGAAAAGCGCTGAGCGAGTGGGTTCGTGAAGTGCTGCTTGATGGCGCCAATGCAGTCAAGCGCGGAGAGATGGAAATGCATATCTTCACCGAGCTTGTCGGTATCGAGATGCTTCTGATGAATGCCCTTGAACCGCTGTTGCGCGGAAGCACGATGGCCCAGGACCAGCTCACGATTCTCTTTCGCCAGGTCCAGACAACCAAGGCGTCGCAAGCCCAGGAACTGCTTGCCAGGCGCAGTCAGAACAAGGAGAAATGATCATGTCAACCGTTCAGCATTGGGGTCGTAAAGAATCCGTTCTCTGGCCGCCCAGCGGCTATGTTTATACCCTCGGAGCATTTACGTTTGCATGCATCTTGACTGGCATTTTCATTTATATTCGCATTCAGTTTGGCATCTCTCCGCTCGAGCACTACTACCTTCCGTACTACTTCCGGACCGAGACTGCGGGCCTCTTTCATCCAGTGGGGCAGTATCAGTTACTCTATGTTTCGGACGGTGAAAAGCTGAGCCGTGCTGCTCTCGATGCCGACGTCGAGGCGGGCTCTACCCCTCAATCTGGCGGCAAGCCATTGCCTCTCAAGCTCACGCCCCAGGCATCGGAGCACGGACAATTCTTCCTGATGCGCGAGGGTCTCCGCAGCTACCAGAACAAGCCGCTCCACGCGTGGATTGCACACTGGATCTTTCAGGATGGACCGGTCTACTCGCTCTTCACGATGCAGTTCGCGTTTGGTCTCACCGCCTTCGCCCTCGAGCTTCCCTTTTCCATGCGCAAGGACATGCGGAGAATCAAGGATCTTCGCTACGGACGTCGACTCAAAGGCCCCTTCCTTGTGAACGCAAAACAATTCACAAAGGCGGTTGGGGGGACTGGCATCGGCATTACGACGGACGATTCCAAGTCGCCCTTGCGAATTCCCCGGGATGCCGAGAACAAGCACTTTCTCGTCGTCGGCGATACCGGGTCAGGCAAGTCAAGCATCATTCGCCAGATCCTCTACCAGATTGAAGCGCGCGGCGACTGCGCCGTCGTGTACGACCCGGCGTGCGAGTTTGTGAAGCAGTTCTATGACCCGCGCCGCGGGGACATCGTTCTCAATCCGCTCGATGCCAGGATGCCCTATTGGAGCCCGTCCAAGGAGTTGCGCCGCAAAGCCGAGGCCAAGGCACTTGCCGTCTCGCTCTACCAACCTGAAGGGGTATCCAATCGATTCTTTGTCGAGGCTCCGCAGAAGATCTTTGCCCACCTGCTGACCTATTTACCGACCCCCGAAGACCTGGTCAGGTGGATGTCCGATCCGGACGAGATCGACCGTCGCGTCAAGGGGACCGAGTACTGGATGCTGATCGATCCCAAGGCTCCGCCGCAGCGCACCGGCGTTCTCGGTTCGCTCAATATGTGCGCCGACAGCTTCCGTCTGCTGCCCAGGGAAGAGGAGACGGGTTCGGCCTGGACGGCGACCGAGTGGGCCGAAACCCGGCAGGGATGGATCTTCATTACCTCGCGTCCGACGATGCGCGAAGCTCTTCGCCCGCTCATCAGTTTGTGGATTGATACGCTCGTGTTGCGCCTCTTGAATGAGCCAATGCCGGATCAGAAACCAGTCTGGTTCGTGATCGACGAACTGGCCAGCCTGCAACGGCTGCCCCAGCTTCACACCGCGATCACTGAGAATCGAAAATCGCAGAATCCTGTCATTCTCGGATTCCAGGGCCGCAGCCAGATGGAGGCTCGCTATGGGCAGGATGCCGAAGCGATGCTGTCTCAGCCCGCCACCAAGATTTTCCTTCGGACGACCGAGCCGCGGGCGGCCAAATGGGTGAGCGAGGCCATTGGCGAAGTCGAGATCGAACGGCTCCGAGAATCCCATTACAGCGGTTCGCGCGCCAGCAGGAACTTCGCTCTTGACCGGCAGACCGAGCCCCTCGTTCTCGCCTCGGAGATTTCAGGGCTGGATGATCTCCGGGGATTCCTCAAGTACGGAAACCATGTTGCCCGGCTCTCGTTCCCCTTCCTTGCGCTGGAAGAAAAGAACCCAGGATTCGATGAACGCAGAATGGACGACCTCCTTGTTCCCAGCACTCCGCTTCCACCCGAG
>DATDLS010000195.1:0-34994 GCA_036519195.1 Occallatibacter sp. | reverse complement strand
CTCAGTTTCCGAACAGACTCCCAATCCCGCTCCTCCATTCCTTCGCTCGCAGCGGACGAAACAGAATGGCTTTCGAGGGCCAATACTTGGCTCACACCGTCAAGCTACGGCCCGGTTAAGGCTCGGCGCGGTTCCGCCACTTCTCCGCCAGCACTTTGTTCGCCAGCGCCTTGATGTACACCCCGCCCACCACGGACCGCGCCTGGAACCCGATCTGCTTGCCCGTCTTGGTGTCGTACCAGTCCGTCAGCGGAACCCGGCTTGGGCCCTCGTTGATCCAGTGCCCGGTCCGGTCCAGGATCTGGTTGTAAGCCTCGGCCTCGGCCGCCTGTCCCGGCTCAGCCAGCGTCGCCGTCCAGATCGACCAGTCCAGCTTCGTATAGTCCGCCCGATTATCCAGCGGCAACCCGAACTGGTTCATGTGTTCGAGATAGTAAGCCAGTTCCGTTTGCCGCACCTTGGCCGGAAACAGATTCAGGTCCATGACCTTGTCCCACACCAGGTTGTACTTCTGGCTCCACGTTCCCGGTTTGTCGAAAGCCAGCTTGTAGTGGTCCCCGTCGATCGCCATCAATTGCCACTTGCCGGCCATCTCCGCCGCCAGCCGAGCGTACTCCTCGGCCACTTCCGACTTGCCCACCCCGCGCGCCAGAATCGCATACGCGTCCAGGGCTTCAATGGCCTTGATGGACAGATTCGCGTTGTGCGCCAGGTGCCCGGCAAAATCATCCGTCGAAAGCTGGTTGGAAGGATCGAGCCCCTCCTGCTTCAAATACTCTGCCCACTTGGTGAACTGCGCCCAATAGGTGCGCGCAAAGTCAAAGTTACCCAGTTCCCGCTCCATATCCGCTGCCAGGATCAGCAGGTTCCCGCTCTCCTCTACCGGCATCTGGTCTTCTTCAGTTCGCTCGCCGCCCCCGTACACCTGCCCGTCGGCCAGCGGATAAGTGCCCAGGTCATGCGGCGCAAAGGGCCATTTCCACCGCGGCAGCGCTGCATATTCCAGCACCGGCTTCAGCTGCGCTTCCAGCAGGACTGGATTGAAGAACAGAAAGAACGGCGCCGAAGGATAAAGTACGTCCACGGTCGAAATGCACCCGTTGGAGAAGTTCTCTTTCGGAAACAGCAGCGGCGTTCCATCCGCGTCGGCCGCAAGCCCGTGCGCCGCCAGCGTCTGCCGATACGCCAGAACCGCCAGTTGCGCATACGCCTTGCCGCCTGTCTTCTCAAGATCCGCCGTCAGTTCCTGGTCCAGAGCCACGCCCCGCCGGTCCAGCGCCGGCAACTGGCTCTCGGCCTCGGCCAGCATCTGCTCTACGCTCAACCCGTTGCGCTGCCAATAAGGCCGCAGCTTGCGGCCCAGGTATTCAATCGCGAATTCTTCCGTGTAGGCCAGCAGTACGTGTCGGCTGAGCGGCTGGGCAGTCAACTTCCCGAAGGGGAGTTCCACCGCCAGGTCCGCCGCGCCGTCGCGCGGCATCCGCGGCATGTCCATCTGATCCGCCGGAGGCAGCGAGCCGGCTTTTTGAAAGCTCTCGATGGCATCCGCAGAGAGCGCAAACTGCGCCCCCTCCGTATCCGGTGCGGCCAGGTGGAAGTATCCCCAGTCAATTCGCAGATCGTCGCCCGGCCGATTGAGCACACGCTGATCGCGCGACCCAACATTGAGCACCGTCAGCCCCTGCGCCCGCGACCGTCCCCAGGTCACCGCCTCGTCCGGGCTATCGACCGCAATCACCGGATCCACATCGATCAGGACGGAAAGATCGTGGTCGCCCTCTCCGTCCGCCGTCACCGTCAAATACGTGACCGGCCGCGAAAGAATGTCCAGATTCTTGGCAAACGCCGCGGTAAAGAACGTCACCGCAAGTCGCACGCCCGAGGCCTGAAACTCATAGATCGTATGCGTCGGGGTCACCTTGAGCGAGGTCTGTTCCATGGCCGGAACCTCGCGCGGGTCCTCGCCCATAAAGCGCCAGGTCTTGCCGTCAATCCGCGCCAGTCCGAAGATCGGCTGCGGGCGCCCCGTCCAGTGTCTGGTGTTCTGGTCCGTAAGCTTGTCGGCCATCGACCACACGCTGAAGTACGGATCATGCGCAATCAGTGGCACTGCCGGCGGTCGCTGCTGTGACCAGGCCGAGGCGGCCGCCAATCCAGCCAGCAGATAAGTCAGAAAGAAAAAAATGCGGCGCGCGGCAAGAGATCCTGAAATCGTTTCCATCTTCGCCCACTCTTTCCGAAGAATTTAGGCGAACCCTTTTTGATCTATACGGTCGCCGCTGTCATTCTCTCACCGACCGGCGTCGGTGCAAGGGGCAACGTGAAATGGAATTGCGCACCGGCGCCCAGCTCGCTTTGCGCCCACACCCTCCCGCCATGTGCATTCACAATATGCTTCACAATTGCCAGGCCCAGGCCAGTGCCGCCTGACTCTCGCGACCGCGCCTTGTCCACCCGATAAAACCGCTCGAAGATGCGATTCAAATGCTCGGAAGCAATCCCCGGCCCAAAGTCCTGAACGGTAAACTCCACTTCCCCTTCCAAAAGTTTGGCCCCCACGCGAACCCGCTTGCCGGACTTGCCATACTTGAGCGAATTCTCAATCAGGTTGCCAAACACCTGGTTCATCGCGTCCGGATCAGCCAGCACCAGCTCATCCGGCGCGCCCGTCGATTGCAGTTCCACCTCGGAATCGACCACCATCCCGCCCAGGCTCTCAATCGCATCCTGCACCAGCGCTGAGGCCCGCGTCGGCTGCAGCGTTAGCTTGTAATCAGGACCCTCGACGCTAGCCAGCGCCAGCAGATCTTCCGTCAGCCGATTCATCCGCGTGGCGTTTTTATGAATAATGCCCAGGAACTCTCGCGTTGTCTCCGCATTGGGCCGGGGGTCTTCCACCAGTGTCTCCACGTAGCCCTGGATCGAGGTCAACGGGGTACGCAGCTCGTGGCTCACGTTGGCGATAAAGTCGCGCCGCGACTTCTCCGCCGCCTCAATCCGCGTCACATCGTGCAGCACCACGAGGGCCCCGCCGGAAGGCAGCGGCGCCGCATTGATCTCGAACATCCGTCCCGGCGCCAGCGAACTGGCTCGCCCGAACCTCACCTCGCGCAAATCCAGCGCCGAGCGCACGCACGCCAGCACATCCGGGTCGCGCACAAAATGCACCAGCGGCCGACCCGCATGCAGCTGCGTTCCAGCAATCTTCTGCATCACCGCGTTCGACCAGCGCACCGTGCCCTCCGGCGTGATGGCCACCACCGCCTCCTGCATTGAATCCAGAATCGCGGCCAGCTCCTGGCGCCGATTCTCGATCTCCGCAAAGCTGTGTCCCAGCCGCTCCGCCGTCTGGTTCAGCGCAGCCTCCATCGCCGCCAGCTCATCGCCTCCCTCAAGCACCAGCCGCGCGCTCAGGTCGCCTTCAGCAATGCGCCGCGCAAAAGCCACCACCGGCTCGATTCTTGCTGTAATGCGCCCCGCCGCCCAGGCCGCCAGAGACATCGCCAGCGCCAGCGCAATCAGTCCGGCCCACATCGCTTCATGCGCCAGACGATGGAACGTATCGCCCACGCTGTGTTCCACCAGCCGGCGAAATACAAACTCCATCACCACGGTCTGGAAGACCAGCAGCAGGACAAAAAGCCCCAGTAGCTTGGTGAAAACTCCACGCGTCAAGACTTGCTCCCGTCAAGCGGATGCCGGATTCGTCTGGCCGGCTTACTCGGCCTTGGGCAGCTCGAACCGGTAGCCGGCGCCGCGCACGGTTTTCAGGTAGCGCGGGTTCTCCGCATCGACCTCGATTTTCTCACGGATGCGGCGCACATAAACGTCCACCGAACGCGGCGTCACAAACCGCGCATCGCCCCACACCGCATCCAGCAGATGATCGCGGCTGAATACCCGCCCCGGATGACGCGCCAGGTAATCGAGCAGCCGGAACTCGGTCGCCGTCGTCGTCGTCAGTTCCCCGCGCACCTTCAGCTGCATCGCGTTGGCGTCGATGATGACTTCTTCAAAGCTGATCATCGACGGCGTTGTCGGTCGCTCGAACCGCCGCAGCACTGCCTTGACCCGCGCCACCAGCTCGCGCGTCGCAAACGGCTTGGTAATGTAGTCATCTGCGCCCAGTTCCAGGCCCAGCACGCGGTCGTTTTCCCCCGCCCGCGCCGTCAGAAAAATAATCGGAATCGTCGACAGGGCCGCATTGGCCCGCAACCGCCGGCACACATCCAGCCCATCCCCGCCCGGAACCATAATGTCCAGCAGAAACAACGCTGGCGGCGTGCGCTCAGCGTCGGGAATCAGATTGGTCGGAGTCAAAAACAGGCGTATTGAAAATCCGGCTGCTTCCAGGTGATGTTGCACCAATCGCGCAATATCAGCTTCGTCTTCCAGTACAAATACAGTTTGGCTCAAACGGTCTGCCCTCGCCCGGCGGCCAATTCACTCCCTGATGCGCGGGCCGCGCGGAACTATGAACAGACTAATGCAGCCAGACGAATAGAATGCAAACGTTGTGTGAATTTGATTTTTCATGCATTTTGACGCCCGGAGGGCTCGCCCTACGGCAAAGCCGGTACCGACGACCTTGGCTTATCGTCTTTGATCTTTTTCGCCGCCCGTTCCGCCCGCCGCTTGCGCACCTCGTTGGCGGCCACCAGAAACAGCGCCGCAAACGTCACCACCAGCAGCGTAATCGCCGTGGCTCCATGCAGTTGCTCAATCGGGCCGCCCACATCCTGCCCCACGTCCTGGTAGAGCAGAGCCAAGCCTACAAACACAAAAAACAAATGCGCGCAGAACACCCGCAGCGAAGCCTTGCCCAGCGTCAGAAACGGTTCGATCGCAATCAGCCGCACCAGCACCGGCCGCATCCAGTACACCACCACCGTGAACGTGACCAGATTGATCATCCGCAGCCACCCCAGCTGCCATTTGTCTAGCTCAATGCCCAGCGCCGGCTGCGTCAAATGAGGCCCCAGCCAACCATGCCGAATCCCAATGAAGAACAGGCAGGCAACCAGCGAGATCGACACCACCCAGCGCGGCGTATGGCTCAGCGGCGTGTCCCCCAGCGCCGACCGCGCCCCAATCCACAGCCCCACCACCCACACCCCCTGCCAGGCAAACAGGTTGAACGCTCCGGTCTCCTGCAGCGGGATCGGCAAGTGCGTAATCGCGACAATCCAGTTATGCACCAGGTCGCGCAAGCCAAACTGCGCCAACAGCCATACCAGTGCGCTCGCCTCCAGAATCCTTCTCCATCCAAACCGCGCCGCGATCGACAGCAGCATCGGTGAGAAGAACAGAAACGTAACGTACATGGGCAGAATATCCAGCAGCGGCGGGCAATAGAGCAAGAGCACCGAGCCCACAATCGCCACAAACGGATGGGCCAGATAAAAGTTCAGCAGATGATTGAGCGCCGCCTTATGGGTATGCACGGCAAATGCCGCCGCCACCGTGAAAAGCAGCGTAAGCATCAGCAGGTGATAGGCATAAATCTGCAGCGACCGCTTCCACAGCTTCACGCGAACCCCAGGCGCATTTTCAAGCGAGTCGCGCATGTAAATTCGCCCCACCAGCAGCGCGGAGATAAAAACAAACCCCTCTGCGGCGGAAACAAAACCGATGGGCTGGTTCGTATAGTCGCTGAAACGCGTGGGCAGATGCGTCAGCGTCATCCATACCAGGAAGAGGCCGCGTAGCGCATCGAGTTCGGGTCGGCGTTCAAGGTGTGGAAGCTTCATCAAAAAGTGCGCAATCGCCCGCTGAAAGAAGGACCTGCGTTAAGAGCTTAGACGCAATCCCCGGCGCCCGGTTGTCCCGTCCTGTCCAGTCCGGTCGGCTCGGTTGCGTCGCGTGCAATTCAGCCACAGTGGCACCCTCAGCGAAACCAGGATCCGCGCCATCGCCTCCACCGCATTCGACCCATCGCGCCCGCACTGTAGAGATCTTTGCGCTCCTTCGTTGTGTTCTGAGAAAAGCCCCCCCACAACCAGGCAATCGGGCAGAAAAAACGTATCCCCCCATGCTCCAGCCTGGAAGTACTTGACAGGTATTGGACTTCGGAACAGTCCTTTGACCTTCCGCCCGCGGCATCGGGGCCGGGATTTTGGCCTGGATTTCGACATGGCCCGGATTTTGACAGTTTGACTTGACGCCCCGCACTCCCTCTGCGAAACTTCGTGCAAGTCCCGGGCGCCGTTTTCGCTCTTCTCAGTCTGATCCCCCGGACGCTTCTTTCCCAGCGGTTCCTACCGCAGCCATCGAAAGGAGCCGGATAAGCAGGCGTGTCCTTGCCCGCCAACCGAAGTTCAACCGTGAACGAATTGGCACCGAACCTTGCTGGATCACTGAGAGTGGGACAAATGAAAGGGGGACAAATGAAAAAATATCTTGCCGAGCTGGTAGGCACATTCTTCCTCGTCTTTTTCGGTGTGGGAACCGCCGTCGTCGCCGGCGATAAAGTCGGCATCGTCGGCATCGCCTTCGCCTTCGGCCTCGGCCTGATCGCCGCCGCCTACGCGATCGGCCCCATCTCCGGCTGCCATATCAACCCTGCGGTGAGCGTAGGCGCGTGGTGCGCCGGCCGCCTCAAAACCGCCGACCTGTTCGGGTATTGGGTGGGCCAGTTTGCTGGAGCCACGCTCGGCGCCCTGGTGGTCTCCTTGATCGCCGAAGGCGTCAACGGCGGATACAACATCGCCGCCAGCGGACTGGGCCAAAACGGTTTCGGCGTCGGCTATCAGGGTGGCTACAGCCTCACTGCGGCCATCGTCTACGAGTTTGTCGCCACCATGCTGTTCGTCATCGTCATTCTGGGCTCCACGCAGAAGGCCGCCCCTACCGGCTTCGCCGGCCTGGTCATCGGACTCTCACTAGTTGTCGTCCATCTGCTCGGCATCCACATCACCGGCACCAGCGTAAACCCTGCGCGAAGCTTCGGCCCCGCCCTCTTTGTCGGCGGCCAGGCCCTCCAGCAGTTGTGGGTCTTTCTTCTCATTCCAACCCTGGGCGGAGCCACCGCCGGCGTCCTGTTCCGCGCCCGCATCCTGGCCGCCGATCCGGAACCAATCTCCGTCAATGCCGGAGCCATTGCGCAAACCGTCCGCAAAGCCACGGAAAACCTGGCCAAGTCGCCGGATCTGGTCGCCGGTTCAAGCACCGCCGAGTAATTCACTCCGAGGATGCCCTCTTCGAGCCCGGCAATCAAATCGATCGCTCCATGGAGCGATCCATGGATCGATCGGCGTTCATCGCCCGCATTCCACCCCGTTGCGGTTCGGGGCTACGTTGATCACGTAGCCCCGTCCCCGCGGCGCCGGAGCCTGATCGCGCGACCGCTCGCGGTTGATCACAATCAGCTGCTGGTATCCGGCAAGCGCCTCACACCGTAGCCACAAAGCGCAACCGCACGTAGTCAGCCACCCAGTTTCCTTGCTCATCGCGCAGCACCGGCTCGAGCAGAGTTGCGGTTTCCTCAACCACCTGCGCGCGCAGTTGTTCCGGCACCCCCTCCAGCACGCCGCGCCGAAACGTCCGCAGCCACTCGGTCATTCCGCTCTTGGGCAGCGGCGTGGGCCGCGGTATCAGCGCAATCCTCTGCACCTGGTACCCCTGCTTCTCCAGCCTCAGCGTGTAGCTTTCCGCCGTCGGAAAGTAATTCACCCCGTCTCCCGAATCGCCGTACCCATGGCGCGCCAAAACCGCCATCAACGCCACGCGAATCGCGGCAACATTGCCGTGCCCGCCCATCTCCGCCACAAATCGTCCGCCGGGCTTGAGCACGCGGTCGATCTGCGCAATCATCGCGTCCTGATCGCGAACCCAATGCAGCGCAGCATTCGAGAACACAGCATCAAATGTCTGGTCCGCGTACGGCAATTGCTGCGCGTCGCCCAGGTCGGCCACAACGCCTCGTTCCCGCGCCGCCCGAACCATATCCGCGGAAGCATCCACACCCAGCACGTCGGCGCCCGTCGCCGCGATCCGCTGCGTCAATTGCCCGTCACCGCAACCCAGGTCAAGAATCTTCTCTCCAGGCTTGGCCGCCAGCCACTCCAGCACGCCGCCCGCAAGCTCGTGAACAAAGGCTCCGTTCAGGCCATAAGTCTGTGCATCCCAGGTTTGGGTCATTCCGTCGTCCCCCTGCCATCAGTCTGGCTGCGCCGGGGTCATAAGGCAAAGTTATTCTTTTTTGGCTGCCGATAAATTTTCTTTATATATCAATCTCTCCCTCCTAAACCGCGCCAAGACCATCTAAATCGACTGCACCGGCACCAGGGTCAAATCGTCCACCAGGCCCACTTCTTTTTGCACAAACGGCTCGCCGTAACGCACCCCAGCCAGCAACCCATAATGCCGCGCCTCGGCAAAAGTGCGCTCGCGAATCTCCTCTTCTGGCACAAACAACGCGCTGCCCGCGGCCTGATTCGCATATTGCGACCGGTAAGCCATCAACGCCGCGTGCCGCTGCTCGATGAACGGGGTCACGTCAACCACAAAGCTGGGCCGCACATCCGCATACAGGCTCGCGTAGACAATCTTGAACGGCCGATGGGGCGCTGAGCCGGTGTCGATCTTGGCCAGCCCGGAAACAAAACACGCCTCATAGCCGAGCAGCGCAACGACCGCGTGATCCGGATGCCGCGCCTGCCAGTACGGCAGAATCACGACCCGCGGCCGCAGCCGCCGCAACAGGGGAACAATCTTCATCCGGTTGGCAAGCGTGTTTTCAATCGCGCCATCCGGCAAGTCCAGAGCCTCGCGCCAACTCACACCCAGGATGCGCGCCGCCTCTGCCGCTTCGCGGGCACGGTCTTCGGAGGTACCGCGCGTCCCCGCTTCGCCCTTGGTGAGATCCAGAATTGCCGTGCGCAGCCCGCGCGATGCCATCCGCAGCAGAGTCCCGCCGCAGGTCTGTTCGACGTCATCGCGATGAGCCGCGATCGCCAGCACGTCCACCGCGGACGACTCGTTGGCCTGGTCGGTCGTCCTCGTCTCCGCCGCGCACATGATCTTAGTAGACGGTGTTATCAGCGTCTGAGGTAGCGTCCATGTAGGCCACGTCCCAGGCCGTACCAGTCACAGTGACGAACTGATTGTCGATGGCCGAACCATCCGAGGTGGTGTAGATATACACCTGGCCGCCCTCGGCGGTGTAGATCTTGCCCAGCCCCGTAACGGCCGCAATGCCGGTCGCATCGCCCAGGTAGGGCTCGAGCATGGTCACGGTTCCGGTCGAGGTATTGAACATGGTCAGACAGCCGAACGGCTGGCCGGTGGCCGCGCGCACGCCGTTATTGCACTTGGTCATCGCAATCCACAGCGTGTTGTCGTCGGCCTGAACCAGGCGGCTCGGTCCTTGCGGCACTCCGTCGCTGATTGAAATCGCATTCCCAGCCGTGTTGTTGAGAAGATTGATCACCGTCAAATTGCCGGCAAACAGCGTATCCCCGCCTATCTGCTGCGGCTGCTGCCCCACCACATACATCGTGGAAGAGCTAACCAGCGCATTGCTGGCCCCGCCCGGTGTGGCAACGGTCGAGCTGGGCAGCGATGCAGTTGTGGGCAGCGTACCGGACGCCTGGCCAACCAGGTAAATCATCGGAGCCACCGGCAGCGAGGTAACCGACGACGCCATTCCCCCGCACTCCGGTCCGCAGTTCAGCACGTAAGCCGTTCCGCCGTCGGTCGAGAAGACCGCCTTCACCGGGCGGTCGAATACCAGCGGTGCGCCATAATGTGTGCCGGTCGCGTCCACCGCGTCCGGGCTCTGCATCTGAAACAGGCACCAGATCGGGGCGTTGAGCGGCTCGCAATCGACGGCCGCCTTAGGCCACGACGCAGGCCCGCCGGAATAGTTGGTCGTCTGCGCGGCACTCAGCTTGACCGGGTAGTACGCGAAGTTCGAGTTCTGCACAAACGCCATCGCCATCGAGCCGCCCGGATTCACGCTGACCCTGTAGACGCCCGGCAGGCTCAGCGCGTAGGTGCCGTTGCTGGCGTGGTCCACCACGGTCAGCCAATGCGCGCTCTGGCTGGCGGCAAACGCATAGGTCTGATTGCGCGTCATGAAGATACTGGAAGAAAGCCCGGACAATCCCGAGGTCGTCCCGCTGGTCGATTCCTTGCCATAGCTGATCGATGTCAGGCTGCCGTCGCCCGATCCATACACAACGCCCAGCTGCTCTTCCGGCATGTTCTGGATGGTCAACGGCAGCGCGCCGGAGAAGCCGGAGATCGAATAGGATGCCGGTTTACCGCCCGTTCCGCTGCGAATGTCGTAAAAGGCGTCCATAAATTGCAGGGCGCCCTTGGAAGTCGCGCTGGGGTTCTGGATCGCGACCACGACGCGCCAGAGCAAGCCGCTGGGAGGTAGATTGCGACCTGCAAAATAGCTAGTGCCACCACAACCGGCCAATCCAACGGAAACAGCGAGGGCCACCACGGCGCTCAACCAAAGAAATCGAATCTTCAAAATCCCCTACCTCAACAAAGTACGCGGAACGAGCCGCTCAGTGACGTTCTGATGGCGATTGCCGATCGATCCGGCAGAGCAAGACGAGGCTCCAAGGTCGAAACGCGCTATGGACCGGAACCGGTTTCTACCCTGGTTATGTCTCCCGAAGTATAACAAAGCGGCCCTGTGCTATGGCGCGGCTGAGCCGCTTGGCTTAGCATTGCAGGAGAATGACAGAATTCGCCGAAATTCTTGCCAGCCGTCCGCTGCTCGCCGACGGAGCCATGGGAACTGTGCTTTACGGTCGCGGCATCTTTATCAACCGCTGCTATGACGAACTCAACCTGTCTGACCCCGGGCTCATCCTCTCGATTCACGAGGAGTACCTGCAATCGGGCGCAGATATTCTTGAAACCAACACCTTTGGCGCCAACCGGTTTCGCCTCGCCCGACATGGCCTGGCCGAAAAGGTCGCCGAAATCAACGCCGCTGGTGTGCGCCTGGCGCGCCAGGCCGTCGAACACCTCAGAGACAAGCAGGCAGGCGAGGCCTGGGTGGCCGGTTCCGTCGGTCCGCTGGGCGTGCGTCTTGAGCCGTTGGGCAAGACCGGCCTCGACGAAGCCCGCGCCGCCTTTGCCGAGCAGATCAGTGCTCTGGCCGGAGCCGGCGCGGACCTGTTGGTCATCGAAACCATGCCCGCGTTGAATGAAGCGCGCGAAGCCTTGATCGCCGCTCGCGAAATGGCTCCCGATCTGCCCGTACTGGTCATGGTTACCGTGGACGACGAAAGCAATTGTCTCGACGGCTCCTCGCCCCAGCTGGCGGCCGCGCGCCTTACCGAATGGGGAGCCGGAGCGGTCGGCGTCAACTGCTCCACCGGCCCGGCCACCGTGCTCACCGCCATCGAATCTATGCGCAAGGCCACCACCGTTCCCCTGGCCGCCATGCCCAATGCCGGAATGCCCCGTGCCGTGGAAGGCCGCAACATCTATCTCTGCTCGCCGGAGTACATGGCCAGCTTTGCCCGCAAAGCCATCGTGGCCGGGGCGCAAATTGTCGGCGGCTGCTGTGGCACCACGCCCAACCACATCCGCGCCATGCGCTCGGCCATGCGCGCCATCGATGCCCAGGCGCGCGTCACCGGCTCCGGAGCAGCCCCCGAACTGAACACCGAGACCCCGCCGTCCCCGCTTGGACATCGCTCGCGCATTGGATCGCTGCTCGAGCAAGGCGCCTTCGTCACCCTGGTTGAAATCGTTCCCCCCAAGGGTGTCGACTGCGTAAAGGAAATCGAAGGCGCGCGCCTGCTCGCCGGCCTCGGCGTCCACGCCATCAATGTACCCGATTCGCCGCGCGCTTCGGCCCGCATGGGCGCGCAAAGCCTCTGCATCCAAATCCAGCAGCACATCGGGATTGAGACCGTTCTCCATTACACCTGCCGCGACCGCAACATTCTGTCCATTCAGTCGGACCTGCTTGGCGCCTCATCGATCGGCCTGCACAACATCCTGTGCCTGACCGGCGATCCACCCAAGCTGGGAAATTATCCTGACGCGACTGCAGTGTTTGACGTCGATGCCATCGGTCTGGTCAACATCGTGCACCGGCTCAATTACGGCTTGGATATCGGCGCCAACTCGATCGGCGCCAGCACCAACTTCACCATCGCCGTCGCCGCCAACCCCGGCGTGCCCGACATTGAAAACGAGCTGCGCCGCTTCAAGTACAAGGTCGAGGCGGGCGCCGAGTACGCCATTACCCAGCCGGTGTTCGATCTGCGCCTGCTCGAGAGGTTTCTCGAGCGCATCAAGGACTTCCGCATCCCCGTCATCGCCGGCATCTGGCCGCTCACCAGCCTGCGCAACGCCGAATTTATGAAAAACGACCTGCGCGTGTCGATGCCGGAAGAAATCATGCTGCGTATGGCGCAGACGGACTCGCCCGACGCCGCCCGACGCGAAGGCGTGCTGATCGCCCAGGAGATGCTCGCCGCCGTCCGCCCGCTGGTCCAGGGCGTTCAGGTCAGCGCTCCGTTCGGCCGCTATGGAGTCGCTGCCGAAGTCATCGCCAGCGTACTGCCGGCTGACCAGATGGGAACTCTAGCGCAGGATTGGCAGGGTCTGAAGTAGGAAACGATGGTGAGCCCAGACGCCGATCTCCTCCGGGCGCTGGGCAGCGTAGGGATCCGAGGCATCATCGCCAACTCCGTGCTGGTGCTGCTCACCATCCTGCCGGTCGCAGCCATCCTGATCGCCAGCCGAGATCGAGTGCCGCCAGCCGCCCTCGCCGGTTTGAATCCATCGCCGCCCCTGCCTACAAGCCGATCAGGTATCCTGAAGACCGGCAATATTGCGGAGCAGTCTATGGCATCGTTTGAAGAATCCCTGCGCAAGCTTGAGACCATCGTCGAACAGTTGGAACGGGGCGATTTGGCGCTGGAAGAATCGCTCAAGCTGTTTGAAGAAGGCGTCGGGCTCTCCTCGGCCTGCAAGAAGGAACTGGACGCCGCCGAAGGAAAAGTCGAGATGCTGGTCAAGCAGCGCGACGGCTCTCTGAAAACAGAGCCGTTCTTGACGGAAAAGTAGTTCCCGGCATAGCGTTTGAGTATCGCGCTCGAACCGTTACGATTCAAACCATTGCCGACCTAGGGGGATAGAGCCTTGAGCACCATCCAGTCAGCCGGCATTCATGCCTCTTTTCCCATGCTGATTTCCGGGCAAGGATACCCCGCTTAGAGGGTTTCAGGAGGGTCCGGCTTCGATGGTTTGCTGAGCAGGCTCAAGGGAAGAGCCCCGAGGTGCGCCGCCGATTTCCGCTTTGCCCGCTCTGCCGCAAAGGCCAGCCTTGAGGGTGTGATTTGACTGGCAGCCTTGAGCGTCGGTTTCAATTGAAGGAGCGCTGTATTTGACCCCCGCCGATTCCGCAATTCACCCCATCTACGCCGACAAGTTCCGCTGCATAGGCTCCGACTGCGAAGACACCTGCTGCCACGGCTGGAGTGTGCCCATCGATGAGCCCGCATGGGGAAAATACCGCAACCTTCCTGAAAGCCCCTTGAGCCTGCTGATCAATGCCAGCCTGGTGCGCAAGACCGAGGCGGCGGGCGCCGAATCGTCCGCCGCCAAGGGCAAGCCCATCTTCGCTGTGATCCGCATGGACAGTGCCAACCAGTGCCCCATGCTTTCCCCGGACCGCCTCTGCCGCATTCAGTCCGAGCTCGGCGAAGATCTCCTCTCCCACGCCTGCGCCACGTTCCCGCGATACATTCATGCAGCCGGAGACCGGAAGGAAAAGTCTCTGACGCTTTCCTGCCCTGAAGCCGCGCGGCTCGTGCTGCTCGATCCCAACCTGTTGACCGATGGGTTCTCGAACCCGGACAGCTTTTCAAGCACGGCCTCGCCAGGTTGCGGTCCGGCGGCGCAGGGGGCCAACACGACTCCCGATCCGCCGGCCGAGGAACCCTCTGCCGCCCTTCCAGACAATTTCTGGCCCATCCGAGCCGTTGTGCTCAATCTGGTGCGCAACCGGCTTTACCCGCTCTGGCAGCGTATGTTTCTGATCGGCGTGCTCTGCAGGCGCCTGGACGCGATCTCCAGCGGCGAGCTCAACCTTGTCGTCCCGACATTCCTGCTCGACTTTGAAGCCTCCCTGGCCTCGGGCTCTCTCGGTCCCGCCATGGAGACGCTGCCCCTCGACCGCGGCGCGCAACTGGACATCGTGCTGCGCCTGGCCGGCATGATGCTTCACCACTCCAACGTCACGCCGCGTTTCGTCGCCTGCGTCAAGGCCTTTACCGCCGGCATCGGCAACGGCCCCGGCGCAACCTTTGAAAGCCTCACCGCGCAATACATCGCGGCCCATGACAGCTGCTACGCTCCGTTCGTCCAGAGCCACCCGCACATCATGGAGAACTTCCTCGTCAATACCCTGCTGCGCTGCCAGTTCCCTTTCGGCCGCGAAGGCATGAAGACCGGCGTGCAGCCGGCCATGGCGCATGAATTTGCGCTGCTCACGGCCCAGTTCGCGCTCATGCGCGGCCTGCTTATCGGCGTTGCCGGCTATCACGGCGCAGCCTTTTCTGAGCCCCACGTGGTTCACACCGTTCAGGCTGCCTCCAAACATTTCGAGCATCACCCGGAGTTTCTCTCCATGGTCCACGCCCTGCTCGTCGAGCAGCGCATGGCGAGCGCCCGCGGCCTGGCGATTCTGCTCAGAAATGTTGAGGGGAAGGCAAACGAAGGCGAAGCCAGGCCAGCATCTCCGGAGAGATCTGCTCCAGCGCCCGAAGGTGGAAGATCGGCCTAGGGAACCTCTGCCCCGGCCCTTGATCGGGCCGGGCAAGACATAACCCATCCGGAATAACCTTGTCCGCCCTGGCGTGCGCCACCAGCGCATCCGCGTGCCGCAAGGCAGCCAGGAAGGACGGCTTCCGCTCCGGCAAGGGCAACGCCCGCTCGGCAACGGCGTGAATCAGCAGGCAGGCATCGGCTCTCAGGTGATGCGCCACGCTGTTGGACTCAAAGATCAGATTGCTGCCCCGCCCAAACTGCGGCCAAAGCCGGTTCAGAGCGCTCGAAAGATCGCCGGCCACCGCGGTCACCAGCAGCGCCCGCGCCGCTCCGGCGGCCAGATAACGCTTAGTGTCGGTTCCCTCGCCGGCCACGCTCTCTTCCCAGATCAAATCAGGCGCCGGCCCGGGCGTCGAGTTCGCAACGGGATCGCCGCTTCTGATCCGCTCGTTGATCCTCGGCGCAAACACCTGCCGGGGGGAACCCGGGTGGCCATGTTCTGGTTGGCTCGAGCTCCCGTCCTCGGCAAACTTGCGCGCATCCGGTGAAGCAGACTGCGTGTGGAGATGAGAGCTGATTTTGACGGCCGCCCAGCGATATTCTGGCAGCGCTCTAAGCAGGCCGCAGACCAACCTCGTCTTGCCCACCCCGCGATTGCTGCCGCCCACCACGATGATCGCCATGCTGCCGTTTCCCCTAGGTTCGCGTGCCTCGTGCTGGAACCGAATGCAATTGTCAATGGAGGAAGACAGGATAACCCAAATCGCATGGTGCGAGATACCAACAAAACTAAGGATTGCTCGCGGAACACTGGGGCTCCATGCGGCGGTCGCGCAAATTCCCGACTGAATCCGAGCCGCTGGCAATGAAGACTTCTAGGCGGCTCGAGCGGAAAATATGGAGCAGCGGAATCTCAGACCTGATCACGGGCACCGCGGCCGGACTCTTCGGCATCTTTGGGCGTAGCTTTTGCTGCACGTTTCGCCAGACGCCCCACAATCGCGATCTCCCGCAGCACCTGCGTCAGGGGCCGCGCCGGCGTGCCCCAGAGCACCGTCCCCGGCCGCAGTCCTTCCTTGGTCACCGTCTTGCCGCTCAGCACGCCTGCCTGCCCGCCCAGGATCACGCCGGGGCCGATATGCGCGTGGTCACCGATGCCCACCTGGCCAGCCAGGACGGCGCCGTTGCCCACCGTGCTCGAGCCGCTGATGCCCGTGCCGGAGACGATGATCACATCTTGGCCGATGTCGCAGTTGTGGCCGATGTGGACCAGATTGTCGATCTTCGTACCGCGCCGGATGCGCGTCTCAGCCAGCGCGCCCCGGTCAATCGTCGAGTTGGCGCCAATCTCCACATCGTCTTCGATCACCAAGGTCCCCTGCTGCGGAAACTGGGTATAAGCGCCGCTGGTTGAGTCGCGCACGTAGCCAAACCCATCCGCTCCCAGGACTGCGCCTGCATGCACTATCACGCCATTTCCAACAGTTGTTCCCGCGTACATCACCGCACGCGGATAAATCCTGCAGTGGTCGCCAAGGCGCACCCGGTCGCCAATCACCGCGCCCGCGCCGATGTGCGATCCTGCGCCAATCGATACGTACTCGCCCAACACAACCATCGGTCCGATCGACACCCCCTCACCGAGGGCGGCGGATGCGGGCACGACTGCGCTGGGGTGAACGCCCTCGGCAGAGGGTGCGGGTTTGAGAAGCTTGGCCGCGCGCGCAAACCACAAGCGCGGCTGTTCGGATCGAATCACCGCCTGGCCTTCGGGAAAAACCGCGACCGCCTTCGGATCGAGAACCACGGCTCCGGCACTGCTTTGTTCGGCCTCACCGAGCGACGCTCGACTGTCGGCAAAGACCAGGCTGTCGGGTTTGGCCTGCGCGCACTCGCTCACACGCCCAATCTCAAGTCGCGGCGAACCTTGAACGAGTTTGCCGCCCAGCTGTTCCACCAGTTCGCCCACCGTCAGCATGCGCACCCTTTCAATACAGTCCCGGCTCCCCCGCCGGCCGTGTCTTCCATCGCCTGTGTATCCACAACCACTGGTCAGCATAGCGCCGAATCCATTCTTCCGTGACCGCGGCGCAAACCTGCGTCGCCGTCCGCGCGTCCGCTTCCGCATCGCCGGTCTGGGTAAACTCGAGTTCCGGCCCAAAGTGCAGCACATACTTCTGCTCCGCCTTTTCCCACACCATGAAGCCAGGCAACACCGCCGCGCCGGTCTTCAGGGCTACGCGCGCAAGCCCGGAAGCCGTGCAGGCCTGGCGCCCGAAGAACTCCACAAACTCGCCCTGCGGCGGCCGCATGTTGGTGTCCATCAGAATGCCCACCGTCTCCCCGTCGCGCATCGCCGTCAGCAATCCGCGTGCGAAGTCGTCCTTATGCAGCACGCGGTTGCCGTGCATGCAGCGGATGCCGTTCACATAGTCGTCGAGCCTGCGATTGTCGAGCCGCCGAATCACCATCCCCATCGGGTAGCCCATCAGCGAGTGATAGAAGCTGGACAATTCCCAGGCGCCCAGGTGCCCGGTCACCACCAACACCCCTTTGCCCCGCCGCCGCGCAGAAAGATAATGCTCCAGTCCTTCGGTCCGCAGATCGGCGCGCGAATTCTGGGCCGTGTAGCCGGCCATGCGGCAGAACTCGACCAGTTGCCAGGCTAGGCTGCGATATGTCCCCCGGAGAATGTCTCTTCTGGCTTTCGCTGAGAGTTCCGGAAGCGCCAGGCCCAGATTGCGCACGCCCACGCGCCGCAACCGCCCCAGCGCCCCGTACACAACAACGGCCAGAAACCCGGCGATCAGACGGGCCAGCCCCCGTGGCATAACCCCCAAGGCGCGCGCCACGATCACTACCAGCCAGTACTCCAGGGTTTCGCGCATGGAGTTTTCCTGTGCGATGAGAGACAAGCTCCAGTTTAGCTGCTCCGGACACGCCTCGCAGCCCCAAAACTCCCCCACAGCAAACAGCGCGGGCGGCCCGATCGGGCCGCCCGCCATTCCAATCGCCGACAGCCGGTAAGCTACTGGTTCTTGGCACGCACAAAATTCTGCGCTACATCCCGTACAAACGCGACCGCACCCGGAGGAACATCTACGTTGCCCTTCAGGATGGTGTCAAACGGATGCGGCTGGCCATAATAAAGCTCCGTGTCCTCGGAGTTCTGGCTTACGCTCGTGCCGTCCAGGTCGATGCCGGCGAACAATCCCTTGTTGCGCGAGTAACTCAGCAGTTCTGCGTTCATCTTCCAGTCCGTCGCCGCCGTTCCATTCCGTCCCACCGGCCCGGCCGCGGCCGAGGCGTCTCCGCCGATCTTGAATTTGTTCTTCAGCAGATCCTGGAATCCGCGATCGTTGACCGCCACCAGGACCAGATCCGTCGACTGGCCGCCGATCTGGAAGCCAAACGATCCGCCCGCCATGCGGATAAAAACCGGCGCGCTCCAGCCATGCCCGGTGCGGCAGGTCACAACGCCCTGGCCATACTGCGCGCCAAAGACAAAGGCCCCCTTGATGAGCCCGGGGACCACCCCCACGCACGTGGCCTGTTGCAGAATATTCAAGGGAATGGTCCGGTCCTGCGCGGCTATGATCTGGTCCAGCACCAGCTTGGCCGCATCGACGCGCGCCTGCAGGTCCTCCCGCGTAGAAGCTGCCGAGACAGCGCATGTCACTACGAAACATAGAGCCAGCAAAGCGGTGATCTTCTTCATATCTTTATATCCTTTCCACTCCGCATCCCGTCGCCGGCGCGGAAGGTTGGTTGATGAACGTGAAGCACGTCCGGAAGCACAGATTCGGCCCGCAACGGCCTGCAATACCCGGACCGGAATGCGCCTTCGACGGCGATGGTGCTGGGTGCATTCCTCACCCGAGACAAAAGACCGCAACTAGGTGTCTGCCACTTTACTTCCTTAGATGCAGGTTTGGATATCGAGGTTTGGACGGCCCAGGGGAAGCGGACTTAGCCCTGTGGGAATTGAGTTTCGGGCGCGTGCGAAAGGCAAAGGAGACGAAGAGGAGTCTCCCAGAACTCGGCCGTTTCTGTTTCGGCCCGGGCTCAGGGATCGACCGCGGCTTCGCTCCCCAGTTTCAAGCCAGCACCCCTGAGTCCATCCGGCAGAGCGGCACCCGCGTCGGCTCACGGGTCTCCTCAGTTCGTTGAACCACAGCCAGGCCTGGTCGGTTGGTCGCGTTGCGACTTTAAAGCTTGGGCAGCACAATTCCCTGCTGGTTCTGGTATTTGCCCTTGCGATCCGCATAGCTGACCTCACAGGGTTCATCGCCGCGGAAAAACAGAATCTGGCACAGCCCTTCGTTGGCATAAATCTTGGCCGGTAGCGGCGTGGTGTTCGAGATTTCGAGGGTTACGAATCCCTCCCACTCCGGCTCGAATGGCGTCACGTTCACAATGATTCCGCAACGCGCATAGGTCGACTTGCCAACGCAGATCGTCAGTACATCCCGGGGGATACGGAAGTATTCGATCGATCGGGCCAATGCAAACGAATTCGGCGGCACAATGACCGAGCCAGCCTGCACGGACACAAACGAGCGTTCGTCGAAGGCCTTGGGATCAATGATTGCGCTGTTCACATTGGTGAAGATCTTGAACTCGTCGGAAACTCGCAGGTCGTAGCCGTAGGAAGACAGGCCATAGGAGATCACGCCTTCTCGTACCTGCTTTTCGCTGAATGGTTCAATCATCCGGTGCTTGAGGGCCTGTTCCCGGATCCAACGGTCGCTCTGAATCGCCATACCACTCCCTGAGTCGTACGAATTTTTCCGGTCCGGCCAAAACGCGGGGGCGGCGCGAACTTTTCATAATGATCTTACCGAACCGTTTTCCCAAGTGAAGCCGGTTCCCTGTGGAATTCGCCGGCCTTACCGGTTATCCTCGGAAAGCCCCGTCCTTTCATGGCCCTGACGTAGAGAGCGGATGCACTGTTTTATATTTTCTCTGCAGGAACGATCACCCGATTTCTTGCCTTGGAATACCAAGTTGGTCGAGTGCCCAAGGGCCGCTGAGGCCCCGATCGCTTGTGCAGTGAGCCGGGCTCGAATGGGGCCAGCAGCAGGAACCCGCCGAGGGACTCTCTGAGTCCGGTAGGAATCTCCTTCCTTTTGGGAAGGGGAGGATTGCCAATTCCCTGGGGTCGAACAGGTGCAAAGAGAAAATAAAGCTTTTCTGCCGAGAAAAACTCGAAAATCCCTTTTCCCTTATTCCCTAAACGCCCGGAAACCTGTAGCATCAGCAGCGTAGCCGTAGTAGAGTCAATCAAGTCGCCCCAGCGAGGTTACCCCTTTGATTAAACAGGACATCGTGCATCATGTAATCGAGCGCACAGGCCTGCCGCGCACCAAGGCAGAGGCGGCAGTGGACACGGTTTTCGAAGGCCTGAAGCAGGCCCTGGAAGCCGGCGAGCGCATCGAACTGCGCGGGTTTGGCGTCTTCAGCGTCCGCGCCCGCAAAACCGGCATCGGCCGTAACCCCCGCACCGGCACGGAAGTCAGCATCACCCCCGGCAAAGCCGTCCGCTTCAAGCCCGGCAAGGAACTGCATTCGCTGGAAACCGGGACGGCACAAAGCAGCTGAACATGCCAAGGGTTACGCCGCATCCTCATGAGCTGCGCAGATGAGCGTGGCCGGCCAAGAGCAACCCGGACTTCAGCCATCCCGAACTGCCGCGGTACTTCGGCCTGCGCAGCAGCTTTCGGCCAGGGTCCCGGTACGCTTCGTTTTCCGCCAGTACGGCCTTCCCCTGCTGCTGCTTGTGGCCAGCATTCTCACCACCACGGCCAACGGTGCGCGGTTCATGCAGAACTTCGTTCACGGGATGCCACCGGTGGTGCGCGACAGCGATCTGTGGCCTTGGAGCTGGCTATACCGCCATCCGGAGATGTTCAAAACCGGCTGGACCTTCTCCGCAGCGCTGCTGGGCATTCTGCTCATTCACGAGTTCGGTCATTACTTCGCCTGCCGCTGGCATCGCATTCGCGCCACGCTGCCCTGGGTATTGCCCGCGCCCACCCTCAGCGGCACTGCCGGTGCCATCATCCAGATTCGCAACCGCATCCCCACCCGTGACGCGCTTATGGACATCGGCATCTACGGACCGCTGGCCGGCTATCTGGCTTCGGCGGCGGCCATAGCGGTAGGGTTTGCCCTCAGCCACCCGGCGGCGCCCAACGCCCCGGTTGCTCTGATCCGCTTCGGCGGCGAACCGCTCACCATCCGCCTGCTCCATGCCTTGCTGCACCACTGGGACCCGGCCACGCCCTCGTTCGACTCCATCGTTCCCCATCCGGTACTGGTCGCCGGCTGGATTGGCCTCTTCATCACCTCACTCAACCTGATCCCCGGTGGCCAGCTCGACGGCGGACACATCCTTTACGCGGTCTCGCCCGATGCCCACAAGTGGTTCACCAACCTGCTGCCCTTTGCGCTCTTCCTGTTGGGCACGCTCTACTGGGTTGGCTGGCTGCTCTGGGGCATCTTCCTGTTGATTCCCGCCATGCGTCACCCCAAAGTCTCGATTGCGCCAGAACTGAGCCGCCGGCGCATTGCCCTGGCCGTGATCGGACTGGCCATCTTCTTCGCCGCCTTCACGCCCACCCCCTTCCATGACAACTCCCTCATGCACTTCTTCCAACTCGACCCCTTCCACGCAACCCGGTAAGCACCTGCGCTCGGCCAGCTGCCGCTTGCGCCGTATGGAACCCAGGCCTCTCTTTGCTTCCGCCCCGGTCATCGTGCCATAGCGATCGAAGGTTCCCGCAACTCCCGATTCAGCCGATAGGCAA
Organism: Occallatibacter sp.; assembly: GCA_036519195.1. Classification (GTDB taxonomy): domain Bacteria; phylum Acidobacteriota; class Terriglobia; order Terriglobales; family Acidobacteriaceae; genus Telmatobacter. The sequence continues at coordinate 13,431 of DATDLS010000195.1, read as the reverse complement.
GCTTGCCCTCCTGCTCCGGACGCTGCTCCGGTAGGGGGGTGCGAGAGGTCGCCGGCGGCGCTAGAATCACGCCGCTTGCCGCAACCGACGCGCGAATGCGAACCACGCTGCCGAAGTGCAGGATCAGGAAGGGCATCTGTTCGCCTCGATCGCACCACCACTGGACCCACGCAAACCGCATAACCCAGGCTGCCAAGCAGTTCGGCCCGGAGAACGATAGTCACCGTGGGGACCATCTGCTGAACCAAAGTCGCCACCTGCCCAGCCGTCTCTGCCCCGCTCAAGGGGGCACAACGGAACCGGGTCGCGTGAACCCTCGCTGCGTCCTCTCGGAACAGGGTCGCCGGCATCAATCCACACCAGCCTCATCAGCGCAGCCGATCTTCCATTTGCGCTCTGGAGCGAGGGGTTCACATCAGCCGCAATGCATCCACATCGACGACCAGGTTGCGCCTCGGCACGCCGGCCGCATCGGCGTGGGTCAGCATCGCGCGCAATGCCGCATTGAGCACCTTGCGCGAGCCGGCCTTGAGAATCAGATGAAACCGATATGTGCCCTTGATCCGCGCAATCGGTGCCGTGCACGGGCCCAACACCCGCACCCCGTCAGGAGCAGCCTTCTGAAACCACTTGCCGATCTCGCTCGACCAGCCGACCGCTTCCTCCAGTTTCTGCGATTGCACCAGTACGTTGGCCAGCACACCGAAAGGGGGGTAATGCATCCAGCGGCGATACTTCAGCTCGCGATCAACGAAGCTGACGTAGTCGTGCTTGCTCGCCGCCAGAATCGCGTAGTGATCCGGGTAGTACGTCTGCACCACCACGCGTCCCGGCAAATCGCCGCGCCCGGCGCGCCCTGAAACCTGCGTCATCAACTGGAAAACCCGCTCGGCGGCGCGGAAGTCAGGCATTGAAAGCGAGTGATCGCAGCCCACCACGCCCACCAGCGTGACGCCGTGGATGTCGTGTCCTTTGGCGATCATCTGCGTGCCGACGAGCAAATTGATCTCCCCGGAATGCAACCGCGCCAGCAACCGCTCCAGATCGTGCCGGCCGCGCACCGTGTCTCGATCCATGCGCCCGATGCGCGCCGCGGGAAAGATTTCGCCCAGCCGCTCTTCGCCCTGCTCGGAGCCGGCGCCGAGGTAATAGAGATGTTCGCTGTCGCACTTTGGGCAGCGTGCCGGAACCACTCGGCGATAGCCGCAGTAGTGGCACTCCAGGCGCTGGCCTTCCCGCGCCGGGCCCGCATCCTCGGCCGGAGGCTTGTGATGGGTCAGCGAGATGGCGCAGTTCTCGCACTCGAGTTTTTCTCCGCACGCCCGGCAGATCACCGCGAACGAGTAACCGCGCCGGTTCAGCAAAATCAATGCCTGCTCGCCGCGCTCGAGCGCCTGGCTTGTCTGCTCGACCAGCGCGCGCGAAAAAAGCTGATCCTGCCCGGTCTGCTGAAACTCCCTGCGCATGTCGATCAGTTCAACTTCAGGGAGCGGGCGATTCATCACCCGATCGCGAATCTCGATGCGCGTGTACTTGCCTTGCACCGAGTTCTGCCAGGTCTCCAGCGAGGGCGTCGCCGAGCCCACCACCACCACCGCGCCGGCGAGCTTAGCCCGCATCACCGCCACATCGCGTGCGTTGTAGCGCGGCGTCTCCTCCTGTTTGTAGCTCTGGTCGTGCTCTTCGTCGACCAGGATGAGCCCCAGATTCGGCGCCGGCGCAAAGATCGCCGAGCGCGTGCCCACCACGATCGGCGCATCCCCACTGCGAATGCGCCGCCACTGCTCGCTGCGCTCTTCCGGCGTTAGTGCCGAGTGCAGCAGTGCCACCCTCTGCCCGAATGCCTGGTCCAGCAATCCAGCTGTCTGCGGCGTCAACCCAATCTCCGGCACCAGCAGGATCGACGCCAGCCCGCGATCGAGCGCCCGCTGCATGGCAGCCAGATACACAGCCGTCTTTCCCGAGCCCGTCACCCCATGCAGCAGGAACGGATGGAACGCTCCCAGCACCGAAGCAATCGATGCCAGCGCCTCCATCTGCGGCTCGTTGAGCAGAAACGGCGCAGAAGGCGGCAGCAAGCCCCCCAAGCGAAAAGCTGCCGGCCGCTCCTCAATGCGCACCAGTTGCCGCCGCACCAGCGTCTCGAGCGTCGAGGCAGGCAGATCCCGCGCGCGCAGCTCGGCCAGCCGCAACTCTCCTCCAGAAGCGGCCAGCTCGGCCAGAATCGCCTGCTGCTTGGCGGTCAACACCGGCAGCCGCGTCTCGGGAATCAGCACCGCAAACCGCTCCGTTCGGCGCGCATCCCGTTCTACGGCTGAGGTCTCGCGCGCAATCCATTTCTTGCGCATCAGTGCTGCCAGCAAAGGCAGCGTGGCACCGGTCGCCTTGCGCAGCGCGGACACCTTCACCGGCTCACCGTCCGCCAACCGCGCCAGTACGCGATGCTCCTGATCCTGGTCCTCGGGCGACTGTTTCCCGCGCCGCCTGGACCCCGCCTTCGTCTCAGCGTGCAAGCCAGGTGCCGCGCCGGTCGCCCTGGAACCATGGGAGTCGAGCCCCTCCAGGCTCTCCGCCAGCCGATCGCGCCCGAGGTCGGTGATGCGATAGAAAACCGTCCGTTGCACCTCGGCCATCAGCGGCAGCATCCCCCGCAGCACCTCGCCCAGCGGTGCCAGGTAATACTGCGCCATCCACTCCGCCAGGGTCAGCAGTTGCTCACTCAGCAGCGGCTCTAGGTCGAGGACCGCATCCAGGAAGCGCACTTCAAAATCCGGCGGCGTCGGTACGCCCACCGCCGTCACCACCCCAATCAGCCTTTCATTCCGGAACGGCGCCACCACGCGCGCTCCCCGCTGCGGATGCTGGCCGTCTGGCACCGCATAGGTGAACACTCGATCCAGCGGAACAGGCAGCGCGACTTCGCAGCATTCAGCCATGAGGAGACAATACTCAGTTTAGGGGATGGGGCATCCGGCAGGAACCGGCCGGGAAGAATCGATTTGCTGTAACTTGCAAACCCGGCCTCACAAATTACAATTCATTGCTGATGACTCATAAAGCCGAAACCGCCCCCATTCCGCCTGTTGTACCCATCACCGCATCGTCTCACCCCATCACCATGACGATTGACATTGGCGGCTCGGGACTGAAGGCGATGCTGCTCGATGTCAAAGGCCGCCCGGTGAGCGAACGCCAGCGCGTCCTTACCCCTGAGGTGCCGACCCCAGCCGCGGTGCTGAAGGGCCTCGACGAGTTGCGCAAAATGATCGCGCACTTCGATCGCGTGTCGGCCGGATTCCCCGGTGTCGTCAAGCACGGCGTCACGCTGGGCGCTTTCAATCTGCATCCCAGCTGGGCCGGATTCCCGCTTCAGGCGGAGCTTGAAAAGCGCTGGAAGAAGCCCGTCCGCGTGGGCAACGACGCCGACGTTGCCGGCTATGGAGCCATCAAGGGCCAAGGCGTTGAACTGGTGCTCACCCTGGGCACGGGACTGGGCGGAGCCCTCTTCACCAATGGCCACCTCTGCCCGGGCCTCGAAATCGGCCACCACATCTGGCGCAAGAGGGGCATGACCTATGAGGACTATCTCGGTCGCCGCGGCCTGGACAAGTTCGGCAAGAAGGAGTGGAACAAGCTCCTCCAGGAAGCCATCAAAACCACCGAAGCCCTGTTCAACTGGGATCATCTCTACCTCGGCGGCGGCAACACCAAAAAAATCGAATTCCTGCCCCCCAAAAACATAGAGATCGTCTCCAACGAAAGCGGGCTGCTGGGCGGCGTTTATCTTTGGAAGGACCAGGCCTGAGCCGAATCTAAGCCCGGCTGGTTTTCTGTGCCGTCCAGCTTCTTGGTCACAGTCAAACCGAGCACTCCCTCGATCGAGGCCGCGCCGATCGGATCCGCATGAAGACGGGTAAGCATCGAGGCTGCAATTGGGCCAACGGCTGCCGGCCATCGCGACTTCCAACGAGAATCGCACCATTCATTATTTCGGCGCTAACTTCAACCCCAACTCCCGCATGGCAATTTGCAAATCGGCCCAGGCTTCCTTTTTCTGACGCGGATCGCGCAGTAAATAGGCCGGGTGATAGGTCACGATCAGCTGCGCGCCGCGGAACGCATGCACACGCCCGCGCAGTCCGGCCAAGGGCTGACGCGCGCCAAACAGATACGTCGCTGCCGTTGCGCCCAAGGCCACCAGAACCTGCGGTCGAACCACATCGATCTGGCGGAACAGAAACGGCGAGCAGGTATTGGCTTCGTCGGGCTCCGGTGTGCGGTTGCCGGGCGGCCGGCACTTGACCACGTTGGCGATGTACACCTCGTCGCGCTTCAGTCCCATGGCGGCGATCATGTTGTTCAGCAGCTGTCCCGCCTTGCCGACAAACGGAATGCCCTGCGCATCCTCGTCCGCTCCCGGCCCTTCGCCCACAAACATGAGGCGGGCGTTGGGCGAGCCATCGCCAAAGACGATTTTGTTGCGGCCCTTGTGGAGTGCGCAACGCGTGCAGTCGCCAATGTCTTCACGGATCAGGTTGAGAAAAGCGGCGCGTTCAGCCGCCGGAACGACGGACGCCAGGTCTGGCGGCGCAAAAATCGGCTTGCGAGGCGGAATGGAATCGTCCTCCTGGGTTGATTGGATACGGGAAGGGTGCTCCCGGGTCTCAGCGGCGGGACTCGGGACGCCAGCAGCTTCGGGCTGAACCGTGACAAGTGGCTGCGCCGGGAGGGACTGGACTTCGAACTGGGCAAGCAGTTGGGGATCAACTGGCCGGCGATAAAACTCCGTCAGGCCCAGGTCGCGATAAAAGCGAACGCGGGCCAGCAGGGCTTCCTGGGTTGCGGGATCGAAAGCGTGCGCCAACTTTGCTACTCCACGATTAACTGGCGGCGCCGAGCCGAAGGTTGCGCGGCCTGCTGCAGAACTTGGTCCTGGCGCGCCTGTTGGAACCCGTGTTCATCGAGTTCCTCAACCCGGGAGAGCGGACGGCGCAGCGTGATGATCTCGTCGAGAATACGGTCGGCCAGGTTGCGCTTGGGCATCTCCGGAAGTTCGATGGACGTGCTCAAGGTCAGAAAGCTCGCCGCATTGTTGTCCGCTTCAATTCCCACCCCCCCGGCATTCACGGCATTGACGACGATCGCATCGGCGCCTTTGCGCAGCAGTTTGGCGCGACCGTTTTCCATCCGGTTCTCGGTCTCCGCGGCAAAACCCACAATCAACTGCCCGGGCCTGCGCCGGCGCACCACTTCGGCAAGAATGTCCTCGGTCGGCGCCAGTTCGAGCGTCAACGGTCCGGTGCGTTTCAGCTTCTGGTCGGAGACCACTACCGGCCGGTAATCGGCCACGGCGGCGGCTTTGATCACCAGCGTAGCCTCGCTCATGCGATCGAGTACTGCCTGCCGCATCTGGTCGGCAGTGGTCACCTTGACCAGTTCGCAACGGGGGGGTGGATGCAGCGCCGATGGTCCGCTGATCAGGATCACTTTGGCGCCGCGACTCTGGGCCGCATCGGCCAGGGCGTAGCCCATCTTCCCGCTCGACCGGTTGCCGATGAAGCGCACCGGATCCAGCGCCTCACGCGTGCCGCCGGCCGTCACCAGCACCACTTCGCCGGCCAGGTCGTGGCGGCGGTCCAGCGCGCTCAGAACCGTATCGGCAATTGCCTCCGGCTCGGCCATGCGGCCCGCGCCTACCATGCCGCAAGCCAGCGATCCGCTGCCGGGATCTACCACGCGTACCCCGCGCTGGCGCAGGATTTCAATGTTTGCCTGCGTCGCCGGATGCTCCCACATGTTCACGTTCATGGCCGGAGCCACCAGGACCGGCGCACGCGTGGCCAGATACATCGTGGTAAGAAAATCGTCGGCAATGCCGTGCGCAAATTTTGCCAGAATGTTGGCAGTTGCGGGCGCCACCACCAAGGCGTCGGACCATTGCGCCTCGCCAATGTGCTCAATGCCGTTCTGTTCAGCGGGTGCGGCGTCGGAATCGGTGCCTCCATCGTCCCACATGCCCGTAACGACTTTGTGGCCGGTGAGCGAGGCAAACGTGAGCGGCTGGATAAACTTGCCCGCCGCGACGGTCATCACAACATGGACTTCAAGCGCCCGGCGCTGCAGGGCGCGCACTAGTTCCGCCGCCTTGTAAGCGGCGATTCCACCGCAGACGCCGACCGTAACTCTCATGGCTCGATTGTAGCCGGTTTCGAGCCGTTGGCGTGGGGGAAGACTAACTGACCAGAATGGGAATCGCCGGCCCCTCCACCAGCGGCTTGTGCAGCTCGGTGGCAGTCTTCACGTAGGCGATCTTGCCGGCATCGATTTCGTCCTGGGCGATGCGGCAAACCTTGTTGGAATGACTGGCGACCAGAGCGCGTGAACCGCTCTGCAACTGACGGGCCCGGCGCGCGGCCACTAGAACCTTGCGGTAGTTCGAGTCGAACTGAGTCTCAACGGTCATAGTATTCCTTGTCCTCCCCCTCTAAAATCGTCCTTCGGTTCATCGTCCTCGTCCTTGGAGTCATCCCCAAAATCGAGTTGCTGCTGGCCGCCGTTGGACCCAAGAATGCCAAAGGCTTCCAGTACCGGTTTCAGCCGTTCCTGCGAGTTCATCTGCAGGCAGGCCGCGGCCACTTCCAACACCCTGCGCGAACGGTACGCGATGGTTTCGCCATTGCGATAGAAGCGCTCGGCCAGCACAATAGCCTCCAGCTGCGCAACCGCCCGGTCAAGAATGTCGTTGACCAGAATATAACCGTACTCGCGATAATTCTCAATCTCCTTGCTCGCTTCCGAGAGCCGGCGATAGAGCTCCGCTTCGTTCACTACGCCTTCGGCGCGGCTGCGATTGCGCAGCCGGGTGCGCAAAACCTTGGGGTTGGGCGGCAAAACAAAAATGCTCACCGTCTCCGGCATTTTGGCGCGCACCTGCGCTCCGCCCTGCACGTCGATATCCAAGAGCAGGTCATGGCCCGCGGCGCGCGCTTCATCCAGGGATTGGCGCGCCGTACCGTAGAAGTTGCCGAACACCTCAGCGTGTTCGAGAAAAACTCCCTCCTCCAGCATGCCGAGAAACTCCTCGCGCGAGGTGAAGTTATACTCGCGTCCATTTTCTTCCGAACCGCGCGGAGCACGCGTGGTCCAGGAGATGGCGAAGTCCACGCCGCTGACCTGCTTGCGCAGTTCGCTTACCAGGGTGCTCTTGCCCGAGCCTGAGGGCGCCGAAATGATAAAAAGAATTCCTGCCACAGTTCGCTATTCCTTCTGAAAACCTCTGAATGGGTTGGTGGAGTCTAAATCCCCCCAGGGGCTAAAGCCCAACATGGATGAGATTTGAATGCGCCACGGCTAAAGCCGTGCCTTTTCAACACGTTCAAACCCGGTTTACCGATCGGTACCTGGATTCCTTTCGTCGAATTGCCCTATTCAAGGTTTTGAATCTGTTCGCGGGACTTCTCGATTTCGGCTTTCATGGCAAGTCCCAGTTCGGTCATGCGCGTCCCCTTGCCGCCGACGCCGCCCGTCTTGGAGAGCATGGTGTTGGCTTCGCGGTTCATCTCCTGGAGCAGGAAGTCGAGCTTCTTGCCGACTTCGCCGCCGGCGGCAAGCAACTGGCGGAAGTGGCCAATGTGGGTGTGCATGCGTGCCAGTTCTTCAGATACATCACTGCGCTCCACGATGACGGCAACTTCTTCAAGCAGCCGCTGGCGATTGAACTCCGGGCCGGTGGCTGCGAGCAGACGCTGCTGAAGCCGGTCCTGGAAACGCTGCTCGATTTCGGGGCCGAGTTCGGCGGCGCCGTTGGTGGCTTCGCTGAGGCGGTCGAGCGTGGTGTTGAGAATCTCCCCCAGGGCTTGGCCTTCACGGGCGCGCATGATCTTCAACTCGTCGAGCAGCGGGCCGATTTGATGACGGACGCTTGCCTCGAGCAGGGCAAGCTCCTCCTCGGCGCGAGAGTCGCTCTGCAGCGCGCCGGGCAGGCGGAGAATTGCGTTGAGGTCAACGTCGCCGGCGAGGCCGAACTCATCGCGGGCAGAGGTGAACGCGGCCACGTAACCGGCGACCAGTTCGCGGTTGTAGCCGGCCTTCTGCTGCGCGGTGCGATCGACGGAAACGATGAGATCAACGTGGCCGCGGACGAGTGAGTCTTTGAGGGCCTTGCGCAGATCCATCTCCAGCGCGTCGAGGCCGTTGGGGATGCGCAATTGCACGTCAAGGAAGCGATGATTGACGCTTTTCAGGCTCAGCGTATATCTGAGCTGGTCGTTCACGGTGACCTGAACGCGGGCAAACCCGGTCATCGAGTAAATCGGCATCTGGTGCTACTCCTTACTTCCATTGGCCAGGGCTGGGGCGAGCGCGGATGTGATTTCCAGCAGTGGGGCAAGTGCCTGCGGCTCGGGCATGTCTCTGAATTGAAGGTGGTACAAACGCTGATAAGTGGGCGATGAAAGCAGCAGTTCTTCATGCGAACCGACGGCGGTGATGCGGCCGTCTTCGAGCACGGCGATGCGATGGGCCCGGCGGATGGTGGAGAGCCGATGCGCAATCACCAGCACCGTGCGGCCTTGCATGAGATTGGCCAGAGCAGCTTGCACGAGCGATTCGCTTTCCGCGTCGAGAGCAGAGGTGGCTTCATCGAGAATGAGGATGGGCGCGTTCTTGAGGATGGCGCGGGCGATGGCTATGCGCTGGCGCTCGCCACCGGAGAGACGAAATCCCTTTTCACCCACCACCGTGTCATAGCCCTGGGGCATGCGAACAATGAAATCGTGCGCCAGAGCGTTCTTGGCCGCCTCCACGACCACGTCGCTGCTCACCTCCGGATGCCCGTAGGCAATATTGTTGCGCACCGTGTCGTTGAACAGGATGGTCTCCTGGGCCACCTGCGCCACCTGACTGCGCAGCGAGCCCAGCGTCAGGCTGCGCAGGTCGTGGCCATCGATAAGAATGGAGCCGGAGGTCGCGTCGAAGAAACGCGGAATCAGGTTGACGAGCGTCGACTTACCCGCGCCGCTCGGTCCCACCAGCGCCAGCACCTCGCCCGCGCGCACCTCCAGGTCCACGTTGTGGAGAATCTGGTTCTCGCCTTCGGCGGTGGAATAGGAGAAGCCCACATCCTCGAAGCTCACCGACTCGTGAAAGCGATCCATGCTCGCCGCGTGCGCACTCTCCTTCACATCGTCTTCGGAGTCCAGGAAGGCGAAGATGGACGAAGATGCGCCAATGGCCTGCTGAAAACTGTTGTAGAAATAGGCGAACTTGCGCACCGGATCGTAGAGCTTGAACAGCGCAATGATAAACGCGCCGAAGATGCCGATAGTCATGTGGCCGCCCTTGATCTGGTTGCGGCCGATCCACAGCAGCAGCGCGATAGCCACCGCGCCGATGGTGTCCATCAGCGGCGAACTAATGGATTGAATGCGCACGCTGCGCAGATTGGCGCGGAACAGCCGCCCCGCAGCTTTCTTGAAGCGGAGTATCTCCCACAGCTCTGTGTTGAAGGCTTTGACGATGCGGTTGCCGGTCACGGTTTCATGCAGGATGTTCTGAATCTCGGCCAGCTTGTCCTGCCCGCTGCGCGTGCGCGTGCGCACTGCCCTGCCGATCTTGCGCGCCGAGGCGACGACGACGGGGATGAACAGAAGGAGCGCCCAACTAAGGTTGCCGCCCAGGTAGATGACTACCGCTAGGCCGCCCAGAAAGGTGAACAACTGCTGGAGGAACTCGCCGATCACTGACGCCACGGCGTTCTGCACGCGGTCCACGTCGTTGATCAGCGTGGAGAGAATGGTGCCGGTCGGATGCTTGTGAAAGAAGCTGGAGGATCGGCACAGCGTGGATTCGTAGAGTTGGTTGCGCAGGTCGGTGATGAGACCGAAGCCTGCATAGTTGACCAGGTAAGTTCCCAGATAATCGCACAGCCCCTTGACGAGCGTCGAAGCCACCAGGGCGAAGGCCACCACTCCCCAGGCGTTGTCGAGGTGCAAATGGGCCACCAGAACCTGCTTCAGGTCAATGTACCAGGGCGCGTTCACGCTGGCTGCAGGAGAAACGGAGATGGCGGCCGGGCCGGTATGCAGAACGTCGTCAAAGATGGGAACGAACAGCAGGGTTCGGAAGTTATCCAGCAGACCCACCAAAGCCAGCAGGATTACACCCGGTAGCCACTCGAGCGAGTAGGGAAACCCGAATCGCAGGAGGCGCAGCAGATTTTTCATGCCCGCAGGCCCGCCTCGCGAACGGGTGCCCTCAATTCAACCTGCAGGGGCTGGGAGCAAAACCTCATCCAAGTATTGTATCCGGCGGGGCACTGATTGGCTCCTAAGGCTTTCTAGCTGCCAGCGCCGCTCTCAATCAGCCGCCTGGTCGAATCGCCATCGACAATGGGCACAATCTTCCCCGGTCCGCCCCGCGACTCGGCCTGCTCAGCGCCCGCCACCGTTTCTCCTTGGCAGCCGCCGCCCTCAACCAGGACTTCCGGCCGCGTGGGGACAATGAACTCGAGCGGTGCGGGCTCGCAAAAGATCAGCGGAGCGTCGAGCTCAGCCATGGCAGCCAGCACGCGGGCACGCTCCCGCTGGCCGACCATGGGAGGGGGGATCACGGGCGCGGTTCCATTCTATTTGCTGCTCCGCCCTCCCGAGCCGATTGCCCGTCTGAACCGGGCCGGCCGGCGTGTGACCGTCGTGTCGAACCAGCGCGGCGTTCGGCCGCCGCATCTACTCCGCTAAACACCGCGCAGCACGCGATCGACGGCCTGCTCCACCTCGTCCACGCTCACCGAGCGAATGCATTTCTTTTCCATCACGGTGCAGGTTTCCAAACCGCAGCCGGAACATTCCGGCTGGTGATAGATGATCTGATTCCTATCGCCCGGTGGAAACCACACTCCGGGCAAATCGCGCGCGGAAAAGACGCAGACGCAGGGAACTCCCATGCAGGCTGCCAGGTGCTTGGGCCCGGAATCCGGCCCCATGAAAATGTCCGCGTGCGCGAAGACGGCGACCGACTCCCGCGGGCTCAGGATTCCAGCCAGGTTCAGTTTGTCTCCGGCCCAGGCCTCGGCAACGTAGTCGCACGTTGCGGCATCTTCCTTGCCGCCGGCCATCACCAGCACATGCGCCGGATACTTCGCTGAGAGGCGGCCGAGCAACGCGCGCCAGTTCTCCCGCTCCCAATCATTGGCCTGCATCCTGGTGCCAGGCGCGCAGGCAATCAAACGGCGGCCATGAACTCGCGTGAGAGCATACATCGCCGTGTTCCGCTCGGCAGCGGTCAGGCGCGGGTCCCAGTTGGCCATGTCTTCGGCATGGGCGTCGCCGAGCGGCGCCATCGTCCTGGCCAGCCGAAAAGCTTCTGACTCATAGAGCCCGGTTGCCGCGTCGAAGCTGTGCTTGAACTCTTTCTCGCCGGGCAGGCCGACGATGCGGCGCACCCCCGCCAGGCGGAAAAACAGCTGATCGCGGTGAATATTTTTCATCGGCCTGGGCGGCATTAGATAGACCAGCAACTCCGCGCGGAAGCGGCGAATCTTCCACGCCAGCCCGAGCAGCTCATCCACTCTGCGTGTCCCCACGGTATAGCGCATGTAGCGATGCACCAGGTCGGAATCGCCCAGCACTGCCGCCGATGCGGGCACTTTGGAGTGGACTGGAAAGTTAGTGAGAAGCACGCGCTCGGCGCGGGGAAACATGCGCGCAATCAGGTGAAAGCAGGGCAGAGCGACCACCGTGTCACTGAGACTGCCGAGCCGGTAGATGAGCACCTTGCGGACTGTCGGATCAGGCTGCAAACCGCTTCTCCCTCGCGAATTCGAGATCGGCGACCTCACAGCTGGGGCGGTGGGGCGCATGAGCGGAGTACGCGTCGGCGGATCAATTTGTTCCCCATTCAGTCGCATCCGCTGGGCCTAAGGCTCACAGCGCGCCTCGGAGCACCTTGTCGACCGCCGTGGCCATCTCGGCTACCGTGATGAATGTGAGGCAGCGCCGGCCCTGCACCGTGCAGGATTCCAGGGAGCAGCCCCGGCAGCTGGTGGATCGATAGAGCACCTGGTGCTGGACGCCATGCGGGAACCAGTTTCCGGGCAGCGTGCTGGCAGAGAAAGCGATCACGCAGGGCACCCCCACAGCTGCAGCCACGTGCATGGGGCCGGAATCGGGGCCTAGAAAAACCTTGGCGTAGCCAAGCGCTGCGGCCATCGCGCGCGGCGTGAGCCGTCCGCAGAGGTTGAGTTTGGGTCCGGCCCACTGCCGCGCCGCATAGTCGGCTCCTGTGTCCTCTTGCTGCGCGCCAACCAGGACCAGACCATATCCCCGGTGTCGCCTACTCAGCTCGGCCAGCAGCGCGCGCCAGTTTTCCCGCCCCCAATCGTTGGCCGGGCGCTTGGTCCCCGGGCCACAGACAATCAGCGGACGATGAGCAAGCGCACCCAGCGCCTCTCGCGCGCGCGCCCCTCGCGCTCGGCGTCCGAGAGCATCAGGTCCCAACTGGCGCGGTCGGCCGGATTGGCATCGCCAAGCTCTGCCACAAGACGAGCCAGCCGCGCGGCTTCACTTTCGTACCGGCCCGTCGCCCTATCGAGGACAGGCTTGATCTCGGTCTCGCCGGCCATGCCCACAATGCGCCGCACGCCCGCCACACGCAGGAACAGCCGGTCGCGCTCAATGATTCTTCCACGGCCGAATGTTTCTCAGGTAGATCAGCACATCGGGGCGAAAGCGGCGAATTTCGACCCCCAGCCGCAGAAGTTCGAGCCGGTTCCAGGTGCCCGCCGTGTACCGCATGTAGCCATCGACCAGACCGGAGTCGCCCAGCACAGCCACCGATGAGGGAGCCTTGCCGTGGACGGGAAAATTTGTCAACAGTCTGCGCTCGGCGTGGGGAAATGCGCGCGCGATCAGATGGAAACAGGGCAGCGCTCTAACCAACTGAGCTACGTCCCCTCTGCAATTTCAATCACTTAGCGCAAATCACAGAATTTACTGTCTTTTCTTACTGCTCACTCCTTCGCCTGTTTCCATATTTTCCACCGGATATAACCGAATTCCGGGAGAAATGGACAGTATGGACAGTAAGCCAAAATGCAAGACCACTGTCACAAACCAAGCGAAAGCGAACCACGAAGTCGTCACCACTCCGTTGTTCAAATTGTACCAAACAAATCGACCTAACGAAGACCTTCACCTCAATGCATTATGAACTTTGCAGGAACTTGGAGGCGTTCGATTGGCGATTTGCGCCATTCTCCGAATTCGATCGGAATGAGGACGCTTAGATGGAACTTTCAATTTAGAAGTCGTGCCATTCCTCAATACCGGATCGACGGGGCAAAAACGCCCAAGTCGCCGCATTGCCGACGAATGAAATCTGAAGCTGGATCTTCCTAGTGGGTATTTGCAAGGCAACAGATTTTTGGCCGCTATT
>DATDLS010000194.1:0-10915 GCA_036519195.1 Occallatibacter sp. | reverse complement strand
GCGATGGAACCCTTCTGCATGCGGCGCCCGCAGGCGCGGCCAGATGCTTGTGCTGTCATGGATCGGAGTCTCCTCAAAGTCGTGCCGTTGTGAATGCCTCCCGGAGGGGGCTGGCACGCCGCCGTTCATTGTCGCAGATGTAAATAGAAACCATGTCAACGTTCAGTTACAGTTCGAATAGAAGCCAATGCCTCGGTACTAAAATCCCCTCAATCATGAAGAGGCGACGTAATGCGGACAATTTCTGATTAGCCGGTCAGGAATAAAGCCGCAGGCCGCGAACGCCGCTTTAGGCGAAACCTGGGAAGTCAAGAGCTGTCAAAGCTTCCTGAATCGACGCTCTGGACTCTCGAATAAATTTCAGTATTTCAATCGGCAGCAAGTGGCAATCGATTCAATCTCGATAGCCTGACTGCAACCGCAAAAGCAATTGCGAAAGCGGTTGCACTTGCCCTCCAGGTTGCAGCGGGATAGGCTTTGAAGTCGTCCGATGAGCGACGACCGCCATCGGGACTTTCAGCCTGTCGCCTTATTCGCCCTGCCGAAAAGAGACTCGATGCGTTGCAGGGATCGCCGGCGTTCCAGCCAATGAAAGAGTCGGTGACATCGTCAAGGTCCACGGCACCAAGGAGAACAAGCACCAAGGCAGCTCCAAACCCCGGCAGTTCGTAGTCGAGAGCAGGACCAGGGACTACTGCCCATGGAATCTGAGCCGATTGCCAGACGCAGCGCCAACGCCGAATCCGAAGTCCAAATCACAAGCCTGCTTGCTGCCACTTTCGGCCGCGGGAATGCGATCACGCCTCAGACCAGCGACAGGCTAACCCGTCCGATGGTATTCTCCCGACATTTCGAGACTCACTCCGAGATTCACTCGAAATCAAAACAGAGAGGAAATCACCATGAGACCGAATTATCTTAGGGCCCTCACCTCCAGAAGCCTTCTCCTAGCAATCCCCTTCTTCGTTGCAACTACCTCCCTCCAGGCGCAATCGAGCACACAGAATCAATTCCAGATCGGATCATCTCTTGAGGCGACCGCGGATCCCACCGTCCCAAGACCCAACACCAAGCCCTGCATCGTCACCCTGCTGAGCGACCAGGCCTTTGAGAACTTCAACAATGCCGACTACACCTACACGCCGCCGGCGCAATGTCCAGGCCCGTGGGCCAAGGTGGTTTTCACCGCGGACTTCTCCATCCAGCCCGGAGTGCAGTTCGACCGCACCGGACAACTGTTCCTCGGCGACGTCAACATCTTCTTCGGTACCACCGCCGAGCCGCTCCAGACCCAGACCAACACCTGGCACGTCGAGCGCGACCTCACCGACTACACACCACTCTTCAAGACCTCTCAGACCGGCTTCGCAAGCCTGGGCAACATCGTCGGAGAAGATGGCCTGAACTCGATCATCTTCGGGACTTTCAAGTTGGAGTTCTACCCGGCGAACTTCCTCAATCCAGCGCCCCGCACAGCAGACTTAGTTCTGCCTCTGCCCGACAACAGCGGCGGAAGCGTCCAGCTCAACAACACCAGCCCCGAACTGACTCAGACCTTCACTCTGCCCACCAATGTTGAGAGCGCCTATCTCGACGTAATCGCACAGAGCCAGAATGACGAAGAGCAATGGTTCTTCTGCCTGCCCGATGCTCTCGGCACCAGTCTGGGCATCTGCGGCAACACCGCCTTCCGTCAGGTCGACATCAGCATTGACGGCACACCCGCAGGCGTAGCGCCTATTTTTCCCTGGATCTACACCGGAGGCATCGATCCCGGCCTATGGGTACCCATTCCCGGCGTGCAAACGCTCAACCTGCAGCCCTACCGCGTTGACCTCACACCCTTCGCCGGAGTCCTTAGTAACGGAAAGCCCCATACCGTCGGCGTAACCGTCTTCAACGCCTTTAACTTCTTCAGCACCGTAGCCAACTTGCTCATCTATGAAGATCACGGAAGCAAGGAGGTCACCGGCGAAGTAACTGAGAACAACCTTGCCGCACCAAATCCGGCCCTGGTGAATAATGTGACAGTCGATTCCAACGGCGCCGCCACCGGCGTCGTGACGGTAACAAGCGCTCAGAACTTTACCATCGCCGGCTACGTCAACACCTCGCATGGCCGCGTGAGCACCAAAATCCAGCAAGACGTAAACTTCAGCAACGCGCAGACCGTCACTTCCACGGCAACCCAGTTCGGCCAGAGCGTCGTGCAAACCTCCACCATCAACGGGACGACGACCACCCAAACAGGTCTATTAATCACCGCCAAGAAGTCCAGTGTCTCCTACCCCTTCAACGGCGGCTATCTCGAGACTCTCGAAACCAACGGAAATATCGACCAAACGAGCTCCATTGCGCAGAACTTCCTGCGCAGCGATGCTGAAACGCTCGAAGGAATTCCCCTCTTGCAATCGAACGTAAGCAACCAGCTCACTTCCCAGGACACCGCGGTATTCGTGCCTTCGCCCACGGGCTTCTCTCTTGGTTCCACCTCGGGGCAGAAGAGCACGCAGAGCTATGTCTTCAAAGACTCGCTCGGCAACTGCTTCAGCCGCACGCTCACCGCGACCAACAGCGAGCTAACCAATATAGCCAACCAGAAGGACTGCCACTAGCTTTTCTTCTTTCATGTTAGGAAGAAAACACCTTGGTGCAACAGCCAGGATGCAGTTCCATCACATCCTGGCTGTTGCACTTCGTGTCTAGAGTGAACACCCCAAGCCAGAGAATGAGGCATGATCTGCTCCTTGAGATTTTCAAGAAGATGAGAAGCCGCGCCCGTTGCATCCCGTCCCACCCGGAGATGCTTCCCGGCGCGCTCGCCGCTTCAGCGCTGAGAAACCGAAACTGCGGCACCGCTCCAAAATGCTCGTTCAACAAGTTGGTCGCAGCACTCACCTCGCTGCACCTTACCGGGATAATGCGAAAGGCCCGGCATTGATGCCGGGGATGAATAGCACCGCGATAAGTTTTCCTGCCTGACGGCCTTTTTAAAGAGAGTTACAACATCAATTGAACTGGACATCGGGTAGCATCCATGCCACAGTTTTCAGCCGACACACTTGCCCGTTTGCCCCCATCCTTCCCTCAAAGCAGAGTTCAGCGCCCAGCCTGGAAATTGAGCCAATAGCTCATTAACTGCACAGTCACAAACTGACTCCCGCGCATCTTACGACACCGAAGAGAGCGTGAAGATGTTGGCAGGAGCGCGTGAAGAAGCAATTGGCTGCCAGAGATGCAGCTATCGCGTGGCCGGCAGCAGTCGCTTCTTAGGCAGACTTCCGGGATACCAGTTCTGAGCGCTCACTGACATCCATCGCAACGATCCGAGTACAGTTATCGCTGTGGACTCGCTCGGCGGCTTCCAAGGTTAAGCCCTTCTCTGGCCGCACGGTGAGGAAACATTTGAGGCAGATCGACTCCACCGTGCCATCTGCGTTATTCCGGCTGTGAAATTGAAGTTGCATCCCTTGCGCGTTCATATGGAAAACGACCTCTGAATTGGGAGTTCTCGGCCAACATTGTACCAAAAACTGAAAACGCGTCTGTCTGATGGACGACATAGGGCGTAGGATTTCGGCAGGCCCCAAACTGAAACCCGATTCGGCTATCCGTCTGCGAGTTCCTTGCAATGGGGCTGCTCCGCTTGCGCGTGGGTTGAGATATTAACCCCTATCCCACCACAGAAACAGGAACACCCCCAAAGCCTCGCCAGACTTCTTTGATTCATATCCCGGGAGTGCTCGGATGATCCTCAGAGTGTCGCAACCAGGCCACCGAGATGATGTCCGCGCGAAAGTCGCAAAATCCCCCGCGACTTTCGCGGACAAATGCCATGACAACCATTATAATCAATTACTTACGCCTATACATGAGTCGCCAGGATGTGGCACTTTGGACTCCCATTAACCGAAATGGCCTGCCCGATGTGGAATTTCCGACCCCCTCTTCTCTGAAGGCCCGGAATGACCATGTTGTGAATATCAATTTCTTCCTGCCCTACAAGGGCGAGGGTGATCACCCTGTTTTGTGGGGTTTTGGCGATGGCACGAGGGCGTTTTTCTGGATTAAGCAAGGGAAGCCTGATCCCGTGTCCATTCACTGGGGTTCGTGGCCGAAAACAACAAGAAGGTCGATGAATTCTACAGGGCGGCAATATCGGCTGGTGCAAGGGACAATATTTCGCCGCGGGCACGGATTGAATACTATCCGGGATACTGCGCCGCCGATGTATTTGATCCGGACGGGTATTCGTTCGAGGTCGTCCATAAAAGCTAACTACGCGGAGAATTCGTTACGCAAGCCGCCGCCTTCCGGGATGTGAAGAAGTGGGATGGGTGTAGCGGTTTCCACTTCTCCATGCCCGGACGTCGAAGTCAGCCACGCCTCAAGTACCCGTGGTCTAAAGCCCAGGATCCACGGCTGCGACGAACGGGCAGCTCATCAGCATTACTCCGGGGATCGCCAGCCTGTCCCTTCAGACCTGGCTCTGATGGGCCGGACGAGGAGAACTCCACGATTGCAAGCGACAGATAGAGGCCAAGAGCAAAACGCGGGGCCAGCAGCATTTCGCTGTGTCCCGCGTTTTCGGATGGCATACTGAAATCACACATGAAACCAGGCGATTCCAGCGCGATTGCGGTTCTGGCCGAAAAGCCTTCCGTCGGGCGGGACATTGCCCGTATTCTCGGTGCCGACAAGCGCGGCGAAGGCTATCTTCAGGGAAACGGCTACGTGGTCACCTGGGCCATAGGACATCTGGTTTCTCTCGCCCAACCTCACGAGATCAATCCCCATTGGCGTGAGTGGAGCTTCGATTGGCTGCCCATGCTGCCCGGACAGTGGCCGCTGGTCGTCTACGAGCGCACCAAAGATCAGTTTGAAGTCGTTCGCAAAATCCTAACTTCGCCCCGCGTCTCGCGGATTGTGTGCGCCACGGATGCGGGCAGAGAAGGTGAGCTGATCTTCCGCTACATTTACGAAGCGGCTCAAAGCAAGAAGCCGGTCAGCCGGCTTTGGATCTCCTCGCTTACGCCGGATGCTATTCGGAAGGGGTTTGACAAGCTGCGTCCAGGCAGCGAGTATGATCGGCTGGCCGACGCGGCAAACGGAAGAAGCCGCGCCGATTGGCTTGTCGGCATGAATCTGTCGCGAGCATACTCGCTGATCTACCGTGAGGAGCTTTCCGTGGGGCGCGTGCAGACACCAACTTTGGCCATGCTTGTCGACCGCGATCTCGCCCTCCGAAACTTCAGTCCCGAGGAATACATCGAGGTTGTTGCGAAGTTTGAGGGCAAGGGCGATCTGAACAAGGAATCCTATGAGGGTACATGGTTCCGTCCGAAAGCAGCTCCGGTAAAGGATCAAGAGGCTCAGGCGAAGAGTACTCGATTGCCCGCAGATGGTGAGGAAGCTGAGAAGATCATCCTTCGGGCCCGGGCTGGAGAAGCGGCCGTCGAGTCGATCTCTTCCGAGACTCAGCGAATGCAACCACCGTTGCTCTACGACCTTACAGAGTTGCAGCGTCATGCCAATCGCCTCTTTGGCTTTAGCGCACAGGAGACGCTCGATCTCGCCCAGGCTCTTTATGAGCGTCACAAGCTGATCAGCTATCCCAGAACCGATAGCCGGCATCTCTCCGCCGATGTTGCCGCCACCGCTCAAGGGATCGCAGCCACGGTATCAACTGGTTATCAGGGGCAACTGGCTCCCGGAACCGGGGTTCGCCCGCTGGGAAAGCGTTTTGTCGACGACACCAAGGTCACCGATCACCACGCCATCATCCCCAACGCGGTTTCCTCTGCAAAGGCCAGCCTCTCCCAAGAGGAACGTAAGATCTACGATCTTATCTGCCGCCGCTTTCTGATGATGTGGCAGGAGGACTACCTGCAGTCCGTAACCACGATGATTACAGCGATTAAGAGCGACGGATTCGTCGACTGCTATCGAACCACGGGGACTCTCGTACAGCAGGTAGGCTGGAAGGCGCTCGACATCGGTGCGGAACGGAAGAGGCGGGAGCCGAAGAGCGGTACCGAGGACGCTGAACCGGATCAGATCCTGCCAGCCCATCTTGCCAAGGGGCAGCTTCAGGAAGTCGCCGGGATCGAAGCCCGCAAGAAGAAGACCAAGCCTCCGAAGCGATTTACGGAAGGAACACTGCTGACCGCGATGCAAACGGCAGGGCAGAGTCTGGATGAGAAGGAACTCTCCGATGCAATGAAGGAAACCGGTCTTGGCACGCCTGCCACTCGGGCGGCCACGATCGAGGTGCTCTTGAAGCGTGGCTACATCGTGCGCGCGGGCAAAAGCCTGGAGGCTACGGAAAAGGGAATTCATCTGATCGAAGTTGTTCACCCGGAAGTGAAGAGCCCCGCGATGACCGGTCAGTGGGAGGCGTATCTCAAGAAGATTCAACAGGGCCAATCGCAGCTTGAACCTTTCCTCGATAGCATCAGCAAATATGTGCGTTCCGTGGTCGGCAAGGTCCGCGAGACTCCACGGGTTCAGCCTAACCTCGCGGCGCCGGAGCCCCGCGAACCGGCAGCGCATCCTGATCTTCCCAGTCCGGGGCGTCTGCCGAGGAGCACGAACCTCGATGAACTTTTGCAAGAGGCTTTCGGTTTCTCAGCCTTCCGGCCAAATCAGGAAACCGTCTGCCATGCGGTGGCGGCCGGACAGGATGCCCTGCTCGTCATGCCAACCGGCTCCGGCAAGTCGCTTTGCTATCAGTTGCCGGGGTTGGCCAGAGGCGGGACCACCCTCGTGATCAGCCCGCTGATCGCCTTGATGGACGATCAGGTTCTGAGACTGAAAGAGCACGGCTTCGCCGTTGAGTGCATTCATTCGGGCCGCAATCGTGAGACTTCGCGCCGAGTCTGTGCCGACTACCTGGCGGGCCGGCTGCAATTCCTATTCATTGCACCGGAACGGCTTCGCGTAGCGGGCTTTCCCGAGATGCTGGCCAAACGCAAGCCTACGCTGATCGCAATCGACGAGGCGCATTGCATCTCGCAATGGGGGCACGATTTCCGGCCCGACTACCGCATGCTCAGCAAGCATCTGCCAGCACTTCGCCCAGCCCCGATCCTGGCTCTGACGGCCACCGCAACGCCACTGGTTCAGAAGGACATTGCAGTGCAGCTGGGACTGACCGAGGCCGCACACTTCATCCACGGCTTTCGCCGAGAGAACATCGGGATCGAAATCGTGGAGGCACCCCCGTCCCAACGATCGCAGTGGGTTCGCGAGATTCTGCTTGAGGACAAGCACCGGCCCGCCATCATCTATGCGCCTACCCGCAAGCAGGCGGATTCGCTGGCGGGAGATTTGGCAGACACGTTTTCCGTAGCGAGCTACCACGCCGGACTCGAAGCCGAACGCCGACGCCGTGTGCAGGAAGAGTTCATGGCCGGCAAGCTGGACGTCATGGTGGCGACCACGGCGTTCGGCATGGGCATCGATAAGCCCGACGTTCGAACCGTGATTCACACCGCGCTGCCGGGCAGCCTGGAAGGCTATTACCAGGAGATTGGTCGCGCCGGCCGCGACGGAAAACCAAGTCGCGCCATCCTCATGCACTCGTACGGCGACCGCCGCACCCATGATTTTTTCTTCAACCGTGATTACCCGGAGGTTTCGTTGCTGGAGCGGATGTTTCTGAAGCTCCGCGCCGATCCCCAACCGAAGGAAGCGCTCAAAGAAGCCCTGGGGATCGATGAGGATTTGTTCGACAAAGCTCTCGAAAAACTCTGGATTCATAAAGGTGCAGTGCTTGACTTTGCAGAGAATCTGAGCCGAGGCGAAGAGGCATGGAGGATCTCCTATATCCAGCAGGGGGAACAAAAGCGACAGCAGATCGATCAGATGATTCGTTTTACGGAGAGCCATCAATGCCGCATGTGCTCGCTTGTCCGCCATTTTGGAGATACCAGCGACAGCGCCAAACCTTGCAGCGTCTGCGATTTCTGTGCTCCGGCCAAATGCGTTGCTCAAAGATTTCGAACGGCCACTGAAGAAGAACGAGTCACCCTTCTTCGCGTGTTGCGCTGCCTAGAATCGGTTCAAAGTAAGTCAACTGGCAAACTGTACACCGAGCTCTATCCGCAAAAGGACCTCAGCCGGGACAATTTCGAACAGATTCTGGGGGCCATGGCCCGGGCCGGGCTTCTCACCTCGGCGGATGCCGTCTTCGAAAAGCAAGGCAAACAGATTCCCTATCGCACCGTCGGCCTTACTCCATCGGGAAAAGCCTTCGACCAGAGGATGCCGGTCGATTTCGTGATGAAGGCTGCTGCAAGTGGCACCGGCACAACCAAGCAAAGGAAGGGCGCCAGCAAATCCAAAACCCCGGCAAGGGCAACTTCTCGAAGGAAACCTGTGCTGGCAGGGCCACGAGCTAATGTCGCCAGCGCGAATGGAGTGGCAGCTGTTGAGCAGGCTCTACGCACCTGGAGACTCAGCGAGGCGAAGAAGAACAATATTCCCGCATTTCGGATTTTTGGCGATCAGGCGCTCAGAAGCATCGCTGCGGCATGCCCGCAAACTGAAGCAGAGTTATTGACCTTGCCTGGCGTCGGGACGAGCATCGCGAAAAAATACGGAAGACAGATCTATCGTCTGATTGCGGATGCAAGTCCAGGGGGAGACAAACGGCGCGGCTGAGCGACCGGAGTCGCACGCGTTCAGCTTTCCAATCTCCTTCGAAGGCGGACGATTTCTATCGCGACCTGTGTTTGGTGGGCATAGGGGCGGCTGTCGCTTGCCGACCCCTCCCACACACGACCGCCCGTACGGGTCCGTACACGGCGGTTCGAGAACTTTCGCTAACAGTTTTCGAACAATGGAAGGAAGACCGCGTGATTGAAGCTATGTGCTGGAATGCCCAACAGACCGGCCTTTGAATCGGACCTTGATCGATGACAGCGCTGCCCTGCCCGGCTCATCATCCTTGCTTCAGGGTTTTGGACATAATCCAACCCATATGGGCATGACCAGCCTGATCACACGTCAGTGTTCATCCATGAGGACCGCGGTTCCGTCCGACCACTTGGCAACCGGAAGCAGAAATACTGTCAGTTGATCTTGGAGGTCCTGGTCTGCCATCAACGGGGAGCCCGGCAAGTCTGCGCCCCAAGCCACAGGTTCTGTGAGTGGAACAAAAAACATCAGGCGGGAATGCCCGTGTCCGGCACGGTCGCCCAAGCATCCTTGCATGGACATCATGGAGCACATCGCACCGGATTCCAGTGTCGGCAATTCCTTCTTATGAACCCTGGATCAGCCTAGTAATACCAACTCGGTTTTTCTGATCGTTCCTGGAAGGTAGGATCGCGCTGCCGGCGGATTGAAGCAGATAGGACCCCGTAGCTTGGGATTCCAAAAATCGGGATCGTCAATTCCCGCACTCCATGATCGTTCCACCATACACAGGAATCCGTTCTTGCCTCTGACCGCAGTTTCGTAGGCATGCCGTCCGAAGATCATGACCTCGGCGTCCTTCGAGATGGATTCCAGGGCAGCGCACCGAGCCAGCGAGATTTCGGCATTTCGCTCCATCAGGTATCGGTCCAGCGGGGCCATGCTCGGATACGGTGTCTTGGTGTCCTGTGCTTGCGCCGTCCACATCACGCCCAGCACTGCCTCCTGCAAACAGTTCCTCGATAGTCGTCAGCTCAGTCACATCTGGTCCTCAGTTCCCCGAAAAAACTAATGTATCTGATGGGAGCCTCCTATTTGGACAAGAGCCCTTTTGTCCACGGCGCAAATCGCCGCGGAGGCTCGCAGCCCGGAAGCCGACATAGATCTGTCTTGGCAGAGGCCGAATGGCATTCCGGTCAATCAGGATAACCGGCGGAAATGCTGAAGAAACCTTGCTCCTTACAGGATGATAGTGGCTATTCCAATAGTGAAAAAAGTGGCTATTGTATCTGACCACTTTCTGCACGATAGTGGAAATATGAGATTTCCAGGGTTTGTAACATTTTTGAGAGGCCTAGCGCTGGCAGTATCGGGCGCCATTTGTGTTTTAAACATCCCAACAGCCGTAAATGCTCAATCAATTACCTCCGGTGATATCGCCGGAGTCGTAATGGACGCGACGGGCGCAGTTGTTCCGAATGCGAAGATTGTCGTAACGAACCGCGATACAGGTATCACGCAAACCCTAACTTCCAGTTCCAACGGCGGCTACCGCGCCCCGTTGCTTAAACCCGGCGTCTATAAGATCACCGTTACCGCTCGTGGCTTCGAGACGTCGTCGACCACGGTGACCGTAGCGATCGGCCAGATAGCTTCTGCTGACCTCCACCTGACTGTGGGTTCAAACAATGTAACGGTCGAGGTGTCGAGCGATTCCGCGCCGCTGCTCCATACGGAGAACGCCGAAATCTCCACTTCCATCTCGCAAGAGCAAGTACAGAACCTGCCGAATCCTGGAAACGATTTGACGTTTGTTGCCCAGGTCTCTCCGGGTGCGGTTATGAATACCGCCATGGGCGACGGAAACTTTTCCGTCTTCGGTTTGCCCGCGACCTCGAATACCTTCACCTTGAATGGCTCGTATGAGAACGACCCATTTCTGAACCTCAGTAACTCCGGGGCGTCCAACCTGTTGCTCGGCAATAATGAGGTCTCCGAAGTCAACCTCAGCTCGAATGCCTATAGTGCGAATTTCGGTGGTCTCGGCGGCGCCCAGGTGAATGAGATCACACTTTCGGGAACGAACAAGTTCCACGGGGACGCGGTCTATCAATGGAACGGCACCGTCCTCAATGCGAACGACTACTTCCGCAACCAGACCCCGACCTTGACCCCCCGGAGCGCCGATAACGTCAATCAGTTTGCGGCAAGATTCGGAGGTCCGATTATCAAGGACCGCTTGTTCTTCTTTGCTAACTACGAAGGTTTGCGCGTT
>DATDLS010000193.1:0-34270 GCA_036519195.1 Occallatibacter sp. | reverse complement strand
GACCATTGTGTCGTGCTCCTTTGTTCGAGAATTAGTGCTCGGTAAGGAGCCTTGCAAACGCCCGCCTTTGGGGCGGGTCTCCCCTCGGGAAAGTTGTGAACCGGCCATATGCCCGAGACCGTTTCGTGCCTTACCTGGCGTGTCTGCTTCTCAGGCTTCGAGAGGTACGAACTCCAGGAAGCATTCGCAGGTCGGTCTTCAACCTGTTCACAACGCAAGTGCCTCGCGATAGACCGCAAAGCACTTACCCTGGTCAACATGAGCTTTTACAAGCTCCTCCGTTCATGGAGGGGTAGTTGACTTGCAGACCCGCCAAATGGAAGCCATTTCAGGAAAAAGAGACCCTGTAGACGCGCAAGGGCGTGTCGTCGCGGCTCTAGTTGAAACCGGGACTAGAACTTCGAGAAGAGCCGGCTGACTCAAGTCGCTCGAGTTGCTCGAGGCTTCTTCCCAGGGGACTTCTTCCCGGCGCGGGGTTCATCCAGAAACCGGATGCGCGGGGGGAGGCCCATCTTGATGCGCTCGGCTTCTCGCTGGTGGACGGTGATATAGACGTCGTCCGGGTCACGCAGCGTCTCCTCTTCGCTGCGCTGTTGGCTTTGAAAGAGCCAGGCTTCGGTATGCTCGACGCCAGTCATCGACTCCACGATATCCAGGCTGATTGCAGCCCGAACAGACTGAATCAGAGACTGGTTGTAGAGAAGGGCTTCTCGGTCGATGGCAAACTTGTTGCTCAGCTCTTCGAGCAACTCGACCATCTTCTGCGCGCACAGATTGAACTGGTAAAGATGCTCATAGACCGGAAACCGCAGCGGCGGTGTTCCTGTTCCAGCGTGGCGCACGGCGTTTTGCCATTCCTGTTGGCGCTCGGTCGAAACTTGGCTATTGCGGAAAAGCTCTCGAAAGACAGGGTTTGTGTCCGAAGCGGAGCGGCGGGTATGTTTAGAGACAGCCATGTCGTCGCCTTTCTGTGGAAGGTGATGGTGGTCAGGGATACGTCGGTGTTCATGCACCGGCGTACCCCGTTACAAGTTGTGTACGGCTCTCCGCAAGCAAGATAGAGAACCAGTACTGGAAGGATACGAAACTAATTTCGCCATGTCAAATGAGTTGAGACGAGAAGACGAAAATATTTCTGATATCTCTACCTGGATTTCCCAATCTGAGGCAGCTCGTTTACGTGGCGTGAGTCGCGAGGCTATTTACAACCTCGTGAAGAAAAATCGTCTCAAGACATTGAAGGCAGGGGGCAAAACCCTAGTAAACCGCATAGAAGTTGAGAACTACCGGCCCCGACTGCCCGGCCCTAAACCCAAGAAGAAAAAGCGTAACGAAGCAGAATTCACTGAGCGACCGGGGCTCGGCTCACCTACCTCACAGCAATATGGAGGCAGTATCTCAAGCAAGAAGAACGAGAGAGTTAATAGGTTAAAGATATTAACCGAACAATCTCAGCAGTCAGTGAAACCTGGAGATTGGATTTCCCAGGCCGAAGCCGCACGAATCCGAGGCGTATCGCAACCGGCCATTGTCAATCTGATCCGCCGGGGCCGGCTGACGACAGTCAATATGGCGGGTCGCACCGTCGTTCTCCGCTCCGAGGTTGAGAATTTCATTGCGCAACCGAAAGGTGGCCGCCCCTCCAAGCAGGTCGTCAGCAAAAAATCTGCAAAAGATAAACCCTCCAAGAAATAAGAGCCTTCCCGTCCGTCACGGTGGGAGTCGCAGGGTCGCAGGTTCGAATTCCGAAGCATCTTATGTAGAATCAGTTACTTACATGCAAGTGTTTCTCAAAGGAAAATTGCAAGCTACTTCCGGAGAGGCGCAGTTTGCGGCCTTACAGCGGGGGTATGCTGGACAATCCGATCAACGTCGCGGCCCGGCGTAAGCGCATCCTTAAAAGATAGGAAAGAAACTCGTTGTTTCGCCGGATATGGATATGGAACCCAGTCTTTGGGCCAGTTACCTAAACGCGTACACCGCACTGATCAAGGAGAGGGGCTACTCTGAGGATCAGTCGCCTGGCTTCTTCAAGAGCCTGTGAAGCATGCCGGACATGCCGAATATTGCCGAATGAGAAAATAGTGTTCCTACTGATTCGGCTGGATTGCGTCACCATGGCACAAATCACATTCGGCATAGCGCCGGAACTTGTCGAGGAAGAAGTTCATGCAGTACGGCTGTTCCTCACACTTGTTGCCATGCCCCGTCACGCACCGGCCACAGTTCAAACCGGCACGCTCCGCGACGCGCTTCACAGCCATATCCATTTCGCTGTCGGGATTGCCTCTCGTGTTGCCGAAGATGAGTTCGTGAGGCACGGCAAGGTGCGGCTGGGAAAGCGATGCGATGGGCTTCCTTTCGGCAATCTTAATCGGGGCAGGGCTAGTAGCCGAGAACTTCTGCTTGGCCGACTTCACAAGTAGCCTGATCTTCCCTTGGACCCGCGGTGCTGCGTAATATGGCTGTATGCGCGTTGAAGCATCCCGTGAAAGCGGTTATGGGCTAGTCCTTGAAGAAGGTCCACTGGCGGGTAAGTACTATCGTCTGGAACACCATATTTGCAAGAGCCCGGTTTGCGACTGCAAAGTCATTACGCTCCACTGCTTTCCTGGAGCGAACGACTTGCCACAGCTGTCAGGGCCCACCCACATTTGCCTTGAAATGGATTTGGCCCAGCGCGTAATCACCAACCTCAAAAGGCTAGAGGCGGATTCAACGGCGTATGCCTTCGCAAAAGCCGTTGCATCGGAAATCTCAGATGGAGATTGGACCGAGCTTGGGAACTTCTACCTTTTGGTTAAACAAAGACAGACTGAACAAGCTGACTTAGACGACCTAGACGTCCAATTCCCTCGCGAGGTTTTGGCTGGAGACGGTACGCTGGTGGGCTATTGCGAAATTCTGCCCTTTGCCCCTCGGGTTGTGTTTACTCTTGGCGTCGACAAATGGTTCTTTGACGACCAATACTGCGTCAACCCGACCTGCTCCTGCCGGGAAGTGGCAATGTCATTTTTCTTGATCAGGCCCTCCCCAACTCGGGAACCTAAACCCATCGGCCCAGATCTGACTCTTTATTATGCTTACGAGAAAGGACAAATCACGACCGGGCGAGACGCAAATGCCTTCGGTCGGTCCGGACATCATCTCCTTGAGGCGCTTAAGAACTCCCGGCCTGACCTCGACTCCCTCCTGGCTCAGCGCCACCGTGTGCTTCGCCGCCTGTTTCGACGCGCCTTGGGAAAAACGACACGCCGCTTGACAATCAAGATGCCGGGGCGAAACGATCCTTGTGCCTGTGGCAGTGGTAAGAAGTACAAACGATGCTGCGGGGCGGCCTAATCTGGCGGAAATTGTCTCCTATTCTCCCTCAGAGTGATGTTGTTCATGCGGGAACAATCCGGTCTGGTTGGATAACAGCTTGCGGATCGCCCATCCAGTTGCACGCAGGCGTCGGCATCCGAAGACTTTATCCATCCGCCGGAGTTGAATATCATGGCTGAGATGATCAAGCGAGTGCCGAATCGGAAGTTCGTACTCTTGCCGATTTCGGATCGAACGCGAGGCCATGGAACAGATACACTGCCTGCTGTCTCGTCTCAATGTGTTGAAAAACTGCTTCGCGAATCGGAACCGGACCTACCGGCCAGACGGTGATTAGAATGACCAGCAGACGAGCTTCCACGAGGCCCGGTGATTCAAAGGAGTATCGCGCCCGAATGCAGTCCAGACTCTTGCAAATTCTTTTCCTCTGCTTGCTCTCGCCCTCCGCGATTGCCCAGCGGGCGACGCCAGCCACAGGTGTCATCCCCACTCCAGACGTCGATCTGGCATTTGAAGTCTATGGCACGCCAAGCTCGGAAACGCCCGTAATTGCCGTCAACGGAGGGCCGGGACTTTCACATAAATACATGATCCAGAACGATGTTTGGGAGCGGCTTGCGGAGCGGCGTCAGATTGTCTTTTATGACCAGCGCGGAACGGGAAGGTCGACGCGCTTGCATCCTGGCGCATCACAAGAGATGGATGCTCAGGTTGCCGATCTGGAAGCAGTGCGGGCTCATTTCGCGTTTCCGACTATCGACATCGTGGGGGACTCTTATGGCGGCCTGCTGGCGATGGCCTATGCATCGGCACATCCGGAGCGAGTGCACAAGCTCATCTTGAGCGATTCGGCTCCCCCGGCTCTCAAAGACATCGTGCATCTGTTGCCGGAAGTATTTCCTGACATCGAGGAAGAAGACGCCGCCGTACAGAAGGCGATGGGAGATACTGACGGAGCCGCACAGAAGCAGTTATTGAATCACTTTCGCATGATCTTTTACAGTGAAGAACTACTTCATACCTATTTGACCAAAATCGGTGATCTCGGCTACACGCCAAGCGTAGGCACCGCTGTCGGAAAATCAGCGGATAAAATCGATCTGACCTCTGAATTGCCGAAATTCAGGTTTCCTACACTCATCATTACAGGACGCTATGACATGAATGTCGCTCCGCTGACCGCATGGCGAATGTATAAGGAGATACCGGGGGCAAAGCTGGTTATCTTTGCCAAGAGCGGCCATCTGCCGTCGTATGAAGAACCGGATAAGTACGTGCAGGTGGTGGATACATTTCTCAGGGGTCATTAGATTCCGGATCAGATTCGAGGGAGAGAGCGTTGCACAGCTGGCATTAGGCTGCTTGAGTCTATGGGGCCCTGAAGGAGATGCATGCTGAACAAGATATTGTCGGCGGTTCTGTTGGTTTGCACCGTCATCGGCGCAGCGATCATGCCTGCCGAGGAGCCTGCCAAGCCAAGCCTATTGCCAGAACCAGAGCGCCATGTATTTGTGATCCGGAACTTTCGCACCGAGAGCGGTGTGACGCTTCCCGAGGCTGACATCGTCTATGGTACTTATGGTCACCTGAACGCGGCGCACGACAATGTGATCCTGATGCCATCGCACTTTATGGCCGACCTGCATGGCTATGAGTGGTTGATGGGGCCGGGCCATGCACTCGACCTCGACAAATACTTTCTCGTCACCAGCGAACTGTTCGGTAACGGAAGTTCTTCATCGCCAAGCAACACGCCAGAGCCCTTCCACGGGCCGCGATTTCCTGTGATGACCATCCGCGATAATGTATCGGCGGTCCATCAACTCCTGCTTGAAGACTTGAAGGTCACGCATCTCAAAGCCTTGATCGGATTCTCCATGGGCGCGCAGCAGGCGTTTCAGTGGGCGGTAAGCTATCCACCCTTTGCTGACCGAATCGTGGCGACTTCTGGAACCGCCAAGACCTATCCTCACGGCGTGGTGCGGTTGGAAGGACAAATCGCGGCGCTGACTGCGGATGCGGCATTCAAGGATGGCGACTATACTGAACAGCCAAAGAAGGGAATCGAAGCTTTCTCGACAGTGTGGACAGCCTGGCTATTTTCGCAGGAGTGGTGGAGAAAGGAGTTATGGCGAACGACAAATCCGCCGGGGACAACCTTTGAACAAGTGCTCAATGAATTCAGAACCAACTTTATTCCCGGCGCTGACGCCAATAATCTCATCCTGCAGATGCGAACATGGGAGAAGCACGATGTCGGTTCTACGCCCGGCTTCAATGGCGATGTGGAGCGAGCGCTGAGGTCCATCAAAGTGCCGTTTCTCTATATGCCCTCGGCCACCGACCTCTACTTCCCGGTTACCGACGCCCGCTATGAAGCGCAGTTCATTCCTGGGGTGTTACTGGTGCCGATCCCGTCCCTATGGGGACATACGGCGGGTGCTGCAAGCAACCCAGCCGACGAGAAGTTTCTGAATGAAACGATAGGTAAGTTTCTGCGTGGCGAGTCTTTCGAGACGGAGAAGGTTCTATTCGATCCGTAAGGGTGCAGATCGCTGTCAAAAAGAAGAGAGCTCGGCAGAAGACCGCTGAGATGATCTCAATGCCGATGTCCTTCCGGACCTAGGTTCGCGCTACGAATGCGATCGGATCACGCGGTCGATTGACCATATTTGCAAGGCCAATCGATTTGCGGCGCGAAGTTGATGCCTTCCCGTTGAGGGAATGTCTGCTTCGCGGAACTCCCGCCATTGCTGTGCTGCTTGAACGGTCAGCAGCACAGGAGCGACTCAGGTGCAGTCTAGAGAACTATTGCGCCGTCTCTCCTACCTTGCGGGCGGGCTCGAACTCGTCGCCCTTATTCCACTCCACGGTATGAGGAGCGTTAATGACCTGCCAGCCGAGGTCAATTCCGAATCGTGCCAGCTTCACATCCCCGTGGAAATCCCATGTCGGATCGAAGTTGTCCGAGAAGCTGTGATAGTGGTTGTCGTTAAAATCCTTCTCCTGCGCTACCCCCCACGCCCGATCGTGTCCTTCGTATAGCGTACCGGTATCGACTGAGAACGCGGGAATCCCGACACGCGACAAGCTGAAGTGATCGCTGCGATAGTAGCTCCCAGCCTCCGGCCGCGGGTCCGGTACAATCGCCAAACCAAATCGTTTCGCCGTCGCCTGCACTTCCGGGAAGAACGTCGTACGCTGTGCTCCGTTGACGTTGATCTCCTGCTGTACGCCGATGGGCAGCAGCATGTCGAAGTTGATATCCAGCGCAATCTGTGCCGCTGGCACCGGCGGATGTTGCCCCAGATACTCCGACCCCAGCAGCCCCTGCTCCTCCGCCGTCACCGCCGCGAAGATCACCGAGTGCGGTACCTTTATTCCCGACTGCGCCCACGCTCTTGCCATCTCCAGAATCATCGCCACGCCGGTACCATTGTCCGCGGCACCGTTATATATATTGTCGCCAGGCATCCCCGGCACAAAACCAAGATGATCATAGTGCGCCGTAAACAGCACAGCCTGATCCTTGGACCCCTTGCCCAGGTTCTCACCCGGCAGCATTCCCACCACATTCGGGCTCTGGAACGGACGCACCGTGCTTGTCACCGTCGCCTTCAGATGCACCGGTAGTTCGACCGCATGGAAACCGCGTTTACCCGCAGCATCAAACTCTTTGTCCAGATCAAGCCCGCTTATTGCAAACAGCTTCCGCGCAACATCCAGCTGTATCCAACTCGCGGCTTTCAGTCGCGGATTCGCGTCGTCACGCAGGAATGTCTTTTCACCCGAGTTCGAATTCTGAACGACATTCCATCCATAGCTTGCCAGGTCCGTACGATGAATGATCAGCGCACCGACCGCGCCTTGCCGCGCTGCCTGTTCGAACTTATACGTCCATCGGCCGTAGTAGGTCAGCGCCTTGCCCGCGAAGAACTTCGGATCGTCCGACGGCGGGTCGCCCACGATGCACAGGATCACCTTGCCCTTCACATCGACGCCCGCATAATCGTCCCAGCTATACTCAGGCGCCGTCGCCCCATAGCCCACAAACACAATTGGCGCATCGATTGTTGTCACTGGCGTCAGCGTCTGATTCGAGACCACAAAGTCATCGCCAAATTTCAACAACACCCTATTTCCCTTCGCCGGAGAGGCATCTTCCGGAACCAGGCTAAAGCTGGTCTCCTCCGGCTTCGCCTTCATTCCCACAAAGTTCACCTGCTGCAGATACGTCCCATCATCACCCGCTGGCTTCAGCCCATCGAGCGCAAACTGCGTCGCAATGTACTTGGCCGCAAGTTCGCCACCGCGCAATCCGGGATAGCGTCCCTCAAACAGATCGTCGGAGATGAACCTATCCTGTGCGCGAATATTCTCTGCATTCACCGACATCTCCAGTGCCGTAATCGAGCTGCCCTCACCAACACCGCCGCTCTGACCAAACATCTGCGCGGTCCCGGCGCTCGCGGCCACAAACAAGAGTACCGCTGCTACCTTCCTGATCTTCTTACTGCTCATCTTCTTCATCCTTTTTGTAGAAAGTTCGCATCCCTGCCAGTATATTGCGTCTTCTTCTTGACTTCTCCATCGCCATCACCACGCCCCGGCGCGATCTTCGCCCCGGGGCATGAGCGATTATATGCATCCGTTGCATCGTATTGCGTGCAGTCCGGTCAGATACCTGTTCAAGATTCGGCGTGGGCGAGTCAATCTTACCTAAATCTCAATTGCCGGCGTAATTTTGGGTCGCATCCTGGGCAGGACGGATGGGGAGGGGCTGGCGGCAAGCATTTGAAAAATAAATGGTTATGTAGGAAGCCAGCCAGCAGCTCAGAGCGCACGGCGGGAATTCAAGTCGCGCCTTTCTTAAGGGGTCCTATTAAAGGGATCGACAGCAAATTCAGATGCTTGCGGAAGCTGGATTTGAAGAAGCGACGTTTGGTTATGAGCGTCCGGCGCCCACGAATGTTGCAGACTGTGCAGCACGAATGGCAACCGGGAAGTAGGGAAAATACACCCATCGGACACCCATATGCAAAAACCAGTGCTCGCCAGCTTCAATTACTCGAGTAAGAGCGAGTATGAGGACGACTTGACGCATTGAGCCTGGACCTGGGCTTGCCCAGCCACAACCACTTCAGCGCCGCGTTCCACCGGAGGAACGGACGATCGCTTTCTCAATAAAAGTAATTCGCCTTAGGCCAATGGGACCTACTCCGGCAGATTACGGGGGAGTCTAAAGGCAAGACCAAGGGAGCTTGCGGATTGGCTGCCCAGTGGCCGACGTGCGCCGGCATCCAAACCACGCTAGGCGGATGATTGCCGCCGAAATGCAGCTGCGATGCCGACTTGCTGTTTGATGACGATTGTCTCCACGATTTCTTGCCGCGACACGAGCTTCAATCAGCGACACCGCCATGGCCGCTTTCAGCCCCTTGCCGCCCACATCGCCCATGGCAGCCAGCACTCCGCCCTCCGCCGCCGGCAGATGCGCAGTAGCCAGCAAGTCCTCGCCCTCTTCGCGGTTCAAAAGCCGAATCTCGCCGCCATGTGCGCGCGCCGCCTACCAGGTTATCGGCTTCGCCGGTCAGCGCGACTGACTCTACGTGGTAGCTAGCGGTTTGATCCTGGCGATCTCATGTAGAGCACCTCCACCGGCCGCCGATAATCGTCGCCCCCCCCTGCTCCGAGCCATTATCATGAATGAAATATCCAGCCAAGGAGAACCCGTGTTCACTGGCAGAAAAATCGTTTTGGCCTCCGCCCTCGCTTTCGCTGCGTCTGTTGCCGCTCAATCCCCAGCTCATCGAACGCTCGTTCGCGCCGGCCACGTGCTCGATGTCCGCACCGGCAAGCTCGCCGACGCTGAGACCATCATCGTCGTCGGCGATGCGATCCAGTCGATCGCGCCCTCGACCTCAATTCAGGCGCAGCCCGACGATACCGTCATCGATCTCGGTTTCATGACGGTTCTGCCCGGCCTCATCGAT
Organism: Occallatibacter sp.; assembly: GCA_036519195.1. Lineage (GTDB taxonomy): Bacteria > Acidobacteriota > Terriglobia > Terriglobales > Acidobacteriaceae > Telmatobacter. The sequence goes on along the minus strand of DATDLS010000193.1, from coordinate 24,953 downwards.
GTGCACACACATCTCACCAACAATCCGGACTTCGATCCGTATCGCGAGCTCATTCAGACCGATGCCAAGGACGCCATCAACGGCGTGGTGAATGCGCGCACCACGCTCATGGCCGGCATCACCAGCGTGCGCAACGTGGGCGCGAGCGGCTTTGTCGACGTGGACTTGCGCGATGCCATCAACGCCGGCCAAGTGACCGGCCCGCACATGCTCGTGAGCGGTCCGCTGCTGGGTATCACCGGCGGCCATTGCGATGAAAATCTGCTGCCTATCCGATATCATACGGTGGGCGATGGCGTGGCCGACGGCATCGCTGAAGTCCAACACAAGGTTCGCGAAAATATCAAATACGGCGCTGACCTGATCAAGATTTGCGCCACCGGCGGTGTGCTCTCCAAAGGCGACGATCCGCAGGCCTCGCAGTTCACGCTCGAAGAGATGCAGGCCATCGTCGCCGATGCGCACCGTCTCGGACGCAAGGTTGCTGCCCACGCCCATGGCGCGCAGGGCATCCTCTGGGCCACCCAGGCCGGCGTCGACTCCATCGAGCACGGAAGCTATATCAACGACGAAGCCATCGCCGAGATGAAAAAGCGCGGCACCTATCTTGTTCCCACGCTTTACCTTGAAGACTGGATGCTCGAGAAGGGCAATCTTCCGCCGTTCTATCGCCAGAAGATGGTGGACGTGAGCGCCGTTGCCAAGGCCAACATCAGGCATGCCATGCAGGAGGGCGTGAAGATCGCCATGGGCACCGATGCTGCCGTCTATCCTCACGGTCTCAATGCCCATGAGCTGGACGTCTACGTGAATCAACTAGGCATGGCGCCGCTCGCAGCTCTGCAGACGGCCACCATCAACGCCGCCGACCTCATGGGCTGGTCCCAAAAGACCGGCACGCTCGAGCCTGGCAAGTGGGCCGACATGATTGCTGTTCCCACGAATCCGCTCGACGACGTACGCGTTCTCCAGAACATCCCGTTTGTGATGAAGGCGGGCGTGGTTTACAAAAACGAAAAGTAGCAACGCCGTGCGCGCGTAGCAAAATTGCCGCGTTTCCTGCTATGCGCTCACTGGCGCTCCTGCCTGCCGCAGTATCGACACCGTAATATCGTCCTGCTCCCCCAGTGCCGCGGCGGCGCGCGCCACTTCCTCCGCTGGTAGCGCCGCGAGGCCGCCAGTCGGCTCAAACCCGAACAACTCGCCGCTCGCGCTGCGCGTCGTCGTCTCAGCCTCGACCGAGATAGTAAACTCCTCTATGATGACCTCTTCCAGAAACCAGGGCAATACTGAGCTTCACTCCGCACTCCGGGCAGCCCGGGAGAACGAGAACAGGTGGCTGGGCATGAATGCGGAATACGCGACCGACAGTGAAGCGATGGAGCAATGGGCCAATACAGCCCGGCTCAGGCGGCTCGAAGTTGAACGGATCGAGGCTCTCCTGGCACAGGCTGAGGAAATCTGACGCGTTCTGGGCAGTAGGGAACCGGTTGGCGTCAGGGCGAATCACCACTATCAGTTCCGTGAATTTTCGATACTCACGGTGGATCGCAAACGATTCAAATCCGACTCTCGTAGAAGTTGGATTGTTAAGCTTAGTAAGCCTTGGCGATCACCACGCGGCGATCTACTTGCTCTCCAGTGACGATGCAGTTTCCTGCGCCATCGAATTCGTCCTCTACTGGAATGCAGCGAACCGTCGCCTTGAACTGCTTTAGCCGCGCATCGCAGGCTGGGTCGTCTTTGAGGTGAGCCATGACAAACTTGCCACCGCCGCTTTCCGCGGTTACATCGCGAAGAATGTCTTCTACTTCCTCCAGCGAATCGGCCAATACGGTATTCTCTTTCATCCGCTGCTGCGCCTTGTTATAGAGATCGCGCTGCATCTCCGCCAGCACCTGCTGCAGCCTTTCCCCGGCCTCCGCCTGTGGCAGAACCTCCTTGCTGCCGGTGTCCCGCCTTTTCAACGCGATACTGTTGCTGGCCAGATCGCGCGGCCCCAGTTCGAGAACCACGGGAATGCCGCGTCGCTCCCAATGGAAAAACTTTGCGCCCGGCGACAGGGAATCGCGTGTATCTATTTTGACGTGCAATTGCTTGGCAATCTTTTCTGCGGCTTCCAATACCTGCGCACGCTCCTCCTCTTTCCGGTAGATGGGGACAATGACTGCCTTGGCCGGAGCCACATTTGGTGGAAGCACCAGTCCTTTGTCGTCCGAGTGCGTCATAATGAGTCCGCCGATCAGCCGCGTGCTCACGCCCCAACTCGTTTGCCACACATGTTCCAGACCGCCTTCCTTGCTCTGGAACTGGATATTGAACGCTTTGCCGAAGTTCTGTCCCAGGTCGTGACTCGTGCCCGCCTGCAGTGCGAGGCCGTTCTGCATCATTGCCTCTATGGAGTAGCTCTGCAGGGCTCCAGCAAACTTTTCTGCTGAGGTTTTGACGCCTTTGATCACCGGCATGGCCATCACGTTTTCCGCGACGTCGGAATAAACGTCCAAAATCCGCAACGTCTCTTCCAATGCCTCGGCGTGAGTGGCGTGCGCGGTGTGACCTTCCTGCCAAAGGAATTCCGTAGTGCGCAGAAACATGCGCGTGCGCAGTTCCCAGCGAATCACATTGGCCCATTGGTTCACGAGTATTGGCAGGTCGCGCCAGCTTCGAACCCACTTGGAGAAAAAATGCCCAATAATGGTCTCCGATGTCGGCCGGATCACATAAGGCTCCTCCAACTGCTTGCCGCCCGCGATGGTGACCACGGCAAGTTCCGGGGCGAATCCCTCCACGTGCTCGGTCTCCTTTTGCAAGAAACTCTGCGGAATCAGGAGCGGGAAATACATATTTTCGTGGCCCAGGTCCTTGAAGCGGTCATCCAACTCGCGTTGCAACCGCTCCCAAACCGCGTAGCCATTGGCCTTGATGACCATGCAGCCTCTGACGACCTCAGCCGGCTCGGCCATGTCGCCTTCTAGCGTAACGTCCTGATACCATGCGGCAAAGTCCTGCTGCCGCGGAGTGATCGGTGATTCTGACATAATTCTTGTATTTTACGGTGTGACGAAGGTGCGGAGAAGCATACCGAATTCCCTCATCATCGAAAGCAAAATCGATGACAGGCTCTAGTACCGGAGGCGCGCCAAGAAGAAGACTCTTGCTCCCATCCTCGCTCTTCAAACGAAAGATTTCACCGCTCTCGCCTTCGCAACAGACCGATTGAGGACCTGCATGCTGGCAAGACCTGGCCGCGTGCGCCTGAAAGCAGAAATATTCCGACCAACTCCCGGGTTTTGCGGTGGCAGCAGGGCCTCAAATCCAGGGGCAGCGACAGAGATTGCGCAGACGCCAGGATTTAAATTGTCGCCTCAAGCGATTCGGTTCAATTGGTGTCGGAGCTTTGGGAAACGTTTGTCGCGGAATCTGTGATGGTGACGTGCGCACCCACAATGACAGCGCCGGAAGGATCCGTCACGGTTCCCGAAATGGGGCTCTGAGAACCGTGTGCCGGCAATCAAGGGATAGCAAGGTTTGAAGCGTGTTCAACGGTGATTGCATTTCGCTGATCATAAGGACCGAATTGGAATACAGACGATGATAACCGTGGGTACCGGTATGAGCTCCATACTGCGCTTGTCGACTTGCGAGAACGTGGAGGGAGGTGTTCTTGCTTGGGGTGCACCTTCATAAGAGTGCGCCGGAATGATTTCCCGAATACTGCAACTGATAACTAATTGCCGATGGTGAACCTTGCAGCGGTGCAGAATAACTCTGTTCCGGGAGCGGAGGAATGGCATTTAGGTCTGATCGTTTTCCCAGATCTCACGAATGGCTCCTTCATCATCGAGACCATTCGGTACTGCGGCGCTTGGCGCATTGGCATAGTACCGACGGTGGTGATTCAGCGGGGAGGTCTCGGTCCGGCTACCGGGCATTTCAAGGTAACCATCCGGATCCGTTTTCCTCACCCAGTTCCAGGCATAGTGTAGCCACTGGCTGCGGTATTGTTGGTCCTGGTTCGCGAACCAGCTGATTTCGTCATAACCCCATACCCAGTAGGCGCCCTGTCCGGGCTCTCCGGGATTTCCGCTGACGCCATAGTTATCGAGTTCGACCAGATAAGGAAGATGCTTACACTCCCATCCGCTGTAGGTCCGACCTCCCTTGCTGCGACGGAAAATACTGTCCAGATAACCCACTTGCAGGACAGCCTGTTGTGGATGGTCAGGCACCTCTTTGATCCTCAGCGGGAAGGCATGGAAATCGAGCAGCAACTCTCCGTTGCGCCGCAAACCGCCGCTGGGAACGTGAGCATTACAGAGCACCATGCCTCGGCGCGCATGTTTCTCAGCATAGGCGCGAACCAGGGTAAAGAGGTGAGCATAGTGAGCCAGGTCAGGATCGTTGTAATTCATGATCTCCATCTGGCCCCAGTGAATGCCTTCGAATCCAAGATCGATATAGGACTTCGCCAGAAAATAAAACCAGAGTTGAGTTTCCGTCTGGCTCACATCGGGGACGCCACCGTTACTACCCCAGGAGCGCGTGCGCTGCGGGGCGGGGTAAAGCATGGCATCGTACCGGAAATTTCTCTCTTCCACCGGCAGCCCCAGGGCGGTAAATGCCCAGTCCGGCACGGGAATCTGCTCCACGCCAGTTGTAACAATCTCAAAGATACAGGCTTCGAGGACCATCTCCGGATCAACTGCATGGACTTGTGGAAGCCGTTGCGCCGCTCGATGAAAGTTGCTGAGTAGATTGGCCTCGCCGCCCCACAGACTGATACTCCGTCCGATGTATTTTGCGCCGGTGTCGTGGAGCATTCGAATGCCGTCATTGAGATCGCCTCTGCCGTTGAGGAGGCTTTCCATGCAAATGGACCGCGAAAGATAGTTACCCAGCACTTCGCGCGAAATGGAGAGGTTAAATTTGTAGTTGCGGTCATGCTGCAACGGCAGAGCGCTACCCAGTTTGCTATTCGCGAGTGCGAGGGCGGATACCGCGAGAGACGAGCTCAGAAACCGTCGTCTTTGCACAAAACCTCCGTTCAAAGTGTATCATCCGATCTGAACCGGCGATGGTCAGCATCTGCCGGCCTGCGAACATAGCAAACGGCGCTCGCTCCGGCGCACAGCGCACGGAGTCTGGCGAAGGCGAAACGACCATGCCGTGGAGCAAGCGTCATGGTCGGGAAGGCCTGTTCTGTGGGAACTGGCCATCAAATACCTGCGTCGATTACCTGCGTCGATCAATTCGTTCCGCAAACGCCTCCCTTTCGTGCCGTGATGGAACAGTTTGGCCATGTTATAGGTCTGTAGGCGATAATTTCCGAGACGGGTTCCTCACTTAAGTTCCAGCCTTCCATTACTTGCATGGCACGTCGTCTCGCGAGATGATATGCAGCAAAGGTGCCCTTATGACGAATGAAGAATATCAGCGTCAGGCAGAGCGATCCCTTCCAATCGAAGAGGTGAGACGAAGACAAGGTATCGAGGATTTCAATCGGCCTGAAAGAGAGCCGCAGGCGAGTGCCGCCGATGCCGAGAAGAAAGCATCATCAAAGAGTCTCGGAAGCCGAGAGATGTCTCCGCCAATCCTGGGGCCAGGAGCGGACGACCCGACAGATCGTCGAGTGCCGCCAGAATACGAAGCGCAGCAGAAAATCCTTGACGGAATGCAGCCGAGGACAGTCATCTCCGGCTATTTCTCTGGTCCAGCTGCACGGTCAAGTGTTGGCGGCAAGTTCGTCTCCGGGGCGCTCGCACTGATCCTGATCGGGATCGTTCTGTTTCACTTCGGATCGAAGAAGCGGGCTTCACCCGACAGTCCGGTCATTTCAAACGCTCCTTCGCCCAAGGTCACCCCGAGCAGCCCTCAACCAAAACCGTCGCCTTATCGGTCTGCATCTGAAGTGGCGAAACCGAGCCCCGAAAGTAAGCCGACAGATATCGTTACTCCAGTCCCTCCCGCTCAGATGGTTCCCGATGCCCCGGTCTCGACTCCCGGGCAAGCAGTACAAGTGTCGACCCCAAGCGTCGCTCCAAGGAGTTTTCACGCGGAACGAAAAGGGGTCCGCAATGGCTGCGCAGGCGGCGCATTGACATTTACGGCGTCGCGGATTGACTTCTCCTGTCCAAATGACCCAAGTAAAGGGGTTTCAATCATGCGCGGCAAAGTGAGGAAAATAGATAACGATGGCGTCCAACTATTGACGAATGATAAGTATCATTTCAAGATTCCCGGAAGCACTTCCGAGCAAGTCAAACAGCTTTTCAGTTCATGGCTCAAAGGCTCGACTACTGTAGACGCCGCCACCTCAGGACCAGCCCAAGCCTCACGCTGAAGATGAATGTTGGAACCGAGATCCTGTTCGATCTGCGTGGCGACACAGCTGGTTCAGGCTATCGCTGAGGAATGGTGCCCTCGAGAACCGGCAAGTGACACTCCCGTCTCCCCAAAGGGAGACGGGAGTGTCACTCTGCACGAATAGCCTCCATGGGGTTGATGGATGCTGCTCGCCAAACTGGGTAGAGACAGGCTATCGCGCTGACCAGGAGCAATACCCCCGAGGCAACCAGCAACATCTCGGGGTTGCGCACAGTTGCGTGTTGAGATGTCGCCAGCAGCTTGCCAAGAAGAAGACTGAGCGCAATCCCAGCAATCGCACCGATGCCGACAGTCGCGAGAGACGATTGCAGCACCAGCCGGACGACTCCGATACGTTGAGCCCCAAGCGCCATGCGCACCCCTAATTCCCGGGTACGCTGCGAGACGGTGAACGAAACCGCACTGTAGATTCCAGCGGCAGAAAGCGTGAGCGCAAGCAGGGCGAACAGTCCGAACAGCCAAGCCAAAAAGCGCTCCCTGCCCCATGCCTGTGTCTCGAGCAGCCAACTGAACTCGTGTTCCTCCTGGATAACGAGCTGGGAATTGCGGCGGTGCAGATTGGTTTCCACGGCTCGCATGATCGCGTTGCTGTCGCCCTGAGCGCGGATTATCAGAAACTCGTGGGGGTCGAGGATGAACGTGTCGGGAACATAAACAGCTGGCCGCACGGGCATATCGATGCCGTCGTTTCGGACGTCGTCGACCACTCCGACGATCTGCAGCCAACCGTCTGGATTGGCGACGGACGCGGCATCTGGTATATCCATTTTCAATCCCGGACTGCGCACCGATTGTCCAATCACATCGCCTCCGCGAGCAAACTGCTTGACGAAGGCGCGATTGACGACCGCAACATGGGCACCGCGAGTGGTCTCCGCCTGGGTGTAAAAGCGCCCGGAGAGCAGTGGAATCCGAAACGTGGAAAACATATTGAAGCTGATCAAGGCCAGACTCGCCTGCGCGTCGGTGAGGTTGAGGTTACCCGAATAAGAGACCTTGGCGACATAGCCGGGAAAGGGGGGAATCCAGTTGTCCGAAATGCTGGCGCTCACCACACCGGGAGTCGATTCGGCAGCCTGCCGAATCGACTCCTGGGGTACCTGAAGGTGCTGCCAATTCGGCGGGGTCTCTTTCGGTTCGGCTGTGCCAATGTAAAGCAAATGGTCGGGATCGAATCCCATCGGTGTGTGGTAAAGAGTGAGGAAGGCGCCAAGCGCCGATCCTGCACCTGCCAACATGACCATTGTGAGCGTAACCTGCCCAACGATGAGAATGCGATGCATGTTCCTGCCGCGGACATTGCCGGCCAGCTTAACGCTGGAAGACTGCATCAGTGCGCTCAGATCAGGCCGGGAAAGATGCCATGCCGGCGAACTGCCGAACAGAAGCCCTGTCAACAGCGCGACCCCGACCGCAAACAGCAGCACGGTACCATTCACGTGGATCGCCGCTTCATGGGGGAATGAGTAAAGAGGCAGGCTCGCCGCCAATAGTTCGACACCCTTGTAAGCTATCAAAACTCCAGCACCCGCACCGGCAAGCGAGAGCATTACGGCCTCTGTCAGTAGCTGCCGGACAATCCGCGTGCGTGTGGCGCCGATAGAGGCACGCACTGCGAACTCATGCTGACGGGCAGTTCCCCGGGCCAGCATCAGAATCGACACGTTGGCGCATCCGATCAGGAGCAATAGCAGGACCGCCGCGAAAAGCATGAGCAAGGGCGATTTGAATCCCTTCATCACCTCTTCGTTGAGGGTTTTGATCTCCACCTTCGACTCCTGCGGGAAGTTGTGGGGATCCAGCTTGGCATAGGTATTCACGAGCGGCTGTAACTCGGCAGCAACCGCTGCGAATGTCGCGCCGGGCTTGAGCTTGAGAAACGGCATGATGTAGTAATGAGGATCGGCCTTGAAAGTGGCTGGAATGTACAAGTCAGAGTCGCCCCATGTGAAACGCGGCGATGCTACGCCGATGATCGAGTAGGTTGTCTGGTCCAGTTGGACTTTCTTGCCGAGGATGTCCAGCCGTCCTCCGTACTGCTTCTTCCAGAAGAGATAGCTAAGCACCGCCACGGGACTGGCATTGCCGCCCGGCGCGTCTGCCGGTGTGAACTGCCGCCCCAACAGCGGCGAAACTCCCATATAGGTAAAGAGATTCGGCGAGTAAAAGCCGGCCGTTACAGAAACCGGCAACGTGTCACCTTTTAGCGCCTGCATCCGGTTGTCCATCAGGAAAACGTCATCGACGGAGGGTAGCTGCAGCAGATCCGGGTACTCAGTTGCAGTGACGCTGAGCAGGCTTTGTTGGCCCGAGTTCTTTCGCGTCAACTCCACATGAACCATTCGATCGGCGTCTTTGTATGGGTAGGGATCGAGCAGAACGGCGCGGACGACACTGAATACTGTCACACTCGCGCCTATTCCGAGCGCCAACGAGCCAATGACCACGATCGCGAAACCCGGCGATTTGAGCAGTTGTCGCACGCCAAAGGCTGTGTCTTTTATCGAGACAGAGAAGAATGAAAGACAGTCAGCAATGCGGGGAATAGCAATCATCGGAGTTGCTCCTGGGCTCAAGCTCAAGCCTGCGTGTCGGAGTGCAGCTCATCGTTCGGCAGCCAGAAAGGCGCTGAGACCGCCGCTGCCAAGACCGGCGAGGCGAAGTTGAACTGCCGTCATGACCGAAAGCAAGCCAAGAGCCACTCAGGTCAATGCTAAGTATCGGATTTCATTGGCGCTTCCAGAGAGATGCGCGTGAAATTGGTGTTCATTATTGAAAATGCAAGTCCGAAATCGAACAGCCGAATTGGGAGTTACGGAGAGCTGCGATCCGATGGATCAGGTGTCAGTTGAGCGGTCGGATCGTCGCCCAGACTTCAGTGATGAAGATGTAACGCCTGGGTGGTTACCCACAGCAGCCGACTTTAGGTTCTCGCAGGGAGCGACGATCAAATGCAGCCGGCGGCGGGCTTGAGGGATGGACTGTTTCCAGCAGCACCGGGAAGACAGATTTTGCAGGAATGTCGCAATCCGGTTCATTGCTCTGAAGCGTTCAGAGGTGGGTCTTTCCGGCTTCTCTCCTTGACATTCTACAGATCGATACCAATATGTAGAATGTCAAGGAGAGAGATGTCGCGACAAAAGAAAAGACTGACCTTCTGCAAGGGACCCTCGACATGCTCATCCTCAAAGCCGTTGCATTGGGTTCGGTGCACGGTTATGGGATATCCCTGCGCATCCACCAGATATCGAAGGAAGTACTGAACGTTCAGCAGGGCTCGCTCTACCCGGCGCTGCACAGGCTGGAAAAGCGCGGCTGGTTCTCAGCCGATTGGGGCCAGTCGGAGAGCGGGCGTGAGGCGAAGTTCTATCGATTGTCTGCCAAAGGGAGGAGACAACTGACGACCGAGGAGGAGACGTGGAACCGGCTCTCCGGCGCAGTTGCACTGATCCTCAGCACCGCGCAACACCAAGCATAAATTCGGAGGCGAAGATGGTGCAGTGGTGGAAGCCCTTTCGCAGGGCTGTTCGCGAGGGCGATCTTGACCGCGAGATTGCCTTCCATATCGACGAATTGACGGCTGCCCATATTGCGAGCGTCATGCCACCCGGCGAAGCCCGCCGACGCTCAGTTCTGGAATTCGGCGGCCGTGAACAGATAGCCCAAAATTTGCGCGAGGATTACCTTTTCTCACCTCTTGACAATCAGTAGAAGACCGTCGTATACCTCTTGATTATCTAGTGGAGGTTGGTGTGGAGCCGAATAACGGCGAGTTGGTTCAAGGGACGTTAGAGATGCTGGTGCTCAAGACCCTGGCTCTCGAATCGATGCACGGGTACGGACTAGCGCTGCGCATAGAGCAGATAAGCGACGGTGTATTCAAAGTGAATCCCGGCTCATTACTTCCAGCACTGAGCCGCATGGAGCGTTCAGGCCGAGTTCGCGGAGAATGGCGCTCGACAGAAAATAACCGCCGAGCCAAGTACTACAAGCTGACTGCCGACGGGCGTAAAGCACTCGAACTGGAGCGCCGCCAGTGGGACCGCCAAATAGCGGCGATCAGCCGGATTCTTGAGGCCTGAGAGGGGCATTGATGCTGAAGAATTTGATTGCGGGTGTCCGGGCGCTGCGCCGCCCGGACGATCGAAACGGGCAGATTGAAGAGGAGCTGAAAAGCTTCTTCGATGCTTCCGTAGAAGACAAGATACAAAGCGGGATGACCCCGGAAAGAGCGCAGCAGGCGGCTCGGATAGAGATTGGCAGCGGCGAGATGGTGCGTCATAAAGTCTGGTCGGCTAGCTGGGAATCGAGGATCGATAGCTTGCTGCGCGAAGTTCGCCTCGCAGTACGTCGAATGAGGAATTCGCCGGGTTTTGCGGTCACTGCGGTGCTGATGCTTGCCTTGGGTATCGGCGCCACCACCACCATTTTCTCCATCGTCGATGGAGTTCTCCTGCGGCCGTTGCCCTTTCCCAACGCCGAGCGTCTTGTCACCCTGGGAGATCAGCTCAACGGCCAGGACTGGGGCAAGCAAGATCCCGGCCTCGTCACCGCCCCCGAGGTTGTTGTCTATCCGCGCGATACCCATTCTTTTCAGAGCCTCGGCGGCTATGGCTATTCGCTCGATGAGCTTTCCGGCATCGGCGAACCCGCCATAATCTGGGCCTCCCGCATGACGCCCTCCGTCTTCTCCGCTCTGGGTGTCGCTCCGCTGCTGGGCCGTGTCTTTACGGCAGAGGAAGACCAGAACAAGGAACAGGTCGTGGTCCTAAGCTACGCCACCTGGAAGAGCCGTTTCAACGGTGACCCGCACATCCTTGGCACAAAGGTTCTGTTCGATCGCAAACCCTACCTCGTTATCGGCGTCATGCCGAGTAACTTCGAGTTTCCACTCAGTCCCGGTCGCCTCGACCGCGTCGAGCTGTGGGTTCCCATCAGTCTTTCTTCGCAGCAGCTTTCTGCCGAGGCTTTCGGCAACTGGGGTTTTTTCCTCGTGGGCCGGCTCAAGCCTGGCGTGACGCCAACCCAGGCACAGGACGATGCGGATCGGGTGGCGCAGCAGATCATGCGCACCTATCCGCCCGACATATCGAACTTCCGCATCAAGGCCGTGGTGTACCCGCTGCAGCAGATCACCGTGCTCGAAACCCGTCCTCTTCTGCGGATGCTGTTCCTCGCTGTTGTTGTCGTGCTGTTCATCGCCTGCGCCAACTTCGCTGGACTCTTGCTCGTCCGCGCCATCCGCCGTCAACGCGAGACTACTGTGCGGCTGGCTCTCGGCGCTCCAGCACGTACCTTACTGTGGCAAACGATCCTTGAAAGCTTGATCCTCAGCGTGATCGGCGGAACACTCGGGATCAGACTCGCGGCTCTCGCCGTCACCATCGGCAGAAACTTCCTTCCAGAAACGATGCCGCTTGTGGACAACATCACCCTGAACTGGACTGTTGTTGCTTTCGCGTTTCTGCTCGCCGTCTTTACAGGATTTTTCTGCGGCTTGGCCCCGGGTTTCGCCGCCCTCCGCACCAACGTGAATGCCGGGATGAAAGAAGGTGGCCGCAGCGGCTCTGCAGGGGGCAGCCATGCACGCCTGCGCTCCACGTTCATTGTCATGGAAATCGCCATTGCGCTTGTCCTGCTCACCGCTTCCGGCTTGCTAATGCGCAGTTTCAGCAAGATGAGTGCCGTCGATCTCGGCTTCCGTCCCGACCATGTCGGTACCGCCTTCTACGCGCTGCCACGGACGCAATACTCCACGCAGGCGCAGATCGACAACTTCAACAACAAGCTGCTCCAGCAACTCCGGCAACTGCCGGGCTTTCAATCCGTGGGCCTGACGGACACCCTCCCCACCGCAGACATCGGCGGCGGCCGCCAGTCCTTTGTCGCAGACGGCTATGTCAATCCTCGCGGCTCCGAGCAGACGGTCGCTGCGCGGTCACTTGTCATTGGCCATTATTTCAAAGCCATCGGCATTCCGTTGATTCATGGACGCTATTTCAATAAGTCCGACGACGCCACCAACCAGCTCGTAGTCATCGTGAATCGAGAATTCGCCGAAGACTATTGGCCGAGTGAGAATCCGATTGGGAAGCGGATGCGCCTCGGCACGCAAAAGATGGCAACTCCGTGGATGACAGTTGTCGGAGAGGTTGCAGACGCAAAATTATATTCACCCGATTCCGACGCAGTAGAGCAGTTCTACCAGCCGGTTGCACAATCGGAAAAGGATCGCGGTCCCATGGCGTCGCCGACAGATCTCTACGGAAGCGGCAATTACATTGTGATGCGTTCCGCATTGCCGCCAGAGCAGATGGAAAACGTTTTGCGCGCAATCGTCCGCTCCCTAGATGCACAGCTACCCCTCACCCAGGTGCAGACCATGGAACAAGTCGTCGGCCAAAGCGAGGCGGATCGCCGTTTCAACACGGTCGTCATTTCAAGCTTCGCTCTCGCTGCTGTATTGCTGGCCGTGCTCGGCATTTACAGCATCATGGCCTTTTCCGTGGCCTCGCGCGCGCAGGAGATGGCGATCCGCATAGCGCTCGGCGCGAAGCGCGGCGACATCCTGCGGCTGGTGTTGATCTCCGGAGCGAAGCTGGCGGCTGTGGGAGCGGTGATCGGGCTGGCGGGAGCCGCGGCGACATCCGGTTTTGTGCGCAGCTTTCTTTTTCAGGTAAGCCCATTCGATCCCGTGGTGCTGGTGCTGGCAGCCATTGCCGTGCTTGCCCTGGCGCTCATGGCGTCTGTAATACCAGCGCGCCGAGCAGCAGCGGTGGACCCGATTGAGGCGCTGCGGGGCGAGTAGATGTGCTATCCGCGCATAAAGAAATCACTCGAGACCTATTCCCCGTGCGCAATAATGGCCGAACCGTCGCCGGAAAAGTTGAGGTCGAGTGGACCCGCAAGGGCCACAACACCGGAGAAGGAGCTTGCCTGGCCGCGCACGGCGCGAAAAAAGGGCATGGAGAGGGAGCAGTCCGAGCTTTTTGATTTGCAATCGCCGTGGCAGCTCTCACCTTCATATTTGAGCCTCTGCTGGGCCGTCCAGGTGAAGAGCACCACTTGCTTCGGATTCTCGACCCCCAATGCGTGGAACATCACGCTATCGATGACGCTGAAGATGGGGGTATTAGCGCCGATACCGAGCGCCAGAATCAGCACAACGGTCAACAAGAATCCGAAAGACCTTCACAGTTGTCGCAACGCATAGCGGATATCCTGCGCCGACCGTTCCAATGGCATCCAGCCCCAGGTTTCGCGGGTCTGTTCCTTGATCAGCGCGGCGTTGCCGAAGGAGCGCCGGGCGGCGTATTGCGCGACCTCGGGTGAAAGGCCGTTCTCATGTTGCTCTTCTTCTTCCAATTCCAGATCAAAACACAGCTCCCGTTCCAATTCCGCATCCCTTTTCTTCATCTGCCACCCATTCATGTCAACTTTTTTCAACGACGGGCCACATCACCCGCGCCACAGCTTCGGTCTTCTGCTTCCACTGCGACTCTGCGACTACAAGTTGCTTTTTGCCTTTGTCCGTCAACCGGTAATATTTGAATTCCCGATTTCGGTCCGGAGCCATTTCCCATTTAGACACTTCTCCCGGGGCTACATTCGTGTTGCTGTCAAGATTCGGCGACTTCGACCATCGCGCAGCGTTTTACCTGTCGGCAGCGGCAACCTGCCTGCCGGTGGACAGGCCTGCGCCAGCCGATAATGCTCCAGACGGGAATCAGGCGCGCCTGGGAACGCATGCTGCGCAGATGCCGTAGAGGATGAAATCGTGGCTGTAAGCGCGGAACTCTCGAGGCAATTTGAACTTTATGGCCGGGGTACACCCCTCCAACTCATACACCTTCCTGCAATCATTGCAGAGGAAGTGATGGTGATGCTCCTTGCCTGAGATCTCATAACGTGGAGGTCCCCCGGGGAAATGGACAGCAACTAGCCAGCCCTCTTCCGCCATCGTCTTGAGATTGCGGTAGACCGTTCCGAGGCTGAGATCGGGTACGCTGCGCTGCGCGTAGGAGAGGATCTCCTCCGGCGATAGGGGCCGGTCGGTTTCGACGAAAGCTGTGCGGATCGCATCTTTCTGCTTGGTGTTCCTCGTGCCGTTGCTTGCAATTAATGGCATACGTCATTGTCCTCGAATTTGGAGTAAATGGGTGGCGGTCGAATGAGTTGGGGGGGGACCATCAGCAACGATTCACCATTGCACTCCAGCAGCGCGATGGTCTCTCCGGCAATTTCTGAGGGTCCGGGTGGAAGAGTTAAGACCAGAATCGTTGCCAGATGTGAAGTTGCGCACCAGTGACAGGTGTCGTGCTGCAGTTTCCCGGATGGCGTGTGACGATGTGCAACCTCTACCGTCATAAAGACCATCAGCAGGACGCACAAGATGATTGCGATAGCCCTGCCGAAATGGAAACTCGATCTCGTCACGTACCTTATGCTATCGAGTTCCTATTACCCGTGCAAGACAGGCTGGGGCGCAACGATCGCCTGATCTGTGCGTGAGTGAGATCAGCCGGACCCAGCGGAATACCAGTTTGTGGAACGATTTAGGCCCTCGTTGTAGGGAGCGCCGCAGGAAACACGACGGAAGTGAAGATTCTCCGGCCGGCAGCCTTGGGGCGCCTTGAGTGGAGCAGGCATACTACTCGGACGATTGAACGGCAGGGTCAGAATTGCGGCCCAATTCCAGGTCTGGTGTTGGGTAGAGCGGCGAGAAAGATGGGAGCGAATCGGCTGAGTTGCCGGCCTTACGCGCTCCGGAGGCGACTCAGTCTCGACATGCTAAGGATAATCTATTAGCATTAGGGCGTGACACCTCTGGAGCGTTAAGCATCCGGAGGTTCACAAAGCTGGAATGCTCCATGTATCCGGGCGATCGTCCCCCTGGCCCTGGCCCCGTTCGAAGTTAACTGCCAGCGAGGACGAGAAACAAGAGTTAGGTTTAACTGCTGCGCTGAAAGGTCGTCATCCCGGAGCAGTCGATTAGACTGGCCGCGTTTGAGGGCGTGGGATCGAATCCGTTCGCTCGTCTTGCTCGTCTTTGTGTGGAGTGGTCTTGTCCTGGCGCCGGGCATTCCAGGTTCTTTACCAGGCATCCGTCTTTGACGGCTTATTCTCATGTTCCGAACGAGTTGCACATCCCGCTTGCAGAACACAAAGAGACTGATCTTTGTGTCCTTCTGCATTGCGCTGCTCTTGGCGGCCGGCATAATCCAGGCCGTTCATTGCCATGGGCTGAACGATACTCCCGACCCAGGCTGCTCTCTTTGCGTAGCGGTGCATGCAGCCATCGCTCGCTCTGCCCCGATCGCGCTTCCCGTCCTGGTGACAGAGACGCGGGAGATCGAAGTTGCCTCTCCCAGCAGCCCTCGGTATGTCGTCCTCCTCGACCTGTATATTCGGCCTCCGCCTGTTGGATCCTCTTTCTCCTGAAGCAGGGTCGTTTCATCACCAACAGAGTTACTTTGGAGGTTCATCATGCGCACCCCTGTGCGACGCGTTGTCGTTTTTCTAGTTGCAATCTTTTCGTTGGCACTTGCCTCTTCCCTCTTAGCCCAGTCGAATTCCGGAACCATCATCGGCACCGTTACCGATCCGACGGGTGCAGTGGTGGCCGGCGCCACTCTAACGATCAACAACCCGGTCAGCCAATATTCGCGTACGGCGGTGACTGACAAGGCCGGCCAGTATCAGTTCACCAATGTTCCATTCAACCCCTACCACATGACGATCTCTGCGACGGGATTCGCCTCGATGGCGCAAGATGTGACTCTGCGATCCACCGTGCCGCTCACTGTGGGTATTGCTTTGAAGGTCGGCGATGCGTCCAGCACAGTGACGGTCGAAGGCGGGGAGGATCTGCTCGAAAATGATCCTACCTTCCATACGGACGTCGACCGCGATCTTTTCACGAAGGTGCCGCTGGAGAGCCAGTCTTCCACGCTCAGCTCGCTGGTCACACTGTCCACTCCCGGCGTCGCGGCCGATTCCAACGGCCTCTTTCATGGACTCGGCGATCACGCATCCAACTCGTTCAGCATTGATGGCCAGTCGATCACGGACCAGCAGAGCAAGGTTTTCTCCAACCAGGCACCCGCCAACTCGATTCAGTCCATTGAGGTGATCAGCGGCGCGCCGCCGGCTGAGTTCGGCGGCAAGACCAGCCTGGTGATCGTTGCCACCACGCGTTCCGGGCAGGGCGAGCTGAAGCCGACGGGATCGATTTATGCCTCCTATGGAGCCTTCGGCTCAGCGACCGGCGGTTTCGATGTCGGCTACGGCAAACAGAACTGGGGCAATTTCCTCTCGGTGGACGGGCTCAACACCGGACGCTTTCTCGATCCCCCGGAGTTCACAGTCTTCCATGACAAGGGCAACGAGCAGAACATCTTTGATCGCGTGGACTACACCCTTACGCCAGTCGATTCGGTGCATCTGGACCTGAATTACAGCCGCTCTTGGTTCCAGAATCCCAACGCCTTTGGCAACCTGAACGTCCAGAACGTGGTGAGTGGAGGGACCAGCGCCAGTCCGACCTTTGGCAATGTAGGAGACAACGACCAGCGCTCGAAGATCGGCACCTTCAATATCGCACCGACGTATACGAGGATCGTCAGCAACAACGCGGTCTTCACCCTGGGTGCTTTTGTCCGCAAGGACCTGTACAACTACTTTCCAAGCGGCAACCCGCTTGCCGATCTCGGCCCGTCCAACCTGCAGACCTCGTCGATCTCCCAGATCCGCACACTGATGAATACCGGCGTTCACGCCGCCTTTTCCTATACCAAGGGAATCAACAACATCAAGATCGGCGCGCAATACGGACAGACCTTCCTGCGCGAGAGCGACAATCTGGGCGTCATCGAGAACACCCTCAACTCGCCCTGCGTGGATGTCAACGGCAATCCCTTGTCGGGTTACCTCAATCCCTCCGAATGCCCGGGTGCCGCATTGGGCGCGATCCCGAACGCCAACTACCTTCCCGTCCTCGCGCCCTACGACCTGACTCGCGGCGGCAGTGAGTACTCCTTCTTAGGCCATACAGACGTGAAGGAACTGGCTCTCTACATCGAGGATCAGATCAAGACTGGCAACTGGCTCTTCAACCTGGGACTGCGCGAGGACGTGTACAACGGCCTCACAGACTCTAACCAGACCGAGCCCCGCGTGGGCATTGCATACAACGTGAAGCCGACCAAGACCGTAACCAGTGTCTCGTATGCCCGCACCATGGAAACACCGTTCAACGAGAACCTGGTTCTGTCCAGCCAAGGCTGCTCCAACCCGGTGCTTGCACCGCTGCTTCTCTGCAATGCTGGGGTATCGGGAAACCTGCAGCCCGGCTTCCGCAACGAGTTCCATGCCAGCCTGCAGCAGGCCTTCGGAAAACACGCCGTTGTGAGCGGCGAGTATATCTGGAAGTACACGCATAACGCCTTCGACTTCAGCGTGCTCGGCAACACGCCCATCACCTTCCCCATCGACTGGCACAACTCGAAGATCCCTGGTTATGCGATCCGCGCAGAGGTTCCCGAGACCCACGGCTTCAGCGCGTATTTCGTCACCTCCTCGGTTGCGGCCCGCTTTTTCCCGCCTCAAGTGGCCGGCGCGGGCGCGACCAGCGGCGTGGCTGTGGGCTTTCCCTTCCGCATCGACCACGATGAGAGGTTTAACGAGACCACTCACCTTCAGTACACGTTGCCCGGGATCAAGTTCATCGGTAAAGTCTGGGGCGGCTTCAACTGGCGCTTCGATTCGGGGCTGGTGGCCGGAGCGGCGCCGTGCTATAACCTCAATGATCCCAACTCGGCCTGCGCCAACAGCTCCTTAGGCCCCGACGGCAATCCCGCAACGCTGAATGGCCAGCCTGCGATCGCGTTAGTGGACAATGGGATAGCGGCAACCACGAATCCCGTTACCGGGGCGCCCGTCGCTCTGCCCCTCACCGCGGACGAGGAGTTTCAGTCTGGACTTGCCTGCGACGGGCAGAAAGCAACGCCGACACAGCCGACTGGCACGCCGGTTACGATTAATGGCACGACGTACTATGAGTGCCTCGTGGGCCAACTGACCTCCAACCTGGTGAAGATTCCGGCTATCAACACCGGTGACAACGACCACAACCCGCCCCGGGTTGCGCCGCGTAACCTGTTCGACGCTACGGTCGGCGACGACAATCTTTTCCACGGCGACAAGTACAAATGGAGCTTGCAGCTGACTGCCATCAACATCACGAACAAGTATGGGCTGTATAACTTCCTATCCACCTTCAGCGGCACTCACTATCTCACTCCGCGGGCGATGACGGCGCAAATTGACTTTCACTTCTAACCAGACGGGCAAATCGACGGCGGGCGGGTTGAGGGCACAGGCTCCCAACCGGCCCGCCGGGAGGAAGTCGTAGGTCGAGGAGCGTTGTCTTGGGCCGAGGTACAAAGGGAAGGCTCCGCCGGATCCGATCGAACAGGTGGGAGCTTCTGGATTCAATTCGATTGCTGGTATTGGCCGTCGTGATCACTGTACTGGTGATGCTCTGGTTTGAGAGTCGCTACTCCAGCTGACGATCGTAACTCCGTCGATTTCTCCTCCCGACCACTCGCCCGGCGTCGCCGGTGACGTGCTGTGAATTCCTGAGGCACGGCTTTCGCAGCGAGCCTCCAGGATTCCTTCGCCTGACGGCGCAAATCAACCTCCACGGCATGATTGGCCGCCCGGAGAGGGCAATATGCGGCCAATTCCGGCCGCCGGACTCGATCCACGGAGTCGGCGAAGAACTCGAACCTGCCCCACAATCGAGGAGAGGGGGCAACTGGCCGCATTGCGCGGTGACCAATACCTTTCTGAGATATATGAGGATTTCCGTCAGAAGTTCCTGAGGAAATGCTATCGGGGGCACGCAAGGTGGGAGCTCCCAGGCTGGCCATCGAGCGGGGCGGCTCCTGCGATTGTCCCTTATATCTCAATGTCGAACAGCCTTTGATCTGGGAGTGAGCGTCGGGTCAGATCTGGCAGGCTTGGTTCGCGTAGGTGTCGGGAGGCAGTAAGTGCCCGGCATGCACGCATAACCTGCGTCTGAGGTTGGCAGAGCTGCAGCGGATGGCCTCTAACCCGTGCCAACCAATGCGGCAACGAAGCGGTCCCGATAAAGTTCGGCAGGAGTCCGTTAAATAAAAATCAACGTGAAAGGGGTCAGGAAGTTGCTCGATCACGCGATGTCCTTCTCTGCTCGGTCGATGATCGACAAGCAAAGGCAGAACACCAATTGTTATCCGCAGTCCTCCAGCAAGCCAGCGACCCGGTCTCATTGACATGAAGTCTTGTTCCTCGTTGTGTGCACAAGCATGGAGCCACAAGGGCGTCATTCCTCTTGCCGGCGCCACCCGTTTCCTCTCTTCGTTGTCTGCGCCGCCAAAGTGCCACATCGATGAGTGGTAGTGCCAAACTTGCAAGAGTGGATATGGCTTTATCCTGACGGTGCCTGGAAACTGATCACCGGGCTGAGCTATGACTTCTCACTCACCGCAACTGTTTCACGAGTTAAAAAAGTGAATAAGACGATTCCCGTTTGCCCAAGATTGAATCTCAACGGGACTACAGTTTCTTGGAGGCCATGAAGGAAAGCGACAAAAGTTCTTCTCATTTCGATGGCAATGACCGGAGTAATGATGTGCGTACCAATGATGAGGGCGCAGGAAAACGCGGAACTCACCGGAGGCGTAACCGACACCAGCGGTGCAGTTATTCCCTTAGTAAGCTCTGCGAAGGGGCCCAAAACCCAGAAGGAGTGGTTCATTCAGTGTTGCCGCTTTTGCCGCCCCCACGGCGCCATGGAATGCAGACCCGAACCAGGCCTTCGGGTCTGCGGGGAAAGATGCGGTCGTCGGTTCCGGAATCTTCAAATGGAACCTAGCTCTTTTCAAGCGCATTTCTCTCAGTTCTCAAGAAGGCACCAGGCTGGAAATTCGATTTGAGTCTTTCAACACCTTCAACCACACAGAATTCAATGGTTTCGGCAAGGATATTCGAGACACTCAATTCGGTCAGACGGCCAGTGCCTACGATCCTCGCGTGCTCTCGTTCGGATCCAAGATCCTCTTTTGAGCCGGGACAGGTGGATAAGCCTATGTATTGCCCTCCTGACGGAAGCGCGTTCGAGCCGATATGGACTGAACGCGCTTCTGCTGATCTCAACCCTGTTAAATTTGAAAGCAACTGCATCTGACCAATGAACATGAAAATTCTTACCCTCATTCTGTTCTTCGTCATTCAGGGCGTTTCAGTTGAAGCCCAGAAGCCAGATCATCCCGCTGTCCCGATCTTCATCGAGTTGTTCACCTCCGAAGGCTGTTCGAGCTGCCCGCCTGCCGACGCCTGGCTCCAAAAGATGGATTCATCCCAACCCATCCCTGGCGCCACAGTGATTGTGCTCAGCGAACATGTAGACTACTGGGACCATGACGGGTGGAAGGATCCATTTTCCTCCTCGTCGATGACCGAACGCCAGAATACTTATGTTCGCGAATTCGGCCTCAATTCTCCTTATACCCCGCAGGCCATAGTAAACGGCGCAAGCGAACTGCACCTCAACGACCCCCAGGAGATTGAGAACGTGTTCCAGAGATCCGCTTCCGCCGCGACGGTCCCCGTAACGATTGGCCCGCTCAGCGTGGAAGGAACTACTCCAGCCGTTCTTCGCACGCATGTGGAAATCGGCAGTGAACTCGAGAAGCATGGTGGGGATGTGTATGGTGCCATTGCTCTGGACCGCGCTGAATCTCGGGTGCTTCGTGGTGAAAATGGTGGAAGGCAGTTGACTCACGTTGCGGTTGTGATTGAAATGCAAAAAATCGGCAAACTTCAGAAAGGTCGCGATTTCGCTCTTGACTTCCAGTCGAAGCTCCCATCCGCTCTGGACCCGCACAATCTGCGCTTCATTGTTTTCGTTCAGGAGCCTGGACAGGGAAAAGTTCTTGGAGCCGCCATGCGGAAACCCGGTCTCTGACACCGCCATGCGGCACGATCTGTTCTCAACAGTTGGCTATGTACCATTTTTCCCATCATAGTTCTGCATGCGGGCACGCTACCTCTCCACTGACCCCGAAAGCGCCGGCGACGAGGAAGGGAGCTCCACTCATGGCCAGAGTGTCCGCTACATAATCCAGTTCGCCACTAATTTCGGTCGAAGGATGAAGGATCTCAATGGGGAAGTAAAACTCCAGACCTTCTACAAACTCCGGTCGAAGATCCTTCAACCCCAGTCGAAGCGTCTTCTCCGCGCGCCGCTTGCCTATTCAAAGCAGGCGTTTACACCCGGCATCGATCTGGTAGAGGACGGTCAGGAAGTTATCCGCCTTCTTGCCGTGTCCCCGGTGAATCTCGTTCCCCCCCCGATGGCTTCAACGCTGCTCACTTGACGGTTCAGCAAGCCATACTCCACATACCACTCCACCGAACGATAGACCGACTTCCAACTGGTTCCGAACACCCTGGCCGTCTCGCTCCAACCGAGCCGCCTCGTCCAGCGGGCAAGAAACCCCATCATGTCCGTCGTCAATGGACGTTTCTCCGCGCGCCAGGGAATGTGTTCCGCCACCACCCCATGCTCTCCACATTGGACCCGGCGCGGCGCAGAGAGAAAATGGGTCGGTATCCCCCACAGCGGCACAAACTCCCAGCGGAACTCGGGCAGCCGGTCATAGCCCGGCAATGAATGCTGAGAGTTCGAACAGGCAGTCACAGTAGGCCGAGGCGATGCAACTTCAGCAGCGCGACTCGACAACTGACTTCCTTGAACTGGCCCAAAGCTGTGCGCCCATTCAGCCATCCGCACACCATCTGCGACAAAACCCCTCGGGGAAGAGGGGGATCTTCATCGAGGGTCTGCCGAATGCATGCGAGAATATCTGGGCTAAATTCCTGATTGCAGGCCTTCCTACGGGCAGCTCAGAAGATCGATCCCCTCTGTGTCCAGCGAAAAATGTGGGGCACCTTCAAGGCTCTGCCGGGGGATATTTAAGGCAATACAGTTTCGTTAAAAGGTGATTACTCCTTTCAATTGGATAAGGCGAGGATCGGCATTGCCACCCAGGAACGAACCGAGGATCGAGGTTGGCGTGCTGACATCGGAGTTGATCGAACCTAGAGTCGACGGATTGTTGATGTCGCTGCCCGGAGGTGCGAAGTTCGGGTGATTGAAAAGGTTGAAGAACTGCGCTCCAACCTGAAGACGACCGGTATCAAGGTGTGGCAACTTGAACCCCTTCATGATGCTGAAGTCGGTATCGGTGTAAGAAGGCGCAATCACCTGGTTACGCTCCTGCTGCCCGAACGCCGTAGGATCGACATAGTTAGGGGTACCTGCCATACCAATTCCCGCAGCAATGGCGCAGGGGTTGGCTGTTGCGCCGGTAGCGTTGTTGAAGACCGCACTTCCGCCGCAGCTCTTGACGCCTTGGACCTCGGCCGCTAAGAATTCACCCGTTTCATAATTGGTTGCAGTTACAGCACTATCAGTGATAGAGAAGGGAAAGCCGGTATGGTGGAAGACTGTGCCGCTCGCCTGCCAACCATCCGTGAGCAACTTTGGGCCACCGTAGTAGGGCAGTGTGTAGACATAGGAGGCGGTGAAGTTCTGCCGCACATCGTAGTCCGCATTGCCATAGTTCTGCTTGAGATTATTTGGGTTTTCAGGAAACTGAATATTGCCACCAGCTCCACCAGCAGCTCCGGAGAAGGGAAGAATACCGCCGTTCGAGACCTCGTCCAGAGCATGACTCCAGCCGTAGTTGAAGTTGAGCGTCAGCGACCTCGTATGACGGGAGGCGCCGACGATGAGACCACTGTAGTGCGAAATCGCGCCGTTGCTAACTTCATTAGCCCCGCTGAAGGAGCTGTTGGGAGCGGCGGCGGGAAGACCGGTAAAGTTGATCGGTGTTTTCACTCCGTTGAAGTTGGTAAAGCCGGGATCGCCGTTGTTGACGCCGAAGGCGTTCACGACCTTGTTTTGAACCGGTTCATGATATCCGTGGTTCCCGACGTAGGCGACCGAGAGGACTGTCTGCTTCTTGGGGTCGAGGGCCTGCTCGATCTGGAAGCTATACTCCTCGTAGGTTGGGTAGTGCAACTTGCCAACCGCGCCAACGACCGACGGCGCGCCAAAGCCCGGAACGCTGGCCGAGAGCGTGTTGAAGCTTGCGCCGCTCTGGAACCCGGCCTGGAATGCCTTGTTTGATGAGGCCGCCACTGTCTGTCCGCTTGTAGGGTTCGATGGGTTGATGCTGATCGAAGGGCCACCAAGATCTGCTCCCGGAAGCACGAAGCCGACGTTGGTCGGCGCATTGTTCAGGAAGCTGTCCGCCACAACCGCTGGAAATACGTCTGTGAACATACCGAAGCCCCCGCGAACCACCGTGCTGCTGCCTGAGCCAAACGGCGTCCAGGAGAAGCCGGCGCGCGGATTCACCGCAATCGCCTGGAATCCGGGAAACGCCTGGTGCTGGCCCGAAGTCAACAGTGTGGAGTAGGGCGTTGCCGTGCTGGGATTCAAGGAATCGAATGCGCCGTTCGTGTAGGCGAAGCAGTTCGTGCCGCAGACTGGGTTCGAGTCATGTTCGAGGCGAACACCAGCTGTGATGGTCAGATTCGGACGAAGTTTCCAGCTGTCCTGGGCGTAACCTGAAAGGTTATAAAGGGCGACCGGCTGGGTGTTACGAAGCGGATACTGCTGTTCATATTCTCCTGCGCCTTGCCCGGCTGCGAAGGCTCCATTCTCATCCGCGAAAAGAAGGGGAGTGGTGAGTACAGAAGGACTGTAGTCCGTCACGTCGTCGCGCCGGAAGTAAGCGCCGAACTGAAAGGTATGACGTCGGTGCGAAATGCTCACATCGTCGCTGAACTGATAGTTGGTAACATTTCGGCCCTGAGGATAGTTATCGTCGTTCCCACCGAGCGTATTAAAGGTCCCGCCGAATCCGGCAAAGTCGAGCACGTAAGGAATGAGCGCATTGGCGGCGGCGGCAGTAGTGTTCTGAAAAACGGCGCTATACCAGATCACGCCAAAGAGGAACTGATTGGTCATGTTCGAGTTGATGACATGGGTCTCTCCAAGGGTCCCCTCGAATGAGGGCTGAGGGCTGTCGGAGTTAAAGAGCGGATTGAGGGGATCGGTATAGGTTGCCTGCACGCCCTTGTCCCACTTGAAGTGGCCAAAGACATTGTCCGGGTCGGTCAACTTCAAATCCACGCGCGAGGTAAGCAGGAACTCGTGGGTGAAGTTCCCCGCCGAGTAAGTATAAGACACAGCGTTGGGGTCGGTAGCGGACGGGGTTGCCGTTGAATAGCCCTTCGCGTTCTGATATAAGCTGAAAATCTGCTTGTAAAATGCCTGGTCCGCAGCAGGAGCAGCATTGATCGTCTTGGTCATATACGCCGAGGTCGGCGCAAACACGGTGCCGGACGTTGGCAGCACAACGCGCAAACCTTCGTAGTTAGCAAAGAAGAACAAGCGGTCCTTGATAATCGGACCTCCGAATCTTGCCGCAAACTGATTGACGTTATCGGCG
>DATDLS010000192.1:0-46173 GCA_036519195.1 Occallatibacter sp. | reverse complement strand
GCGCTCGCATATCCTGCGCCTAGTGCTGACCTCCGGAGCGAAGCTGGCGGTGATGGGAGCGGTGATCGGGCTGGCGGGAGCCGCGGCGGCAGCCAGCTTTGTGCGCAGCTTCCTGTTCCAGGTAAGCCCATTCGATCCCGTGGTGCTGGTGCTGGCAGCCATTGCCGTGCTTGCCCTGGCGCTTATGGCATCCGTGATACCGGCACGCCGAGCAGCGGCGGTGGATCCGATCCAGGCCTTGCGGGGCGAGTAGTGGTCTGGCAACGATTCGCGATCATGCGTCGCACGGCATAATCCTTAATCGTTGCCGTCCCCGATAAAGCTCCTGGCGATTTACGCCTTCAAATCGGATCCCCTCGCTGGCCTCGACGAACCGTCCGATCGCTTCCAAACTCGAATTTTCTGCCCTGTACACGCTGATTTTCAATCTCCAGCATGCCTACTCCTTCAGGCCCCTTTGAAAATCCTCCACAGGCCGCCTCATGAACAACTCATCTTGTATTGGAGTCAAGATCTCCCTTTAGGGCCTAAGAATCTAACATCGCTGTCGTCAGGGGCAATCTGAGCGATGAAACTTGTGTCTGCCGGCTGCCAAAACCTCGGATTTCATGAAAGTTTTTTGCAAGAAATATAGCAATAGAAACCGATTTTGCGGCCATCAAACCCGTGACTGATTCGTTTCCCCAAACGTGCAGAAGAGCTTTTACAAGCCAGCCGCTGTTCGTGAGGACTGCTCAAAGCCTCGATCTGAGCGGCTCTCAACGATGTCAGGTCTCCGAAATCAAAGCCGGTCCAACTAAGAGATCGTTCCTATGTTGCTGGCCGGAAACAGAAGGGAAAGATGAAAAGGTAGGAGTCGTTCGCTGGAGGCTTACAGTAACTCATTCATTTTAATGTGTTTACGTGAGCGCAACCGAATTTTGACGCTGTCGTGGAATACTGTGACACTCTTTGCGGGGGTCATGCGTGCACAGCCCTCCGTTGGGGCAGCATAAAGTGAAACGTTGTTCCTCGCACCGAGTTTGCGGTGGCCCACACGCGGCCACCATGTGATTCGATAATGGAACGTGTGATCGCAAGCCCCAGCCCGGTGCCGTGCGGTTTGGTGGTAAAGAACGCGTTAAAGATCTGGTCAGTGTTTTCGGTGGGCAGCCCTACGCCAGCGTCGGTGACGGAAACCAGCACTTGACAATTCTCAGCCAGCCGCGACTTGACGCTCAGCTCGCCGGTCGCGTCCCGCATCGCCTCAATCCCATTGAGCATGAGATTCATCAATGCCTGCTGCAACTGCACGCGATCGGCGATCAGCTTGGGGAGCCCTTCGGCGAGATCAGTGCGCGTTGTAACGGAATGCCGATTGGCCTCATCGCGCAGCATAACAATCATCTCTTGAATCAGTTCGTTTACGTCAACCATCTCCTGATGTGAAGAATCCTTTCGGTAGAGGGAACGGACACGGTCAATGATTTCGGCCGCACGCATGGCGTCGCTGGCCATCTCTAAAGCAGCCTCGCGCGCCTCGCTTAGATTAAGTCGGTCCCCATCAAGAAATCGCAAGCACGCTTGAGCATTTGTAACTGCCGCCCCAATTGGTTGCTTGATTTCGTGGGCCAAAGAGGCCGTCAACTCCCCGATCGTGCTGACTCGGTTTAGATGCGACAGATACGCGAGTTCCTGCCGTAATCTCTCGTGTTCCTGCTCAGCATGCCTGCTTTCGGTCACGTCCATTATCACCCCAATCATTTGTGTTACTTCGCCAAATGCGTCCAAAACAGGGTGGCCGAGGGAACGAATATATCTGAGGGCCGAGTTCGGAAGCAGAATTCGAAACTCCTCGTCCAAGTCCGATTTCTCGGCTATTGCTCGCTTGAATGCCTCTTCATATCTGGCCCGATCCTCGGGATGAATCCGCAGCAGCCTTTGCTCCCAGGTGGGCATACTGTCTTTAGGATCGAAGTCTTGGAGGCGATGCCATTCCGTTGAAAGATACACGGGCTTCATTCGAATTGTGTCGAAAACCCAGCTCCCCATGTTGGCCACTCGTTGCGCTTGCGCCAGGTATGTTTCACTCCGCTTCAAACCTTCCTCGGCGCGTATGCGTTCCGTGATGTCGACCATCGTGCCAACCGCTTGGACAAGCTCACCGTTGGAACTCAAAACCGGATGTCCGATGCCATGAATGTGTCTCACTGTTCCATCGGGCTTCACGATTCTAAATTCAACGTCGCAATCCAGATTCTTCAGCAGGGTCCTATCGCTCGCCAGCTTGAACTTGTCGCGGTCTTCGGGGTGGATGCGCTGCACCCATTGCTCGAATCCTGGTAAACCCAGTTGCTGATCGAAGCCGAAAAGCTGGAACATTTCCTCGGACCAGTACAAGATCTCGCGGCTTGTCCCGTGAATGGCACAACTGCCCGTTTGGGTCAGCCTCTGTGCTTCCGCGAGATAAGCTTCGCTGCGCCTAAGATCCTGCTCCGCCCGTTTGCGCTCCTCGATATCGATATTTGTGCCGTACCATTTGACGACTTTTCCATTTTCGTCGAAGCTTGGAGTTGCGCGGAACAGAAACCAACGGTATTCACCGTCGAAACGGCGTAGCCGTGCCTCGAATTCGCCTGGCTGGCTAGAAGCCAAAATCCTCTGCCAGTAAGTCTCAAGCCCGCTAAGGTCGTTCGGATGTATTGTAGTTGTCCAGCCGGTACCCTGCGCCTGATCCGGCGTGAGCCCGGCATATTCCAACCAGCGTCGATTGAAAAATTCGGCATTCCCGTCTGCCGTGGCAGTCCATGCCAGACATGGGATCGTTTCGATCACTTCGCGCAGCTCTCGTTCAGTGCGTTGCAACCGATCATTCTGGCGCTCCAACTGCAAGCGTGCTGCCTCCGCTTGCTGGAGATTGAAGCTGTCGGAAATCCTAAGTGCGACTACACGACCAATCAGTTGCAGAAAGCTGACGTCCTCACTGGTGTAGTCGGTTCCGAGATGTCCGGACATGCCCAGGGCGCCCAAACGGCGATGCGGCGTGGTCAGGGGAACAAAAACCAGCTGGCCCTGATCAAGCCCTAGATCTGCAACTCCTTTTCTTAGTTGTGCGGGAACTCTCTCATCCGTTTCCCATTCACGGATATGAAACGGCTCCTGGGTCTTGTACGCCTGCCAGGACGGTCGTTCTTGAACGGGCACATTCGCGTATGCAGCGATGAGGCTCTTTTCTCGCCCGACGACAGCCCATTCGACTTCGTCGGAGTTCTCTTTGCAGACGACGATATAGAACTGTAAGAATGGGAGGAACTCGCGCAGTTCTTCAGAGAGGATCGCAGTGAGATCTTCGGGTTCCCGGCACTGGGAGAGCGCTTCGCTGAGGCGAAGTACGGCTTCATAGCGCCGCCCCACTACCTGGGCCGGAGCGCAAGCGCCTTCGCCAGTTCCGAGTTTGGTCAGAGATGACATCTTGGCTATTCACCCCCACGCGACGTTATTCCGTAGGATCGCTCATACCCTCATCCGGTGCAATGTAGGATTCGCTCACTGCATGAAATCTTATCCAGTCACTGCGATTGTACTGGGGATCGTAAAGTAAAATGTTGCCCCGCTCCCGGAGTTTGCTGTGGCCCAGATGCTACCACCGTGCGACTCGACGATGGAACGTGCGATCGCTAGTCCCAGGCCAGTGCCTTGCGGTTTGGTGGTAAAGAACGCGTCAAAAATCCGGTCCGTCCTCCCATTTGGCAGGCCCTCGCCCGTGTCAGTGACCGAAATCAACGGCCGACTATTTTCAGCCAACTGCGACTTGATGCTGAGTTCACCGGCGGCATCGACGCCCATCGCCTCAATGCCATTGAGCGCGAGGTTCATCAACACCTGCTGTAATTGCACACGATCAGCAATTACTCTGGGGAGCCCTTCGGTGAGATCAGTGCGCAGCGTAACGGAATGCCGATCGGCCTCGTCGCGGAGCATATCGATCATCTCGTCAATGATTTCGTTTACATCAACCGCCTCCAGATGTGAGGACCCCCTTCGGTAAAGCGAGCGGACACGGTCGATAATAGCTGCTGCACGCCTGGCGTCTTTGACCATTTCCAACGCAGCTTCCTGGGCCTCCGGCAGATCGGGCTGCTTGCGGACAAGTAGTCGCAAGCATGCTTCCGCGTTGGTCACGGCCGCCCCGATTGGCTGCTTGATTTCGTGGGCCAAGGAAGCTGTCAGCTCTCCCATCGTGCTGACTCGGTTGAGATGCGCGAGATGGCCCAGTTGTTGTCGCAATCTCTCCCGTTCCGCTTCCTGCTGCTTTTGTTCGCTCAAATCAAATGCGAAAGCAACGCCCTCGCTACCACCTTCCTCGAAAAGCGCGGCAGCGACCATCACCGGCACGCGGCTGCCATCTTTCCGGAACAACTCCTTTTCATAGGGCTGTACGGTCCCCGTTGCTCTTATTTCTGCCAGGGCATGTTCGTCGTGCTCGCGCCATTCAGTCGGCGCGAGATCCGTCCAGCGCACGCGAGCCTTGGCGACATCTTCACGGTCATATTGCACCATGCGGAGAAAAGCTTCATTGAACTCGAGAATGGTACCGTCGAGCCTCCAGATCACAACCGCCATAATATTGGCGTCGACCAGGCGCCGAATCTTGGCCTCACGCTGTCTAAGATCGGCGTATAGCTGCGTATTCTCCAGTGAAATCGCGACCTGTGCTGCTAATAGTTTCAGTACACTGATCCTGTTAGTAGTGAAAACGTGCGAAGCCAGACTGTTTTCCAGGTACATAATGGCGACCAGCTTCCCCTGCGTGATCAATGGCAGGCAGAGAACTGAACGTACATGATGCTGAGAAAAATAGCTATCTGCTACAAATCGGCTCTCGCCGGCTGCATCGTCCAGGAGTACAAACTCGTGCGTCCGTGCAACATAATTGACGATCGATTGGGGCACGGCACAGCGGGCCGCCTCCTTTCGCCGCACTAGAACCTGGCCGCCAATGGTCATGGCCTCGGCTTCGATGTGCTGTCCATCATTACGTGACAGAATTAGCAGCCCACGAACAGCTCCCGCGTGCTCAAGGGCTGCCCGCATCGCCGTCTCGATTAGCCTGTCGAGATCCATTTCGGCTGATACCGCGCGCGAAACCTTGATTACGGTGGCTAGATCCAGGAGTTCGGCCGGCGCCGCGATCATACTCGTCACGCTCCGAGTTGGGTCTCCCTCTGCGAGGTGGGGATAGAGATGGTCGAGCTGCCTTACTTTTCCATCGGCCTCCCAACGCTGATAGCAATACCTGGCTTCGAGCAAGTATGCGTCTGCGAACTTTTGGAAGCCGCGTGCGGCGTAGAATCGCGCGGCAACTTCGTAGGCAACCGCTTTATTGTGAATGAACCCGTTTGCGTGCGCCGAGCGGATGGCCTTTTCATAGAGGGCTTCGGCATCGAGCACCCGGTCTTCGATTCGCGCGATTTCGGCGCCGATCAGTGCGGTGCGGTTTTCAAAATTCTCCGCGCAATGCTCCGCCCACACTTCAAACATCTTGTAGTGTGATCTGAGAGAGTCAAGATGTTCCCGCTTCTGATTATGTGGAGCACTTTCCCAACAGGCCGCGTGAGAGAGGGCGCCGTAATAGTAGAGCTCTACTCGTTCGAACTGAGAAGGCGATGTCCAGGCGACCCGTTGCGCCTTGATGGAAGCCTCCATCGCGGATTCGTAATCGCCCGCGAGGAAGCGAGCCTGCGCCTTGCGGGCAAAATACCAGCACTCAGGTAGAGCAAAGACAGGGTTGGTCTTGAGATGATCCTCGAATTGGGCTTCATCGAATTCGTCGTAGTTGAAGGATCCGAAGCTGCTGGTGAGGCCCCGGAGGTTCCGGACCAATGCCAACTGCACGCTGATAAGATCAACCACGAAGCCGAAGCGCCATTTCTTGGCAAACTCTAGACCTTTCTCCGCTTGGGACTGTGTCTCCTCAAGCGGATCGCCCACCGTTAAGGAATTTGAATTCAAGGAATCGCAACAGTAAGCTGCGAACGTCAGATCACCGATCCGGTTAGCCACCTCGAAGGCGCCGAGTATCAGATCGCGTCCGCTGCGAGCGTGTTTGGCCCAAGGGATGACCAGATTGCCGAAGGACATATACGTCCGAGCTTCATAGCGCTTCAATCCGCGTTGCCGGACAAGCTGGTATCCAAGGTTGCCAAATCCGAACCCATCTCTATAGTTGCCGAAGCGTGGTCCAGCGATGATCGCAAACCATACATAGGCGAAACACGATGCGTCGCTGTTTCCATGTGCCAGACTAAGATTCACCATGTGGCAAATAACCAGAGAGGATAAATTCTCGTCGGTGTGCAACGCAGTGTTGACAGTCTCCGTCAAAACGTCAAGAATGTCGAGAACCTCTGAACTCGCTATCAAAGGTAAGTCTATAAGGTCCTCGATTTGCCGGCCAGCAAGCTGCCACCAGATCCGATCGTATTCGCGCCTTACTTCGTCCATGCTGGGGCGAAGAGACCAGTGTGTGCCCCGACGCCTGAGATATTCAAGGCATGCCACCACTGCGTCGCTGCTCCGATCCAGAGTATTGAATAACGTTAGCCGCAACCGCGTGACGAGCGCGACATCGTGTTCGGATTTCGCGCGCTGGGCGAGCACCGAAAGTCGCTTTTCAGCAGACTCGATACGGGCGGTCAATAGTTCACACTCGGCCATTAGGAGTTCGAGTGAGAAGATAAGCTCATACCTTGTCTCCCAACTCTCTTCTGTCAGGAGCGCGCGACCCGTCGCCAGGTAAGATAGAGCTGAGGCATAGGCGATCGAGAGCTTCGCCCGCTTGGCCGCGGTCAAGTTCAATTCTGCGACCGACTCGCGCTCCTCTGTTGACGTAATAAGGTGAGAGCCGCGGTTGAGCTGATTGACGATATCGAAAATCGCCTCCTCCCGTTTTTCGGGAACGATGTGCGCCAAGAGCAGTCTCCCAATTCGAAGGTGCGCCTGATCGCGCAGTTTCTTCGGGATCAGCGAATAGGCCCCTTCTTGAACGCGATCGTGGACGAAACGGTAGCTGCCCGCCAAGCGCTCCACTAACTCCTGACAGACGGCCGGATAGAAAGCTGTGTGGACATGCTCCTCGGAAAACCCGAGGACGATCATCAGTGTCACGATCTCGGCGATGTTACCAAGACAGGCTAGCTGCTGCAACGCATTCTGGGTCTCGGCCGACAACCGGGAGACCTTCCCGACCATAAGGTCCACCACGTTTTCGGTGTATCCTCTGGCGTGAATGCGGTCGAAATCCCAGGACCAGCGGGCCACAGCACGATCGAAGGTGAGCATTCCCTCGTCCGCCAGCGATGAAATGAACTGAATGGCGAAGAACGGATTGCCACCTGTCTTCTCATGCACCAGTTGCGCCAGCGGCGCGGCCTGCTCCAGCTCGCAGCGAAGCGCATCCGCAATCAACTGTCCTAGATGTTCCCGGGCGAGCGGAGCCAGCGTGATCTCCGCTACTTTTCCGCCGGCCTTCTTGATGACCTTGAGCTTCCGCGTCAGTGGATGGACAGCGGTAGCTTCGTTGTCGCGATAGGCGCCGATGAGCAGGAGGTGCTGCAGATCCGACTGGGTCAACAAATCCTCCAGCAGATCGAGCGTCGCTGCGTCGAGCCATTGCAAGTCGTCGAGGAACAGCGCTAGGGGATGCTCAGGCCGGGCGAAGACACCGATAAATCGTCGAAATACCAGTTGGAAGCGTCGCTGTGCGTCCTGTGGCGGAAGCTCAGGGACAGGGGGTGGTTCTCCGAGGATGAGCTTTAGCTCGGGCACCAGATCCGCCATAAGCGGTCCGTTCGCGCCCAGTGCCTCCAGAAGGGCGTCGTGCCAGACGCGCAGTTCGGCTTCGGTCTTGCTCAGCAGCGGACGGACAAGGCTCTGAAACGCTTGCCCCAAAGTGGCATAAGGGATGTCACGCCTGTACTGATCGAACTTGCCGGAGGCGAACAGCCCGCGCGGCGGAACAAGCACC
Organism: Occallatibacter sp.; assembly: GCA_036519195.1. Classification (GTDB taxonomy): domain Bacteria; phylum Acidobacteriota; class Terriglobia; order Terriglobales; family Acidobacteriaceae; genus Telmatobacter. Next base: position 38,168 of record DATDLS010000192.1, on the reverse strand, counting down.
TTGTGCAGCTCGTTCACCACAGAGGATTTGCCGACGCCAGAATAACCGGACACAAGCACCAGCTCTGTCCTACCCTGCGTCACGACCCGGTCGAAGGCCGCGAGCAATGTGTCCACCTCGCGCTCTCGACCATACAGCTTTTCGGGAATCATCAGCCGGTCTGGAAAATCCAGTTTGCCAGGAGGGAATTCGTCGATGTGGTGCCGCATCTCCCACTCGTCAAGGCAACGCCGAAGATCACGCTCCAGGCCAAGCGCGGTCTGGTATCGCTCCTCGGCAGTTTTGGCCAATAATTTCATGACGATGGCCGAGACGGGGCCCGGTATATTTGGGACCTGTTCGGCGGGCGGAATAGGCAGTCTTGCAATATGACAGTGCACCCATTCCATCGGATCGGAAGCGGTGAACGGAAGCCTTCCGGTCAATATCTCGTAGAGCGTGGCGCCCAGAGAGTAGAGATCACTCCGGGAATCGATGGAGCGATTCATTCGTCCGGTCTGTTCCGGTGCCATGTAGGGAAGTGTTCCGGCGATGAACTCGGGGGGGCCGGGGGACTGCCGTTCGCGCGGCAGACGCGAGGATATCCCAAAACCCGTGAGCCAAGCATGGCCGGTCGCGGGGTCAACAAGGACGTTCGAGGGTTTCAGATCTTTGTGGATCACCGACCGATTGTGTAACTGGCCGAGTGCGGTCGAAATGCCAATCGCGATGCGTAAGAACTGCTTTAATTCCATCGGGCCTTGAATGAGACGATGGAGAAACTCACCACCGGGATCCTCGAGCACAAGCATTTTCTGTCCATTGCTCTGAGAAAGAGAAAGGGGTCGAACTGCCCATGTGGTGTCGAAATCATTGCAAAGCGAATATTCGTGCTCTAACTTCTTAAGGCTTTCCAACCGGGGACGTAGTGAAGCAGGGGTCAACAGAAGAACAGAAGGTATTTCTGTTGAGCTGGCGCGTGCCCGGTACAGGATGAATTCCTCATCCTCACGGAGACATTCCCGCACATAATCTGACATCTCCACAATGCCTGGCCTTTACACCATCGGGACACTTCATTAACGACCGTTCCGGCCTCCGCGAATCGACAGCAACAGACACTCCATCAATGCACGTGTACGGGCATCACTAATGATGATAAATACTGAACACCATGACGTCATCCGCTGAGGTCATGCATGATCTCTGCTCCGTTGGGGCAGCGTAAACTGAACGGCTGGTCCTAGCCCTCCGCGCCCGGCGACGGCTCAAGCGGATGCTACACGCTTGGAAAAGCGCGGTGAGCACGAAATGAGAGCCAGCCGCCTTCTGGGCCAAGCTAGTGCGCAGATTCTCTACTTGATCGCACATAGCGGAGGAAAATGCAGTCGTTACATGGTTCAGCGTCAACCAGCTCCTTTCAAAAACCGGAGTCTTCCCCGGTTGTCTCGACACTTCCTAGTTAAGAGGGTTGTGGAATTGCTCTTGCGCAGAGCGTCAAGTGTCAATCTGTTTTCTCCCTTGACGTCAGAGATTCAACGGGCAACCAATGGCGGCGAGATTCGCCGCGGCGCAACCCTTTTGAATTCAGGCGATGTTGCGACGCTGTTTCCTGGCACTCGGCATGCTCCGGTAAAAGCCTGGACATTCTTTCTTGCGGCCCGGCACTCAAAATGCTCTGCGCAAGAAATTCGGCTGTGCGGCATAGCCGGCAGCAATTCGAAAGATCGGGAATAGTGAGGCACCCGCAACTTTCAAATGTCCAGCGAGCGCTGGACACAGGGCAAGAACGCCGACAGCTCATGACCTTTGGGCCGTGGATCGTTACGGGGGACGAGATCCCGGATCCGGATCGATTGCAAATCCAGACCCGCGTCAACGGCAACACCGTCCAAGAAGGCAACACTTCGGGTCTCATCTTTTCAGGCGCCGAAATCGCAACCTGCGCTTCTGGGGCAATGAGGCTCGCGGCCTGTCACATCTCCTTCAGCGCGCTATGCACGAGATGGATCGAGATTGAACCTTCACCCACGGCAGATGCAACGCGCTTTACATTGCCGGAACGAATATCTCCAACAGCAAAAACTGCAGGCAGGCTGGTTTCGAGCATCTGCGGAGGCCGGCTGAGCGGCCATTTCAGTGGCGCGCTGTCCAGAACCGGGTCCAAATCGCGTCCTGTGAGTATGAATCCCTGGTTGTCGAGGGCAAGACATTCACGCAGCCAATCTGAACGCGGCGAAGCACCTGCCATCACGAACACATGGCCGATCTCATGCACAGATTCTTCGTCTTTCGCCCGGTTCAGCCAGGTCACCCGATTCAAGCGCGAATCACCTGCCAATGCGACAATCTCGGTTTGGAGATGCAGTTCAATGCCTGGATTCTCAACGATTCGCTCGATGAGATAGCGCGACATTGTTTCGGACAGTTCCTTGCCGCGAACCAGCATGTAGACCTTGCGTACTGTCTCTGCCAGGAAGACTGCTGCCTGACCGGCCGAGTTGCCGCCGCCAACCACGACGATCTCCTCGCCTGTGCATAGTTGTGCTTCCATGGCTGTGGCGGCGTAGTAGATGCCCTGTCCCTCGAATTGCCCCAAATTCTCAACTTTCGGCTTGTTGTACTGAGCGCCGGTAGCAATAACGATGCTTCGCGCGTCGATGCCACCGCCATTTTCCAAAGTAAGCTGGTACGGCCGCCGGTCGCACCTGATCTTCACCACTTTCTCACCGACCATCATCTGAGCGCCGAATTTTTCGGCCTGCACAACAGCACGGCCGGCAAGCTCCTGCCCCGAAATGCCCATGGGAAAACCGACATAATTCTCGATCTTTGAACTAGCGCCGGCCTGGCCTCCTGGGTATTCCGATTCGATCATAAGCGCGTCCAGCCCCTCGGAAGCCGCGTATACGGCCGCGGCCAATCCTGCCGGACCAGCGCCCACAATCGCGACATCGTAAATACGGTGCTCATCTATCTGGCCCGTGAACCCCAGACACTCCGCCAGTTGCTGATTTTCCGGATTTCGCAACACTTTCTTTCCGCCGCAGATGACAATGGGAATGTCCTCGAGCTTTATGTCGAAGCGATCCAGTAGTTCCTGCGACGCCTTGTCGCTATCGAGATCGACATAGCGATAGGGAAGGCTGTTACGGGTAAGGAATTCGCGCAGGCGCAGCGTATTGGACGAGTGCTGCGATCCCAGCACGGCCACGTTGTCCAGGCCTCCCGAAATCATCGCAATACGGCGCAAGAGGAATGCGCGCATGAAGATATCGCTCAGCTCGGCATCCTTCGCAAGCAACGTGCGCAACTGGTCCGCGCCGATTTCAAGAAACTCCCCCGGCTCGGCCACACGCCCGCGAGAAAGTGCGCGGGCTCCGGAGATCAGGACAACTTCACCGGAGAATTGGCCGGGGCCGTAGGTCACAAATACTCGCTCGCCGGAGAGTCCGGGCACTGCGATGTCGAGCTTTCCTGAGAGCACCACGAAACAGGACATGCCCGACTCACCCGGTTCAAAAAGAACCTCAGCAGCACGGACCGATCGGATATTGCCATAGGGCCGGAGACTGTCTATCTGTTTCGGCGTAAGCACGGGAAAAGCTTCGGCTTGCCGGTCAGGCGTATTGATCGTTGGCAACATTGTCCAATTCTCCTGCAACGTATTGAAATGACACAAGTGGTCGCTCGTCGCCGAGCATGATGAGCTTCGAAGCAGTTTATCGATGGTTCTTGATCGTTCGCCGAACATTTATCTTTTACGGGCGGCAGACCTAGAATGGCTGGCTAGTTCAGAAGCGATTCCCAGTTGGCCGGCACCCTTCCTGCTGGTCCAGGAGTGAGCTGATTTCTCGGGTGCGAATGCGGCGGAAGCAACTCTACACCCTTGACCATCGCCTGCTTCTCGTAATCGAAGAACCAATCCTCACCCGGCTCAAAACTGGTTATGATCTGATGGCCCGTCACCGCCGAATGCTTTAATGCATGTTGACTCGGAGAACTGTCACAGCATCCGATGTGCCCACACTCCGCACACCGACGTAGATGAAACCACCAGCCTCTCGGCGACGCCAGGCATTCTACACATCCGTCGCCACTTGGTTTCGAAGCAGGGTTGATTCCGTGCGCAGCCTTTTTCATCTCCGATTCTCCCTTCGTGGCCTTTGTTCGCAATAGAATGTTAAGCCAACGGCAAGACCTTCCCGATATCGGCCTTTCCCGCGGCTGTTTGAGCTTCGGCCGCCTGGCTGAGTGGCAGCTTGCTGCCCATCGGGATCACCAGTTTGGCATCTCGGACGGCATCGACCATAGGCAAATGTCGCGGACGAACCTGATTATCCAAATGTTTTCGTAGCCATCGCCTTCCTGTCAACCGAGTCGCTAAACTGGGATGGCCATCAGATAAAGGAAGACGGTAAGTTTCAAAACCGATGACTCAGGGAGCTCAATCAGAGGTTTCTCGCTCATTGGGGCCGTGGCAGCCTCTCCGGAACCTCACGTTCCGAAACCTGCTTGCGTCCAACCTGATCTCTGATATTGGAACCTTTATGCAGAGTGTTGGCGCGGCATGGCTGATGACTTCGCTCACCAGGAATCCTCTGTATATCGCCCTGATTCAAACCGCTTCTGCTTTACCCTTTTTTCTCTTGGCGCTACCAGCAGGCTCGATCGGAGACATCTTCGACCGCCGCAAGTTGATACTCGGCACAGAGACGTGGATGTTCGTCATTGCGATTGTGCTGACTGTGGCTACATACGCCGAAGTGATGACGCCGTGGCTCCTACTCCTGCTTACGCTCGGGTTGTCGATAGGGGATGCGGTCGAATCGCCCACTTGGAGGGCAATCTTTCCAGAGCTGGTAGCCAAAGAGGAGTTACCAGCCGCGTTGGCCCTGAATGGGATCGAGTTCAATCTGGCTCGGGCCGTAGGGCCGGGTCTCGGCGGCTTCATTGTTGCATCGGTAGGCGTGGGCGCTGCATTTGCCTTCAATGCCCTCTCTTTCTTCGGTGTCATCGCCGTGATCGAAAGGTGGAAGAGGCCCGTGCGAAAGAGCACACTGCCTGCAGAGACCTTCCGGGGAGCGACCTCCGCTGCCATTCGCTATGTCCGGTATTCCCCGGGTATTCGCAGGCTGCTGCTTCGGTCGGCAGTTCTAACATTTTTCACGAGCTCCTTCTGGGCGCTGCTGCCGACCGCGGCGAGGGAAGTCAGTAAAAGCCCAATCGCCTACGGGTTCTTGCTCGGGTCCTTCGGATTGGGAGCGGTACTGGGCGCCATGGTGCTGCAGCGAACCAGGTCGAAGCTCTCGACGGAGACTCTACTGTCTTCCGCCACCGCGGTATTCGCCGCAATTGTCTTAAGTCTGGCATTGTTACGTACACCGTCGATCCTCTGCTTTCTAATGCTCTTTGGAGGTGCCTCCTGGACCGCGATCATGTCCCTCTTCAACATCATGGTGCAGGAGCTTGCGCCCGATTGGGTAAGGGCGCGCGTGCTCGCAGTCTATCTCTTCGTCTTTCAGGGAAGCGTTACCGTCGGTAGCACTCTGTGGGGCTTTGTGGCATTGCGTACGGGGACCCATGCAACCCTTGCGGCCGCAAGTATTGGAACAGCTGCATGTCTATTGCTACGGCCCTGGTTCAGATTGCCGGATACTAAGCTGGATCTCAGCATCTGGAATCACTGGGTTAAGCCGGCCATGATCGAGGAACCTGACCCCGACCAGGGGCCGGTCCTCGTCACCGTGAAGTATGTAATTGATCCGACGAAAGCTCCCGAGTTTCTCCATCAAATCCACAACTATGAGCGCGTTCGTCGCCGCGATGGTGCGATAAGTTGGGGGATCTTCGTCGATACAGAGGCACCGAATACATACCTGGAGAGCTTCAAAGTCGACTCTTGGGCGGAACACGAGCGGCAGCATAACCGCTTCACTCGAGCCGACAGTGAGATTGAGAAACAAGTCCTCAGCTACGCCATCAAACCTGTCGAGGTCCGGCACTATATCTATGCGCGGGAAGGACCTCGCTTGTCAGAGACCGACGCTTAAGGAGAGGCGCGATTTTGGCACCTTTGATTTTTCGTGTTCTACGGTTTTCGCCGAAAAACCGTGAGGTCCAGTGCAGGTTGCGTGCGCTCGTCCCCCCGGTTCCTTGACTGTCGGTCTGGGGTATCGCCATCAGCTTAGATTCTGACCAGACGCCGTGACGCAAATCGTCCCCCCCCCGCGGCAGCGTTCTCCGCGCAGAGGCTTAGTTCAAACGGCGGCTGTGAAAGGAACCTGGTTGATACCGGTGATCCCGTTTCTGCGCAGAATGGTTCCACAGCAAAGACCTTTATGGAAAGCAGGAACGCGGGTGATGCGGCCGCAGACCTCGTCGGGAAGGATGAAGAACATGTCGAGATCCGTGCACGGCTGAGTCGCGTTGCCTTTGCCGTAGGAACCGACCTCCAGATAGCAGTTGGGGTCGAAAACGAGCTGGTTGGGATAGTACTTTGCGAACAACGACTTCGCGATGCGCTCGGCTTTTCCCTCGGCGTCGGCACGATGTTTTGGCTCAAGCTGCAGATCGGACAGAAATTGGTTGAAATGCGGGATGACATAGTTCCACACGGAAGGTCTCCGTCTCCGCCTTGCGCCACCTTCGTTCGGGAGCCCGCTAGCATGATCTTCCGGAGCGGTATGGCAAGTACAAGAGCGTGCATGCTCGGTTCATGCGCTGGGCGCACGCCGTCGTGTGGGAACGGATCTGCCGGAACTGTTGTCGTGGATTGCGGTGCAAGGCATTAACATCCCTTCGGGAAGCGGCTCGGTGGGCACGAGTTGGCTGGCCAGCTAGGAGACGGTTTTCAAGAACTTCGTGAATCTAAGTTGTTGAATCTTTTCATCTTACTATCAAACCATGCAAATGCATAATTGCACTATATAGTTTCATGCATGATAGAGCGTCGTCTCAGCCCTCGGTGGGAATGTGGAGGCTTGCTCCCCTTGTCCTTCCGGAGAGCAACGCATTCAGGAGTCTTCACTCTGCTCCCGCTGATCACTGGGCAGGGTCGCGCTCATCACGGAGAGATTCTGGCTGCAGTTGCAAAGCTGGCCGATGAAGGAAAGCTCAAGCCCCGTCTATCGAGAGAACATTTCGACGCTTCTACGATCAGCCAGGCACACGCACTCGTAGCCTCAGGCTCCCTGGGCATGGTGGTCGTCGTGTCCTAAGCGTAACTCTGACCCCTGCTGCTCAGTTCCGAGCAGCAGGGATGCGTCACCTGGTATCGGAGAGAAAGAACACGAAGATCACGCAGCCCATCCCGGACACTTTTGTGAAGCTGGTTGAACTGTCGGCTGATCTAATTCGTTGAGGTGCGAAATGGAGTTGAAACCCTTCCTTCTGGATATGTGGTTGGACACCTACGAGCACGGAATCGACTTCAATCTGGCTGCAAGCACCGGCCCGTCATGGACCTTGAATGAGATCCTGAGCCTCGCCAGTGATGAGGAGCGCCATGTCTTCTTCAATCACAAGGTTGTCTACGGCCGTCCGGCAGGCGCCGACGGCTTGCGCGCTGCGATCGCCGACATGCAGCAGGTGGATGTGGACAAAGTGCAGGTCGTGACTGGCGCCTCTGAGGCCCTGCTGATCCTCATGTGGCTGGCCGCAGAACCAGGCGCCAACGTAATCCTGCCCCAACCGGGCTTCACAACATTCTCGGCGCTCCCTGAGTCTCTTCGGCTTGAGACCCGCCTCTATGCAGTTCGGAGAGAGAATGGGTTTGCCATCGATGTCGAAGAGATCAAGAAACTCACAGATCGAAACACGAAGCTGGTCCTGATCAATAGTCCGCACAATCCAACCGGCGCCACGATGAGCGATGTGGACCTGGACAGCCTTCACGAGCACACGTCATCACGGGGAATTCAGCTTATCAGCGACGAGGTCTACCATCCTATCTATCATGGACGATCGACAAAATCGGCCGCCCGTTTACCCCACGCCACAGTCATCCATGATTTCTCGAAGGCCTTTCCTTTATCCGGAGTCCGAACCGGATGGATGATTGAGCATGACCCCGAGCGCCTCAAGCGCTATTGGAACGCGCGCGCCTATTTCTCCATCACAAACAACTCTGCCGGAGAGATGCTGGCGGAAATCGCGATGCGCCACCGCGACACCGTGCTCGGAAGAACGCAGGAAACCGCTGATGAAAATCTTAGCCTGCTTCACGCCTTCATGTCCGAGCATCGCGAAGCGATCGGCTGGATTCCTCCTCGTGGCGGAATGACCGTCTTTCCATGGCTGCTAAGCGGAGAGAACAGCCGTTCCTTTTGCCGGGCCGCCGCAGAGCGGGGCATCCTGCTCGCGCCTGGGGACTGCTTCGAAGCGCCTTCGCATTTCCGCCTTGGCTTCGGGGCAACAGGCGAGAAATTTCCCGAGGCGCTGAACAGGCTCAGGGAACTCATCTCGAGTTGGCCGGCAGCGAAGATGGCAAGGGCGTAGCGCATCAGGCTCCGAAACGTGAAGGCACTCATAGCATTTGGCCAGCCTGAATAAAGGTCGATGGCCTGTTTGGAAATCGATCCTAGATTGTTATCGAACCATCCGGGGATTTGGGAGAGAGTCGCAAGAGCGACGCCAGAGTCCAGCCTGTTTAGGCGCCACGCGGGCAGTATATGCTTACGGGCATGCCGAAAACCTGAAAGGTACCCCCAAAAAACCACCACAGTGAAGGGGCTTCAATCGACAAGCTTTACCTTAACTAATTGATTCTAATGGTCGGGGCGGAGGGATTCGAAGCCCCGACCCTCTGCTCCCAAATTGAATAAATCTATTATTTTCAATAACTTAACGGGAGCGTTTGGCGTTCTAAATTATTGAAAGGACGTAGAGGGAATTCTTGCTGTGGGGCTAAAGTGGGGTTGCGAAAAACCCCAGTAATTTCGCATTCGACCTGCTGGTTCTCCAGCAGAAGGTCAACCGAACCGATCCCAAATGTTGCCACAACTTGTCGCAACATCACTGCATACGATTTTGCCACAATCGCGGCCTCTGGTGTCGGTGGAATCTGAAGAGCTCGGAAGCAACTCGGAAGTTTAGGACTTCCGAGTTCGACTCCTATTGGCGATGCTGCTGAACCAGGGATACGAATTCAGGAACAGTCCTGTGATGTATGCTCATCAAGCGTTCCCACCCGCCATGCTGTTCGGCCTGTTCTCGAACAACCGCAAAAACTGCTTCCGGGTCCAGATGGTATTGGTGGATCAGGAACTCATCGGGGCTCTGTGCCTCGACATTCCAATGTACTAACGCGTCTTCTGGAAAGTCTTTGAGGTTGAACGTAACGATAGTTTGCGCTCCGCAAACTACAGCAGCGGCAAGAACATGGCGGTCTTTCGGATGGTTGGTCGTTGCTGGGATCAGTGAGTTGTAACCTTCCACCCAGGCATCCGCGAAGTGAATTTCCAGTTGATGAAGCAGATGCGTCGTTTGTGCCGAAGTCAGACTTAACTTGGTTTCAAGAGTACGCCTGGTTTCTTCGATAATGTCCCGCGACCACCGCGGTAAGTAGAGAGAACAAGGCGGTTCCGCGAGGCGCAGCAACGTATCGCGGAGAGCAGCATTGACCAAAACGCACGCATCGAGGATGACCTGAAAATCGGAACTCATTCGCCTGGTAACAACACCTTATCGTACAGGCCCAGGTCCTCGGATTCCTTCGCGATTTGGTCGAGAGCCTCGCGCCGATCCCTGTCGCGGTGTTCTCTGTAGGCCAACAGGTCTTTCAGATACACGCGACGGTGCGTGCCGATAAGGTGGAAAGACAGCGCGCCGGATTCGAGCAGTTTTACGAAGAACGGTCTGGAGACACCCAACAAGGCTGCGGCCTGTTGGGTGGTCAAATCCTGCATCACGGGAACGATGGAGATGGCTTTTCCCTGTTGCATACCGTCCAGGATACGCAGCAGCAATTCATAGACGGCATCCGGTAACTCGATGGCCGGCTCCCCGCCTCTGCCGACGAGGCGAGCCCTACCTTCGCTCCGCAGTAGTTCATGAAGAGCATGAACCTGTTCTTCCTGCGAGGCGGGAAGAGAAACGGGATCAACCGTGGATGTTGCCATAAAATCCTCCCCCAGCAATCTTAAAAGAATTATACGAAATAAACAAAATAATCGCAATTATAAAGTGAAGGCTGCAATCTCAAGATTCCTCGGCGAGTAGAGGTCGTGCGTATGCGCAATTTCTTCACTCGCGCAGGCAGTTCGTATGACGAGAAAGAAGAGCCGCTCCGGGGAGGCGAACTCTTCCTGCTCAGTCAGAAGAAGCGTGCGTTGTTTCGCGGAGTCTTCCTGCTGCACCTCGGGTTTCCAGAAAACCAGATCGGAGAACTGATTATCAGAGAAGCGGCGAAGTGGAAATAATTGGCTGAAGCTCGGCAGATTTGTTTCGCTGAAGATAATCAGTTCCACAGATTTCTTCAATTGCCGAGGCCGTGGGTCGCAACCGCGGTAGCATTCGATGAGGAGCACTGCAAATGCCAGGTCTTCCTCGTCGGCACCATTACCTGACGAAAGCCTATCTTGACGGCTTCCTTGAGCCGGATGTGAAGCAGCTCTTTTGTTACATGCGGAGGAAGCCCGAGCCGTTCGCTACGACGCCGGTGAACTTGGCGAACATACGGGACTTCCATAGTTTCAAACGTCCTGACGGCTCTATTGATACCAGCCTTGAAACCCAAATCGAACGAGAGATCGAAATTCCTGGTATACCCCTGCTAAGGAAGCTCGCATTGGGTAAGGTGAACCTCGACTACCAGCAGCGCTCAATTGTGGCGCGACTTGTGGCGCTTCAGAACGTCCGGGTGCCTTACGAACGCAGCTTTATGGACCAGAATAATATCGATAACCTGCGCTCCTATATTGAGGAGATGGACTAAGCTTCCCAGCGTCTTGGTGGGCCGGTAAATACCCTAGAAATCGCAATCATGCCGCGAGATGACCCCAGATTGATTAAGAAGTGGTGCGAGTGACCCGATCGCAAATTCTGGCTGAGATTAAAGAGGCAAAGACCCTTTTCATTCGGCGGTCAGCCGTGGATGGGGTCGTTGCGGATGTAAAAAGCGAAGCCTCGCGCGATGTCATTCCGCTCAATGACGACTTTATATCTCTTCTCACGAGGTGGCAGAAGATCGCGCCGGCCTCGGAGGAAGGATGGATGTTTCCAAGCGTCGTCACTGGACGGCCTTACCATGCAGGCATTCTCCTGCGCCGCCATCTCCAGCCGCTCGCCGCGAAAGTCGGCGTCCCACGGTTGGGCTGGCATACCTTCCGCCACTATGCCGCATTCGGCATAGCCGGCAATGGTTCTTCGTTAGGCAGTAGCCGCCTAAAGAACGGGTACTCTCCATGCAGCGATGCGAACGGCGTGTCACTCAAGTCCCAGTCAGCCAGGGCATGAATTGGGTCGGCCTGCGCTTCGATAAGCTGCAATAACGCTTCTGGCGCAGACGCTTCGCCAGCTTCCGAGGCTTTCACGATCGCATCTTGCCATTCCGCGGATGTCATCGGGATCTCCAGATCAAGTGTTCCGGCTCAGTGAGTTGGTTCCACAACTCCAGGAAGGCATCCATAATGGCTTGTCCGTGATCGACCTGCTGCAAAATATGGTGCTCCTTGCCAACGCCATTGACCGAGGTCCCGAGGGACCAGGCGAGTGTTGGGCGGTTCAACGTGCGGGGAAAGATGAGGAAGCGATCATGGAATCCGGAGCCATATTGTCCATACTTCTGTCGAAACTCCAGTCGAAGACCTTCGAGATTGCTGCGCGCGTCTGAGAAGATACGCCTATGGCGGATGACGAAGTCCTCAGTTGGTTTTTCGCTTCCTTTGTCTCTGGGAGGCTCAGCGCTTGCGGTCAATGCGCGCAAATCAGCGTTACGCCAATGGCAGTAGAACAGCGTCTCCAATATATCGGCGGCGCTTAGGTATGGATCCCAGAGCCATGCGCCAGCCTCACTATGAAGGTTGATCAGATGCCGAATATCTGCGAGCGCTCGTTCCCTGTCTGCCTGAGCGGCGCTCTCGTCCTTTGCATATTGAACGAAGCGGCGTTGTGCGACGAGACCTGAAATCTCTTCGTTGTATAGGCGACCCTGCGTGAAACCTCCGTTCGGGTCCACGTATGGTGTTCCGACCATCTTGGCCTGATGAGTAATGACGCCAACTCTTTGCTCTGTTTCTTGGCCCGATCCGTCCCGAAGCATAAAGGTACGAGTCTGGTTCGAGGCGATGTGCATATTGAAGGGGATCGCTTCGATGTAGTCGAATTCGCCGGTTGCCGCGAGCAGCGCTCCTGTGCTCGGCTCCCAGATCGTTGCACGATAATGCCCCTCACTTGAGGCGAGTGGAACGATAGTCTCCGGCCCTGTTGCCTTCACCGATGTGAACGCCGAGGTGAATCCATCGGAGTTCCGCTCGCATGTCACCATCAGATCGCGCTGGGTTGCTTTTGGGTGCCAGCCGATCTGAAGTGTGAGCCCATTGCTGAGTCTGGTCGCCCTGAACTTGGCTGTCATTACGGTCACTGGGAACTGCACGACGATGTTGCCGAGCCGATCTGACAGTGCGCCTATGTTGATTGGGGCATAGGGTTTGACTTGTTCCGAAAGCTCCTGAAGCCTTGAAGGGTCGTCAAAGAAGGGACGCAAAAGCTCTTTGTTCGGGTCCGTTTACTCCAACACATGGGACCCATTCCAGAAATTGTTCTTGAGGACCCGATTGAGCGGAACGTGATTGAGTCCATCCGCTGGAACGTGCTTCGACGGGAGGGCTGTCATCGAGCCAATCTTGAGATCATTGCCAGATGCCCGCCACACTTGGCGCGACGTGATGTCAGCAAGAAAACCTTCGAGCTCCGAAATCGGACGGCAATAGCGCACCACTCCGAACTTCCAATCTTTGAGGCTCGGAAGCTCGATGCGATCCGTGTTCAGAAAGCGGGCCTGTGTACTCGCCTCCTGGGAGATCTCTTCTGCCACCGCGATCGTAAATACATTGACGGGCTCTCTTGCACCGTTGACAAATGCAACAATCTCAGTCACTTCGAAGAAGTTGTAAAAGCCAACCGATCCCGGGGTAAGAAATCTCGACAACTCATCGAGGCTCTCTGCGTCCTTTTTCTCCGCTCCTTTTTTCCCAGCCTGCATGCGATCCCTTTACTCCGTCGTCTGTTCAATCGATTCGTTTCGGCTGGTATCGCCGCCGCAGAAGATCCACGCGGACGGGTCAGGATTCGGTGATGCTTGAGTGGCCGCTCTCGGGTGGCCAAGCCATGCCGCTTCCCGCAAGGGGATTGCGAGTCTCACCGGGAGGCCTTCCATATTCCCGCTGCCACGATTCGATCCGCGCGAGCAGGTTCAGAGCAGACTGCTTTCTCTTCGAGTCCGACTTTGTCATTTCGATCAGTTTCTCTCTTAGCTCGGTCGCAGTGCGCGGTTGCAGCGTGTAGCTATTGGAACGGCCTTCGCTTGGTATCCGCTCAACAAACGCTTCTTCAATCGCCTCTTGCAAATGGTATGGGAGCTCGGGGGAGACGTCGTCATCCAGCAGATCGAGCGAGGCCAGCAGCGCCTTACCATCCTTTAGGTGGACAATGACCTCGCCAAGCAACTCCTTTCTCGATCGGTCGAGATCTCTATTGCAAAGCGCGAGAATCCTTGCCTTAATCTCTGCGTGCCGCTGCGCAATCTCCACCATCCGTGGCGCAAAGACTACGTTGAGTCTGACAATGGTCAAGCCTTGGACGCCTGGAAGGTCAGGATCAATCACGCTCAGGAGGATTTCCCGTGCTCGAGGGTTATCGAGTGCGGCGATCGAGTCAAGCCATTCTTGGCCGAAGCGTTGCAGAGCATCATTTGTGTGGATGAGACCCAGAAGGACATCAACAGCTTCTTCGCGTCTGCAGTGACCCAGCGCCGCGACAACTCTGCGTAGCCCATCGAATCGAACGTTGATTCGGGAAAGATATCCCGCCAATGTGGCAATGCCGCTAGCGGCATCTTCAACAAATGGCAATATGCTCAAGGCAACACCGAGCAGGGAGAGATCATTGTCCGATTGCCACTTGGAGGTGAGCTGATCGACATATGGAGCTACCAGCGCGATCGTTTTGTCGTTCGGCAACTTGGCTCCAGCAAACAGCAGCACTTCGAGTGCCTGAAGTACTTTCCAGCCGTCGAGGGTGCCATGTGTTTTGAGCGGGAGAGCAAGTATGTCGAGGATAAAAGCTGACGAGTCGCGTCCGTCGAGCACTGCTAGAGGTCTGGCGAGATCCTTGAGCCGCCAGACGATTGAGCCCTCATTGGCAATGCCGCCTTCGGTTCGGCGAAGGTCATCCATGCGTTTGCGCAGGTAACCGACAGCCTCAACCCGTCTTGCCTCGTTGAAGCCCTCCACTCCCACAGCCGTACGCGCCTGCCAGATCTCCTCGAAATCCCGCTGCCTGTTTGCCCACCCCTCGATGCGGGCCGTCGTAGGAAGATCAGTCGTCTTCGCCCAGGCGACAAGAGCCCACGCAACCTCAAGTTCGAACTCCGGCTCTGCCAGCAACCGAGATAGAAAAAGGCCTTCGCTTTCAGACTTGAGCTGTCGGACTGCCAGCATGTAGCGGTTGGTATATCGCATCACGGAACCTTCAGCCAGCGGCGTGCGCTCTCGCTTCGCCCTCGCGGCTAGCCCAACTCGGATCCTGATCACGTCTGATGCCATCAGCGTCGCGATATCGTCTACATCCCCGGGCTCGCCAACCCGTGAAATCGCTACTGCGAGTTGCGAACGCACTTCACCGCGCGGGTCATTCTCATTCGTAAGCGCAGGCACCGCACTCTTGAGATACATCCGGATCGCTTGGAGTGATTCCTCCGTCACGGCATCCTGCAAGTCGGCCTCGTTGTCCATCCCCCAATCCCAGACTTGCGCCAACGCGGCCAGCTCGTCCAGGCAAAACTCCGGAGACAATGCTGCAAGAACACCATCCACTGTGGCCTGCGCAGGGAGAGAGCGAAGGAAAGCTTCGAGTTGGCGTTCAACTGTAAATTGTCGCTGGGCTAGCGCAATGTTTTCCTGCGATCTGACGGAGTTCGCCGTCTGAATCTCCCTGCGGAGGTCAATGATGCGCCGGAAGACTCGTCGTGCCATCGCAGAATCAGCCTGGAGCCGCAGGAGTGTTTGAACTCCAGCAATACGACCCTGAAAGAGGTCTCTCGTCTCGAGCAGGGTCAGCATTTCTTCCTTGAGATCTTCACCGATCGACGTAATGAAGACACCCCACTCACCATTGCCGAGGGCTCCCTCCCGCATACGTCGGATGACAAACTGCGTGCGCCAGTCGGGATCAGAAGACAATCTCTCCAGAAGCGGCCTCAATTCTCTCTGCGCCAACTCGCGTATGCGTTCCACGCTGCACTCATCGAGATATTGCATCAGTGCAGGATGGGCATCCGCCTGGCCCATAAGCACGGCGTTCGCCGCGGCAGTGTAGCGCTTCTTTGGATCGGTCGATTCCTGCAGGACCTTTCGGTAAACCTTCAACGCCCGGTCCCGGAAGAGTGGGTGCGTACTGCGCAAAGGCGTGCTTTCAATCGCCACCTCAAACGCTTCATCATCTATCTCCGTCAGCAGCTTTGTGGTGTCGTCGTCGGTGTTGATCCACATGAGGTTCGAGAATGCGCGTGCTCGCACCTTCACACTTGGATCACTCAATGCGAATGCGGCCATCTCGCGGAGTGGCGCAGCGACATGCGTGATCTCTGAAACGAATGTCAGCCGCGCGTTCTCATCCCAGCCACGAACCTCGGCTTGCCAGTCAGATCCCAGGCTCGACAACCGGAATGCGCTTGTCGATCGGTACACCTCAAATCGCGAATGCTCTCCAGATCCTTTGATCAAGGGAATCAACTCATCTTTGAAGAGATCGGAGCCGGTTGCGACCATGGCAGTCAAGGCATAAGAACGGCGGTGCTTCTCGGGACTCACCCACAGAGCGCGGATGCTGCTGTCAAACTTCTCCGCGACTTGTCGTTGCATCGGGCCACCGGAAAGACCGAATAGCTCCGCCGCGAAGATCATGTCGATAGGCAATGTCAGGACCAGCAATAGCGCGCCGGCTCTGATCGCATCCTCGTCTGCAGTTCCCACCGTCGCCAGATCGCTCGCGAGCATAAATAAAGGCTCTGACCACGCGGACTGATTGATGTATTGGCTCTGGAAGGTTCGCGCCGCTTCGGTCGTGGCGATCTGGTCCGGCGAAATAGTTGAGTCAGCGCTCAACCGATGCAACTCCGTTTTTAGATACTCCGCAGCGTAAAACTCCTGAAGTTGCTGGTGTTCAAACCGATATGCTGCGTGGGGGTCGTCCAGTCTTTCGAGAACGTGTCGCGAGGTCAGCGCATCAAGAACCTGCATGCCCGTTTCAGGCCCATCTACAAGGTCTGCCTCGCGCATCCGGCGTTGAGTTCGAATCAGCAATTGCCTCGTCTCTGCCTCCGGCAATTGGGTTTTCCCCTGCGAAGTCATCGCGGACGCAACTGCGGTCAGATAGAAGCTGGCCTGCCCATGGAGTGGGCTACTCTGGAACATGCTACGGTAGCTCGGGTCTTCCTCGAGTTGGCGTATCACCTCACGCAATACGCCCATTTTTGTATTGGGAATCTCCTTTCCTGCGGCCGCAATCGAAACGACTTGAGCCAGAAAATATGGGGTTCGCGTGAGATCGTCGAGCACAGGGTCATGATTCAGCTTTCGTAACAGAGCCCTTGCTATGTCGGGGACTCTGCTGGAGACGTAGTCCGCACGCTGTTTCTGACTGAGCAGCCTGAGCCTTGTGCGAACCGTGGTTCCGGGCAAAGGCGGCGCTACTTGGCGCACGCGTGTCGTGAGGAGGATACCCGCCGATCTGTAGTCCCTCGCCAAGGCCTCCAGCCCGGTGGCAGCCCGTTGCAGGTCCGCTTCTGCTATTTCGTTCCAACCGTTGAGCAGAAAGGTGAATGGCTGCGATCGATAGAGCTGCCCTAGCTTTGCCGCGTCGAGCGATCGCGTCTTGAAGGGATTCATTCCCGCAATGAATTCGAGAATGTCCGGTGCCTCTTGAGCCCACGAAGGCAGATTGACGAGGAATGCAAGACTGCCGCCGGCAGCACGGCGTCCAGCGATCTGCGTCAGCGTAGTGGTCTTTCCACGGCCGGCTGGCGCCTCTAGCGTTATGCGCAGACCTTGGGCAAGGAGATCCTCGAAACCTGACAGTTCCACAACCTCGTCTGTCTCTCGGCCTGCACTCGAGAGGCGATCGGCGCTCAATTCGATGAGGGGTAACCCCTCGACCTTAGCCTTCCAGGAAGAGTTGACTTCGGCGATTGCTTGGCGGCAATCCTCCAAAGTCTTTTCAAGCGAGGGTGCGACCTCCGCGTGAATGTGGAGATGACTGGCACACAAGCCAGCGTTTTCTGGAGAGAGAAGGGCTGTGACAACATGCTCACGCGACATGACGATCAGCGTGATGCCATAGTCCCGTTCTACCTTTTGAACCCACTCCTGGCCTTTCCTCTTCCGCTTTTCCGCCACCGGGCGAGGAGTCACAAAATAGAGGACCTTCAGATCCTTGAAGTGCTTTTGAGCCTCCTCGATGTCGGCCTTTACTTTCGCCAGAGTCGCGGTTAGGGAACATGCCGCGCCTCTGCCGAGGCGATCCTCGAATTCAACCGCCGGGGCATATGCGTCCAGGCCGAGATCGCTTTTCTTCTCATGTGCGACCAATTTGTCGCATTTCTGGGTAGCGAGAATCACGCCAAGTGACTGAAAACGAAAGCCTTCCTCATGGGCAATGAGGTCGTCCAGAGCCGCGATTATCTGTGCCTTCGTGATTGCCATGTAGCGAGCCGGTCATATACGCAATTTATTCGCTTGCGTATATGTCGATTGCCAGCATATCATGGACTTGCGTTTATGTCGATTACGGCAGCGTGTTTTGAATGGGGGTGTCGTATGGCCACATCTGCAATTCTTCCGGCGATCACCGCGTCCGCTCAGGAAGAGCCGAAACTTCGTGAATTCGCGCGTGCGCTTGAAAGCCATCAGGCAGCTCTCGTGGGTCCAGGGGGAGGAGAAATACCGCTGCCGAGTCCGATCTACCGCGTACTGGTCCAGGCGTTGCGGTTTCTAGAAAACGGCGAGGGCGTGATGATTGTGCCTTCAACTCAGGAGATGACCACGCAGAGCGCTGCCGATTTGCTCGGCGTGTCGAGGCAGTACGTCGTACAACTTCTCGAGGAAGGCAAAATTCCGTTTCACAAGGTAGGCACCCATCGTCGCATCGCAATGAAGGATGTACTAGTCTTTCGCAGACAGCGTGACGAACGTCGCAGGGCAATGCTGGCAGAGATTGCGAGAGAGGCTGTAGAGGATGGGACCTATGACATCGTTCCTCCCTCCGAGTAGGTGAATTCTTTGCACGCCGATTTTCCCGTTGTCTTGGATACGTGTGTATTGGTGCCAGCGTCGCTTTGCGATACGCTACTGCGGCTCGCGGAGCGACGTCTGTATCTTCCCAGATGGTCCACACAAACTATGGTTGAGCTGGAACGGGCCCTGGTTCACAAGATTGGTCTCACACCGCAGAAGGCAGCGAAGCGCACCAGCGCAATCGCGGAGCACTTTCGAGATGCAGTCGTCGACGATGCCGATGCACTCATCCCAGCCATGCTCAACGATCCGAAAGATAGGCATGTCGCGGCGGCGGCTGTCCGTATCGGAGCAGAGGTGATTGTCACGCTTAACCTCAAAGATTTTCCGCCATCTGCACTCGAGCCCTTCAAGGTAGAGGCAAGACATCCCGACAGATTCTTAATCGAGCTGTTCGATTTGCGCCCCGAAATTGTGGTCCATTGCCTGCATGAGCAGGCAGCCGACATCGGCCGTGATCTGACGATGCTTCTCAATACTTTGGAGAGAATCGTCCCCGACTTCGTGCACGTAGTGACCGGGCATCTCGAGACATAGCTACGGGCAGTACCAGGGAGAATGATTAGAATGCCAAGCAGCGTCTCTGGCGCAAAAGCGAGCTACGACATGGATAATTTGGGCGGCGGAACTCCCTTTCCGAGTGCGCCTCTCCTGGATGTTGGCTCGGGGGCGACGTTCGCAGGCTCTTCGATCGCGTATTTTCCTCTCTTTGGCACCAACATGGCGGAGGTGCAGGGGAGTACGAGCAACAGCTCCGCATTATCGAGGCCCTTAGTCAGTCACTCGCCAAAATTGATCTTGGCGTCCAATCACTTCAACGTGCTCGCGCCAACGTGATCCATTTGAGGGGCAGTGCTTCGTTCCGCAATTACTGGTGATCTCACGGAAAGCGCACGGAGCGTAGTAAGCCATAGGCTGCCAAGTCTGAGCTAGATCTCCGGAAGCTACAGGGCTCGCGTTTGCTCCGTTCCGAATGTCCCTCGTCCTTGAGCTTCTCCAACAAGACGATGTGGTGATACCAGGGCAATTGTGCAAGCGTCGCCTGCACGATTGGCTCATCCAGCTGTGCGGTACCACCTTATTTTTTCAGCCTGATCGGCCGGGCGCTCCTACATCGGAAAATAGCCGAGAAGGGTGGGACAGCCGGTACCGGTTTTGCGTAGAATTGGTTCTACAGTAAAGATTCCAGAGACTCTATGGACTGTATGGAGTACCGGGAAGCTACTGATTTCAAACTGAATACGGCCTAAGAGGCTCATTTTCAAAGAGTTGATAATGGTCGGGGCGGAGGGATTCGAACCCCCGACCCTCTGCTCCCAAAGCAGATGCGCTACCAGGCTGCGCTACGCCCCGACAAACTCTTTTTGATTGTATCGCGAAACGGATTCGACTCGAACCAGAACTCCAGAGCTAGTGGTTCAGATTGAAGAATGCTTCCCTCGGGGGGCCAAGGCATCTCCAGGAAGCCTGCAAACCGAAGCCGAAGCTGCTGGGTGGATTCTCCTTCAGAAAATCTACTCTTTCATCCCTTTGAAAAGGCCACTTCATTCTGGGAAATACCTTAAAGCCATGTTCATGTTGACGAGCATGACGTAAGGGCTAGCGCCGGTACCCTTCAACGTGAGCTACCCCCGAATTTCGCTCTCTCTGCGATCACAGCGACTGACGCGGGATAAGATTTGATCAGTGTGAGGTTTCGATGGATCGAGTTGGGATTCTGTGCAGTTTCTTTCTGCTAGCTCAAATTTGCGGTGCGCAGGATACAGATGCGGCCAAGCCAATCTCAGAAGGGGATGCCCGCCAGCACTTGGTTCAGGACGCTGAGCCGGTCTATCCGAGGATGGTTCAGCCAGCCGGCGCACAGGGAGATGTGGCCCTTGCCGTAACGATCGATGCGAAGGGACAGGTGGTTTCAGAAAAGGTGCTGAGTGGACCGCCGATGCTGCAACAGTCTGTCCTGGACGCGGTCAGGCATTGGCAGTTCACTCCATTCCTCGACAACGGTGTGGCGGTTCCAGTCACAACGAGGCTTACGATCGCGTATCCCTTGCCGCAGAGTAGACCGGCCCCCACAGCGGATCAGGAACAGGCCGAGAAGGCGTGGTTTCCGCTCTCGGCCAAATGCATGAAAGCGATACAGGCTCAGAACCCGCGAGAGGCTGTTGAGGCCTGCAGACAAACGCTCAATATTTCTCTGAAGGCTGGCGATCGGACCACGAGCGATCAGCTGGCTCGAACCGGCTCGCTCCAGATGTATGGCCATGCGCTGCTCTTGGCCGACCAAAAGCAGGCCGCGCTTGCACAGGAATATATGGCGGTTGAGGAGGTGCGCAAATGCCTTACGGACAAGGACCAGGAATATGCGATGCCGTTTTTCTGGCGTGGTGTTGTGGAAGCTAACCTTGGCCAGAACGATCCGGCACTGGCCGACTTTACCGTGGCGGAGGCGACGCATCGACGGGCAATTGCCAACCTGCCCGATATGAAAGCCAAATACGGCCCGCTACTGGCTGCAATTCTCAAAGAGCATGCAGCCCTGCTGGACCGGATGGGCAGGGCAGATGAAGCGGCGAAGCTGCGCGCCGAGGCTGCGTCGCTTTAAGGACTTGCGGAAAGATATGTCCGGCCCAGGAGCGTCATCCTCGGATGGGACCGCCTGGGCGGCAGGCGCACGGCAAAGGGAGGGAGACAGGCTGCCGTTGGGAGGGGCCCAGTTCTGTTGCGAATGGGTGCAAATCCAAGTGAAATCGTCTTACTATGCAGACTACGGTTTCCACCAAAGGACAGGTCGTGATTCCCGGGACCGCTCCACCGCAAGCGGGGCATCTATGATCGCGATCCGCTGGAGGCAGATTTCGAAGCCGGTCGCATTGTCCTGACGCCGACCCGGTTACCCGACTACCCGTTCTGAGTGCCGGAACCGATGCTCCTGTTTTGAGCAGCAAGGAGGTCGAGGAGACCCTATGGAATTTCCCATGAGATATTTGCTCGATTTGACGTCCTCCCTCCGCACTAAAGGAAGGAGATTCCTACCGTCGCAGCTAAGCCGCAATCTCGGTGGGTTCCTGTTGCTGATCCCCAACTTCGGGGTTCACTCGGCAGGCGATCCGGGCGTGTCCCGCTCTTGGGTTTACTGCACAAACCTGATGTTCTAATGCAAGAACTCGGGTTTTCGTTCCCGCGAAAGTGTCATAGCACAAGGCGAGCTTCGCTCGCCGCGCTCCCGCATCCACCGCCCTGAAGGACGGAGCTTTCTTGGCTATCAGGGCAAATGCTCTTGTCGCGTTCGAATTTGTCGGTTTATCGCAAGGCACTGCGTTGTAAACAGGCTGAAGACCGACGTAGGAATGCTTCCTGGAGTTCGTGCCTCTCGAAGCCCGACAAGCAAACACGACAGGTAAGGCAAGAAACGGTCCCGGGCATTTTGCCGGTTCACAAATTTCCCTTGCGGTTCGCAAAGATCGAGAAGTGGGGCACCCCGGCATCCTGCACCCAGTTCGGGCCAATGATCCAACGCGACGAAGCGGCGCGAAAAATTCAAATTGGAATGCACTCATTTCTCGGTTATTTTGGAGCTGAGGGCCCTTTCATGCAATTCATTCCTGGCACCTGTGGCAGGTTGTTTCGCTTCTGTTGTCTTGCGGTTTTTGTGCAGCTCACGATTGTTGCTGCGGTTTCACAGGAGAGTCCGGATGGACAGCAGGCCGATGCTGCTGCGCCGGAACCGCCTCCTCCGCCGGCTGCGTTTCAAAATCCTATCCCTGGAGTCCAGCTCGCTTTTCTGACTGGCTTTGACGGGCATCCAGTCAAGGACCTGATGAAGGACAAGCGCTTCAAAGAGCTGATGAAGGATGAGATTCCGCGGACCGAGTATCACTATGGCCGCGATATGGGACTGAACGATGCACTTGAATATGCGATGGATGGGTCGCCGCTGCCGGTCGAGGTTCGGGACGGACGCTTCCTGATGGCTGCCGGGCAACAAGGCCCGTACCTGAGCGGCCGCGGGTTTATCTGGATTGACCTGCAGGCCGGCATCTTTCTGGGCGGGTTTTACTTTCGCCCAACCAACGGCGAGCCTTCTCCTACGCTGACGGTTTTCTCGCGGCAGTTGCAGCAGACGGATCTGTCGATGAGCCAACTGCCGGAGGATTTTGCGCAGGACATGGCGCAGTGGGCGCTGGTCTCCAGGGTGCGATCGGTCGGTCCGCGCTACTTTATTCCGGCGAACGGAAAGAAATATGCGCTGCTGCACGATGAGGACTATTGCGTGGCCGGCCCGAGCATGCCGGCGCCGTCGCTTGGCCAGTGTCAGGAACTGAACGCCGAAGCGGCTGATGCGGACATGAATGCCGCGTATTTCATGAAAGAGACCAACAACGCGGCTAATGCGACTGCGTGGATGTTGGGCCCGGATCAGGTAGCATGGATCGGCTTGCGCGACCAACGTTGCGGAAACGGGCTTGGCTGTCGAATCCGGTTCACGCGCGCGCGAACGCGGGTACTCACGGGGCATGGGGGAGGCGCGCCGCATGGGCGGAGCCGGTAGAAGACGGCTGAAGGGGGCGATTCCGGGCTGAGAGATTTCTCGCCAGATCGAAAGCGCGCCGTAGACCGCGATGACAGGGCAAACGCATCTTAATTTTCGAGTAGTTTCAACAGGCGATCATCGGTTCCCCCGGCTTTGAGGCGTTTGCCGTGGATACCGAGTTCGCCGGTTTTGTCTTGTCGGAGCAGATTGTGAGCGATTTTGTTGATGAGGGAGAAGTTTTGTGGGGCAATGCATGCCGCTTGCGGCAGAGGTCTTCGCCAATGCCCACATCCAGCCCCCCTGCGCAGTTTGTTCTCAATGCCCCAGTGTTCGCGGATGCCTGAATTCAGGCGCGCTGCCTTGGGGAGTTTCACAAAGACGATATAGTAGCGAATCCCGCCTTCAGTTTTAACTGAATTCCCGTTCGAGCGTTCCGCCTCAATCCGCACCACCCCCGAACCAGAGGGGGTGCAGGACCGTATCGGCGGGGTGGCGCGGCCTTCCGCAGGAGGGCGACTTCCGAGCCTGATTTGATGCTACAATCGTAAGCGTATACGGCGGCTATAGTTCAGTGGCAGAACGCCTGTCTGTGGCACAGGATGTCGAGGGTTCGATCCCCTCTAGCCGCCCCAAACTTCAGGGACCGCCGAGGCCGAAATGTGCCCAGCAGACCGAGTTGCCGAGTCTCAGTGAGTCCAAAATCCCAAGAAAACAAAAGCATTGCTCCTCAGCCTTCCGGGTTTGCAGAGTGGCTTACGAGGTTTGAGCCCAAACGCTGGCTGCGGAATGGGCATCTGCAAACGATCGTCGGTAATTATTTGCCGCGGCCACCGTTCCGCGTGGATGGTGTGGCTGAGATTGTGGAGGTGGATGCGACCGACGGCAGCCACGTCTTATGTCATTGCCACTGGCAGGCGGAGCCGGAACGGGCGCGGCGGCTCACCGTGGTGCTGGTGCATGGCCTGGAAGGCTCCTCGGACTCCCGTTACATTCAGGGCATCACGGCGCGGGCGTGGGATGCCGGGTTCAACGTGATCCGGATGAACATGCGCAATTGCGGCGGCACGGATGCGTTGACGCCGACGCTTTACCACTCCGGCCAGTCTGGCGACGTGGGGGTGGTGGTTAACCATTTCACACGGCAGATGGGCCTGAAGCGAGTGGCACTGGCGGGCTACTCTATGGGGGGCAACCTGGTTCTGAAGCTGGCCGGCGAATGGGGAAATCAATCGCCTCTCTGCGCGGTAGCCGCGGTATGCCCGGCGATTGACCTGGCGCTTGGCGCCGATGCGCTGCACGAGCCGTTGAACCGCGCGTACGAGTGGAAATTTCTGCAAGGGTTGCGAGCGCGCTATGCGCGCAAGAGGGAACTGTTTCCGGACAAGTATGCCGCGACCGAAGCGATCGGTCCGGTGGGCTCGATTCGTGAGTTCGATCATAAGATCGTTTCCCGCTATTGCGGATTTCGGGACGCGGATGACTACTACTATCGCGCGGCCAGCGCCCGGGTCGTGGATCGCATTGCCGTCCCGACGTTCATCCTGCATGCGGAGGACGACCCGTTCATCCGGCTGATGGCGGAAACGCGCGCGAAGCTGAAGGCCAATCCGCACATCACCTTTGTCGAAACGCGCTACGGCGGCCATTGTGCGTATCTGTCGCGCGAGGCGGGCAACGAAATCCACTGGGCTGAAGCCACGGTGATTCGTTTTCTGCAGGCGATAGCGGAGCAGTCGATTGCGAGCTGACTGGGAGTTTGAAGTAGGCAGCGACGCACCGGTGATCGATGCGCTTTGGCCGGGATTTGTAGATCTGCGCGCGGAGCCGGTACGCGCTCACGAGTTGACTGAGGCCTCGCAGTCTGACGCTTTGGCAAGGACGCTTGAGAAGCTCAATGGACAAGGCTCTGCGGTGTGGACCTGCAAGTCTGACTTCTGGCCGACGCTCGAGCCCGGTGAATTCGATGGCGATGAACTCGATGCGCCTTCCGGTCAATGCACCCACGGAGCAGCTGTTTACATCGATCTGCTGCCCCGCAAGGATGACGCATGGTCCACTCCCGATCTGGTTGAAGCCGCAGCTCGGAGACTTTGCACGCAATTGGCCGCAGTTCCATTACTCCGCAGTCGAGCTGACCTTATCCTTCGGCGAGCGGTGGTTGCGCCCGATCGGACAGATTTTGGAATTACGGCCTACCTCACTGCCTGCGGCGCCAACCCCGTTGACGCCCTGCATGCCTTGGAATCCGCCACGGTTGCATTTGGTAATGCACTTTGCCTGGACCGAACGCTACAATAGGAAAGAACCGCTACAAAGCACGGGCGAGTAGCTCAATTGGATAGAGCACCGGCCTTCTAAGCCGGGGGTTGTGGGTTCGATCCCCGCCTCGCCTACCACCTCCAAATCCATCAGGTCCATAGACTTCCATATACACCCAAAAACTGCCCATTTTCTGCGTTTTTACCGTACACAATGTCCACAGAGTCGCATCCACCAGACAGCGGAGGCAACATCTGGGGCAACCTGGCTCTCTTGCTCTCTTGAAGCGGAAATGCCCCCAATTCCTGGAGAGGGCAAGATGCTGTTGAGTGATACCGCAATCGGTAACGTCAAGGCCGACACGGGCGCGTCCGCTGGCATTTGGCAGCAAGTCACAATTGAGAGAATTGGCTGCTAGCTGCATCCCCAACAAACGGCTCCTTTGGGTATCGTGATCAAAGGAGCCGTGCCATTTGCGGAAGGACGTCTGCAACAACGGTCAGTTTGGACGCCGGGATTTCTCGCTGCTTGAACTCCAGCACGGATTGCAATCAGCACTCGCAGTTCGCGCCGATCAGCCCTCAGCATCACTCCTGGCTACTCGCCGGTGGATTGACCGGGGCTGGTGGTGGAGTCGGTGCAGACGCGTCGTTAATCAACATATCGTTCATAGTGACACCGTGGATCGTGGTCCCATTTGAAAACAGCGCAACCACATCCATAAGAGATCCGATAGGTCTCGCCAAAACGTTGGTTCCCGGAGTCATAAATATGCATCCAAAAGCGTGCGGATTTGGATGCTGCTGTGCAGAGCGGGTATAGGCAGCGAACAAAACCTTGACGCTTTTGGAGTCCGAACACACAACAGCGCCTGGCGCAGAGCTCAGTGCGCGTGTCAGCATCGGTACGCGATCAGTATAGGCAGCTGGCGCATCATGGAGGATCAACCCGGCCGGAACGTCATTCGGAGCGGCAGCAGAAGCGGGAATCGCCATGCCAGCAGCGAGCTCAGATAGGGATTTTGAATCCGTGCTGGGGTCTGCCGACTTATCGGCTGCGAGCACGGATAGCGAGTTTGGATCTTTGCTGGCCGCAGCAGCGGCCTGGTCGTCTCTGGAGGCCAAGAACCCGATGGCCATGGTCCCCAGGATAACGACGAGCAGGAGAGAGAAGCAGAACTTTATAAGCTTCACAGGGACCCCATTTCGTGACCCTGCAATGCTAAGACGCTCCCCCGGCGGATGCCCATGGCGCTTTAGTGGGAAGGATGGCTAGACCTATGTGTGATAGCAAAATGATCGCGGCCGGTAGAGGGCTCCGCATTGACTGGTGCGTTCACGCACCGATGCAGGCGGATCAATTTCCGTCTGCATTTGCCTATAAAGGCGCTCTCTGTGCTCTGGGCGGTCTTCAGGGGCTAATGAAGCATCCCGGGTAGTGTCCTGATAGTGCGTTGCTGGCCAGGCATAGACTCAACTCGACCGTGGCAGCCTTTGTATTTCTTGCCGCTACCGCAAGGACACGGGGCATTCTTCGCGTTCTTGCGCGCGAAGCACCGTCTCAACCCCAGAATGGAAATCTAGCTGGCACCGAGGCCGCGGAATGACTCTAGGCGTATTCCAGTTGCCGTTCTTTGTGCTCTACCATCTTAACAGTGGTCTCGATTCCCAGCCTGTCAGCATACCGCACCAGCTTGTCGATGCTGAACTTTGCAATCTTCCCGTTCACCAAGTCGCTCATGTTCGGCCGGTGATCGTCAAGAATCACGGCGCGGGCGCGCACCCCTCAATATTTCCAGCCAAGGATAACCGTATGGGGGCAACTCTGGGGGCAACTGAATACAAACCATATGAATATTTATATTGTTATCAATTCCTTACAACTGTTATTCGGTAGTCGCCGCGCCTACCAGCTGAAAGGAAGAGAAGAGCGCTCGGGCATCTTCGCTGACATCCAGCGTGCAACGGATTTCGAGGTCGATTCAGGGACACCGAACTCACCAAGATCTGACAGAAATGAAACTGTGTCATAAATCATGCAGACGGCCAGACACCCGGTTGCTCCTCCTCCAGGCGCCCCGATCCGGCGGATGAGAGCAATGAGGACTCCCTGGGTCCGGGGGAACGGTTAATAATGGCTTCATAGACAAGCTTGGAGAAAGTCGAATCGTCGAGTGAGCAAGCTGAAGTCAAAGGTTGCCAATCAGAGGTTCCGATCGCTAAGCTACAAAAAAATACACCAGAGGATGCATATGAAGAAGATCATTTGTTTACTGATGTTCACGTCGCTGCCCGCGCTCGCTGCCGATGTTTCCGGAACCTGGAAGGTGGATGGTTCGGTAGCCAATAACCCGATCACTGCCACATGTACCTTCAAGCAGACAGACACGCATATTTCGGGCAGCTGCAAGATGGATTCGGATCAAAATCTCGCTGTTAATGGGGAGGTAACGGACAAGCAGGCGACCTGGAAATACGACGTCGAGCATGAGGGAACGGTGTACACCCTTACCTTCACGGGAACGTTGGATTCAGAAACCTCCATGAAGGGTTCGATCGGGGTCGTTCCTTCGGATTCGGAGGGAGACTTTAGCGCCAAGAAGCAGTAAGCACCTGGCCTGAAAGGAGGCCAGGAGTCTGTCGGGAATAGCATTTCCGTTCCTGAAATTTCCGAATGCGGAGATGAGGATTGGCATCCGGTTTGTTGCCGGCGCTAGATCCCAGCGGGTCGTCCCGATCCTGTAACGACGCGCTATCGAGTTGTGTAGGCGGCGAGGAGACAAAAAAATGGCTTCTCGCAGGCCCTTCGAGCGATTTTGGGTCTTCACCGGTAGCGGAATAGCTGCAGCAGATTGCTGGTTGCGCACAGCAGCTTCCCCTCCGCGCCTACGTTGTCCTGGCCGCGCAAGCTGAAGCGCCGAAAATTTCTTCGTCGACCAGTGCATGCAGGATCCCTAAAGCCAAGGACTCGGCTAGCTTCTTCTCAGCCGTATTGGTCGGCTCTCGATGCAGAGTCCGGAACGTGCGAGTGGTGCGCGGGAGGATCTAGTGGCAGGTACTCATGCTCGGAAGTATTCTTTGGATAATACGATCTCTTGCGGTCGGGCCTGCTCAGCAGAAGCCTAGTCTGCAGCTCATTCTTACTCCGGGCAACATCACCGGGAGCAGCAAAGGCGACTTCGAGCTGACTATGCGGGTAATTCATTGATCGCCAAGAGACGTGGATTACACGTCTCTTGGAGAAAATAATTTCAACATTTCCTGCACATATATGATCCATTCGCGCGATCGGGGGATTGTTCTACGTGTGCCTGAAGGCGAAGCAACTGGAGGCGTGTGGGTGCAGGTATGTACTCTTCTTCAAGGCGACTTTCAAAACAGCCATTAAAGGTCTGATGGATACTTGTGATATGAGGCGACCTGCGGTGAATCCACTTCGTGTGTTGCGTCCCGCTGTAGATCATCCAGGAAGAGCTCTCGGCAAATCGAATCGCATAACGGTAACGGTGTAGGATTCACAATGACCCAGGGGCTATTCGGACAGCTCGCAGACTTCACACACAGTGTTTCTGTCTCCTGACGCGTCCGGCTGGATTACCGGTCGAAGTATCCCGTTGACCGTGGCTCAAGGCTCTAGAATTGGAATGCAGCCCCATTTCGTTTTCCTACGAAGCTCTTACCCAATGCAGTTGTTCCCTTCGAGAGTCATCGCCGGAAAGCATCGCACGGCGGCATGGCCCCGGAATCATACTTTGAAAGGATTTGTGGTGAAAGTTCTCAAAATTGCCGTCCTAGCGTTTCTTTTTGTTTCTCTGACGGCCTCTTCCGCATGGTCCCAGAATGGGGATATGGTCCAGACAGGCAGCGATATTCCTGCCAAGTGGCAGAAGCCTGAGGCGGACGATGACTACATCAAACGTGACGTCGTGATCCCAATGCGCGATGGGGTTAAGCTTCACACTGTAATCGTCATCCCAAAGGGGGCGCACGACCTTCCCATGCTGCTGGAGCGCACCCCCTACGACGCGACCTTCTTTGCAGGAAAAGACAGTCCCCATCTGAGAGACATCGTGTGGACGGCGAACCGCGAATGGGCTGACGACGGCTACATCTTCGTTTATCAGGACATTCGCGGCAAGTACGGCTCGCAAGGCGACTACGTGATGACGCGTCCCCCGATAGGACCGCTGAATCCAACCAAGACAGACGACACCACGGACGCCTGGGATACCATCGATTGGTTGGTGAAGAACACCCCGGAATCCAATCAGCGAGTCGGAATGATCGGCTCCTCATACGATGGCTGGACGGTAACGATGGCGCTATTGGGGCCGCACCCGGCTCTTAAGGTAGCTGCGCCAGAGAGCCCAATGATCGACGGCTGGATGGGAGACGACTGGTTTCATTACGGCGCCTTCCGGCAGGTGAACCTCGACTACTTCACCGAGCAGTCGAGCAAGACCGGTAAGGGAGAATCCGTTCCACGTTTGAGCTCCGACGATTATCAGGAGTTTCTGGATGCTGGTTCAGCCGGCAATTGGGCCATCAAGAATGGCTTCCAGCAACTCGGCTTTTGGAGTCGGCTCTCGGCACACCCGGCATACGACGCCTTCTGGCAGGGGCAGGCGCTCGACAAGATGGTCGCTGCCCATCCATCGACCGTTCCGACGATGTGGCTTCAAGGTCTATGGGATCAGGAGGATATGTATGGCGCTATTCATGCCTGGGAGGCGCTAAGAGCCAAGGGGCTGGCCGCCAACAACCATCTGGTGATGGGCCCCTGGTATCACAGCCAGGTCAATGGCGCAGCAGAGAATCTGGGCCCCCTCAAGTGGAAGGGCGACACCGCGGCTGAGTTCCGCAAAAATGTTCTGATTCCCTTCTTCGATACCTATCTGAAGGATCGGAAACCGGCCGAGCCGATCCCGCAGGTGATGATTTATAACCCTGCAGAGAACCATTGGGATAAATTTTCTGACTGGCCGGGCGCGACCGAACAGCACCTCACTGCGCTCTATCTGGAGTCCAATAACGGTCTGGCTTTCAGTCAAGCATCGGCCGGTGAGGATAGCTACATCTCTGATCCAAAGAAGCCGGTACCGTTCATCGAGGTTCCCTTAGAGTTCAACACGGAACGCTGGGCTACGTGGCTGGTCCAGGACCAGCGTTTCGTCTCCACCCGTCCGGACGTCGTTTCCTATCAAACTTCCATTCTGACTGAGCCTGTGCGCGTTGAAGGTGCGCCCTTCGCCGACATCTTTGCCAAGACAACTGGCACCGACGGAGACTTCGTCGTCAAGATCATTGATGTGTATCCGGCTACAGTCGCCGAGCAGCCCAAAATGGCCAGCTATCAGCTGGCGGTCAGCATGGATATCTTTCGTGGCCGTTATCGCAAGAGCTTCGCGGAGCCGAGTGCCATTCCTGCGGGAACCGTAGAGGAGTATAAGTTCCGGCTGCCAACCATGAACTACGTCTTTGAGCCGGGGCATAGGATCATGGTTCAGATCCAATCGACACTTTTCCCTCTGTACGATCGCAACCCGCAGACCTATGTGCCGAACATCTTCTTCGCACAACCCCGGGATTACCAGAGCGCCACCATCTCCATCGAGCATGGTTCTTCTGGGGCCAGTGCTGTTCTGTTGCCAGTGGTGCCGGCCTCCACAGCAATCCAGTAATTGCTGGGCAACTGCCCGCTCGTGGGGGGGGGGAATGTGAGAGAGCAGGAAAATCACGCGAAGGGTCCAGGGCCGGCCGGTGCGAATCCCTTTTTACATTTTCAGTAGAAAATGTAAATCATCCTCTGGTCGCTTTTGGTGACAAGTCTCATGAGGGCCGGCCACTACCTTTCAGGGCAGTGGTGGTTGGCCTTGCGCTGCATGACTCTCGGTAGGACGGTGTTCCCCGTTGACCCGCCTGGCGTCAGGCTCCAATTTCGACATCCCGCTTAAAGGTTGGCGATTTGGCCATGACGATGAGAAAGTAGACGGCTACTGCGACTAAAGCCAGTCCACAACCGGCCACGGCAGTTGAGACGCCGAGGATGGGAATCAACCTTCCGAGAATCAAAGCGCCTAGCGGGATTCCAGTGCGGAAGGCGAGGTTGTAAACACTCATCACCCTGCCGCGCATGGAGTCGGCGACGATGAGTTGAACGAGAGACAACATGAGCGCGGCCGAGGCCATCACCGCTGTGCCGGCAAGGAAGATCAGGGCACAGGAAACGGGAAGCCACCGGGAGAATGCGAACCCGGCCATGGCCAGCCCGAGCGCGAACAGGGCAAGCACGGCAAGACGCCCTTGTCCCTTCATTTTCTCGATGGCCGCCACCAGCAGGGCTCCGCAGATGGAACCGGCGCCGGAGAAGACCAGCAGCAGCTCGTAGGTCCCGGGGCCTTGATGAAAGATCGTGCGCACGATTACGGGAAGAAACCCGGTCAACGAAAAGCCGAAAAGGGTGGTGCAAAAGGCGAGCACCAGCAGCGGCGTGAGTCCTTCGCGATCATGGATGAACTTGATTCCCTCCTTCATGCTTTTCAACACGGACGTCTGTGTCTTGGGCATCACGTATTGCACCTTGATTACGATCAGCGAGAGGATGACCGCAAGATAGGAGACGCCATTCAGCGCGAAACACCAGCTGGCGCCGAACAGGGTGTAGGCCAGGCCGCCGAGGGTGGGCCCGATGATGCGGGCAAGATTGAACTGGATGGAGTTCATGGAGATTGCGTTGGCGAGGTCCTCCGGGCCCACCAGCTTGGGCAGCAGGGCTGAATAGGCGGGGCCGCCAAAGGACTGGCCAAGACCAACAAAGAACGACAGAGCGAGAATGTGCCAAACCCTGACGGTATGGGTGGCGAACAGCACCGTCAATGCGAAGGCGCAGGCCATCTGGATGTATTGCGAAAACAGGAGCAGCTTCTTCCTGTCCAGACGGTCGGCAAAGACGCCGCCGACAAGGGAAAAAAGGATGATTGGCAGCTGCCCAAGGAAGAGATCGAGGCCGAGGTAGAACGGATCCTTGGTCAGATCGTACACCAGCCAACTTTGCGCGAACTGCTGCACAAAGGTGCCGATGGTGGACACACATGCGCCCAGCCACATGATCCGGAAATCCCGGTATCGAAACGCTCTGAAGATACGATTTAGGAAGGACAAGGGTTCGACCACGCGGTGCTGGACTCCGTTTGACTGAACGACCAACCCTGGGCTGATCCAAGCCGATACGGGCAGGCGAGCATCGGGTCGTGCTTCTTTAGTATGAGACTCAAATGCGCGGTTGAGAAGGCGGCGCACACTGTGAGATGAAAATTAACGCTTTCGGTTACAGTTTCTGACGCCTGTATGGGGTCCCGATGCCTCGGAGACCGGTCCACTTCGGCCGCGGTTGCCATGCTCAGGTGTGTCACCTCTAGAATGGCATCATGCGGCTTGTAAAATCGTTCCTCATCGGCGGCGCGCTGTGCGCCGTGGCGGCTGCGCTCAGCCTTTCGGCACAACAATTGACACCCCATAGTATTCACCTGTCGGACGGCAGGACGCTTGCTCTCAATCTGCCTGCGAACTTCACGGTCAACATTGCTGCCAAAGGCATGAGGCGCCTTCGCTTCCTGAGCAAATCGCCGGATGGGCGGATCTTTGCGACCGACATGCATGACCTTTCCGACAACTCGCTGGGGAGGGTTTACATCTTTGACGGCTGGATGGAAAAGACGGGGACGTTTGCCAAGAAAACTGTCTATCTCGACCACTTGCGTAATCCGAACAACGTCGCGTTCTATACCGAGCCGGGACAAAATGGAAAGCCCGGCCAGACCTGGCTCTATTTGCCGCTGACCGACAGGCTGCTGCGTTACAAGTATACCGCCGGCGACAATGCGCCCTCCGGCGCGCCGGAGGTGCTGGCGCGTTATCCCGACTATGGGCTGAACTACAAATACGGCGGATGGCATCTGACACGGACGGTTGCCTTCGCCACGCTGCATGGCCAGACTCGGCTCTACGTGACCGTCGGCAGTTCCTGCAACGCGTGCCGGGAAACGGAACCGGTGCGCGCGACGCTTACGGCGATGGATCCGGACGGCGCGCATCAGGAGATTGTGGCGCGTGGCCTGCGCAATGCGGTCGGTATGGAGTTTGTTCGATCGGTCGATGACGGCGCATTGTTTGCAACCAATATGGGGGATGATCACCTGGGAAATCGTGCTCCTGAAGACACATTTTTCGAGCTCGATAGCAATGCGCGGCCTCGGAGCACGGGCGCCGATTACGGATGGCCCACGTGCTACTTCGAGAATGGGCAGGCACATCCGGATCACTTGATCTCCGATCCGAAGCCGACCGATCACACTGTGCCCGCGCCGCCGGCCGGGCCGCCGCCGCAGCAGCTGGACTGCGCGAAGGTTCCGGCGGCCTACACGACTTTCGCGGCGCATGGTTCGCCGCTTGGACTCGAGTACTTTGACTCCAGTAACCCGGCGCTCGGGAATACATTTCTGGTGGCGCTGCACGGCGCCAGCCATGAGGAGATTGGTACCGGCTATCGCGTGGTTCGCTTCAGCGCCAATGATCCTAAGCCACAGGATTTCATTACGGGATTTCTGGCGAACGGCAAGGTGAAGGGGCGCCCGTGCGGCATTCTGCGGGTTGGGACAGATGCTTTTCTGCTGACCGACGATCTCGATGGATTGATTTATTACGTTCATGTGAAATAAAGAAATCGAACGTTCAATGCAAGGGGCGGTCTCGTGTTTTGAAGCCGTTAACGAGTGGGACTGCCCAGCGATCGGGCAGCGGGTGTATGATTCCCGCTCTGCGGTTTCCGGGCAGTTTTTCGATTTGTGTCCTGGCCGGCATGGATGCTCAAGACCGGACCGCGAGGATGGAAAAACCAGTCCGCCGGAAAATCATGCGGACGAACCGTGGAGGAAAACATGGCAACAGCAACAGCATTGCATCCGGGCAAGCTCAGCGAGACGGCGAGCTTCCGCCCCCGTTATGGCAACTACATTGGTGGACGGTGGGTTGAACCTGCCTCCGGCCAGTATTTTGAGAACGTGACACCGGTTACCGGAAGAGTTTTTTGTGAGATTCCACGCTCCAATGCTCAGGATATTGACCGCGCTCTCGATGCGGCGCATGCGGCGCGTGTCTCCTGGGGCGAGACGAGCCCGACCGATCGCGCCAACATCATGATCCAGATTGCGCAGCGGATGGAAGACAACCTGGAGATGCTGGCCTTGGCCGAGACCTGGGATAACGGCAAGCCGATTCGCGAAACCATGGCTGCGGATCTGCCGCTGGCGATCGATCACTGGCGCTACTTCGCCGGCTGCATTCGGGCCCAGGAGGGGTCAGTTTCCGAGATCGACCACGACACGGTGGCATATCACTTCCATGAGCCGCTGGGCGTTGTGGGGCAGATTATTCCCTGGAATTTTCCCTTGCTGATGGCGACCTGGAAGCTGGCGCCGGCGCTGGCCGCGGGCAATTGCGTGGTGCTCAAGCCGGCTGAGCAGACCCCGGCGAGCATTCTGGTCTGGGCGGAACTGGTGGGTGACCTGCTGCCCAAGGGCGTTTTGAACATCGTGAACGGCTTTGGTCTGGAAGCCGGCAAGCCGCTGGCCTCCAGTTCGCGGGTGGCCAAGATCGCCTTTACCGGTGAGACCACGACGGGCCGGCTCATTATGCAATACGCCAGCCAGAATCTGATTCCGGTGACGCTCGAACTGGGCGGAAAATCGCCGAACATCTTCTTTGCCGATGTGCTGAACGAGGACGACGACTTCTTCGATAAGGCCATTGAAGGCTTTGTGATGTTCGCGCTGAACCAGGGCGAGGTATGCACCTGCCCGAGCCGGGCGCTGATTCAGGAGAGCATCTACGACCGGTTCATGGAGCGGGCGCTCAAGCGGGTGGCAGCGATCAAGCAGGCCAGTCCGCTCGAAAGCTCGACGATGATTGGTGCGCAGGCTTCGAGCGAGCAGCTGGAGAAGATTCTCAGCTACATCGACATCGGGCGCAAGGAGGGTGCGGAAGTGCTGGCCGGTGGCAGCCGTGCTCATCTGGGCGGCGACCTCGAAGAGGGCTACTACATGCAGCCGACTGTATTCCGCGGCAACAACAAGATGCGCATCTTCCAGGAAGAGATTTTCGGGCCGGTCGTTTCCGTGACGACGTTCAAGACCGACGACGAGGCCTTGGAGATTGCCAATGACACGCTGTATGGGCTGGGGGCCGGCTTGTGGAGTCGCGATCTGAATCGCTGCTACCGAATGGGGCGCGCGATTCAGGCCGGACGCGTGTGGACCAACTGCTACCACGCCTATCCGGCGCATGCGGCCTTTGGCGGGTATAAGCAATCGGGCATTGGGCGCGAGACGCACGCGATGATGCTCCATCACTACCAACAGACCAAGAACCTGCTGGTCAGCTATAGCCCCAAGAAGCTAGGGTTCTTTTAGAGCGACGGAGGGGACGGGGCGTGAGCCCGGGTTGAGAGTCCAGGTGGTCCCGGAATCGGGACCGGAACCACCGGGCGCTCTTGCTGATCCGAGCGTTGGAAGGGCAATAAGGGAATCGTTATGGCTGAACTGCCACAACAGGTGCTGGCTACGGATCTGGCGGTGCACCTGATCCGGGTGCTTCGTGAGAAGCACGGGCCGCTGATCTTTCATCAGTCGGGGGGCTGCTGCGATGGCAGCTCGCCGATGTGCTATCCGCGCGGGGAGTTCCTGGTGGGCGACTCCGATGTGCAACTGGGGGAAGTGGACGGCGAACCCTTTTATATGAGCAAGAGCCAGTTCGAGTACTGGAAACATACCCAGCTGACGCTGGACGTGGTGCCGGGACGCGGCGGCATGTTCTCGCTGGATAATGGCGAGGGCGTGCGGTTTCTGATCCGGTCGCGGATTTTCGATGATGCGGAGATTCGCGACCTGCGCGCGGCGGGGCGCATCTAAGGCACGAATGATGTTCGTGCTACCCAAACCTGGGTGTTCGGACCGACAGGCGGCTGGCTGGGGCGTTGGCGAAAAACGAGGGCGCCGGGCGACCCTCACCCATGAGCACCCGTTTGCATGACTCCGTAGTGAGTGCTGGTTACGGCTGCCCGCTCTTAACCAGGTCGCTGCCGGATCGAGGGTGAGCTTTGGTCTTCCCGATTCCGGGATCGTTTTTCGATCCTCGTTCAGATGGAAAGCAGCCGTTCCATGGGGGCGAAAGCCTCACACAGATCGAGGGACTAGATCAAGGGACTTATGTACGGGCTCAAAGCCCGCACCTTTCTATCTGAACCACGACCGGGGATGCGGGGAACTGGTCGTGCGCGGGGGCTCTTCGGTTAGCATTTGCAGGGGACCTCGGCACGGGTGCGAAGAGGCTGCGGTCCAAGAAAGTGACGGGGACTAAGGATGAAGGAAGCGGTGATTGTGTCCGCAGTACGGACGCCGGTGGGGAAGTTTCAGGGGTCGCTGCAGACGTTTGCGGCGCCGAAGATTGGGGCGCTGGCGGTGCGCGAGGCGGTACGACGGGCGGGGCTGGACGCGGAGCAGATTGACGAGTGCATTATGGGCTGCGTGCTGCAGGCGGGAGTGGGACAGAACCCGGCGCGGCAGGCGGCGATTTACGGAGGTCTCACCAAGGAAGTGAGCGCGTTTACCGTGAACCAGGTGTGCGGTTCGGGACTGAAGGCGGTAGCGCTTGCTGCGCAATCGATTCAGACCGAGAACGCGGAGATTGTGGTTGCCGGCGGGATGGAGTCGATGACCAATGCTCCGTATCTGCTGCCGCAGGCGCGGGCCGGTCTCCGCATGGGGAACGGGGTGGCGGTCGATGCCATGATCCATGACGGGTTGTGGGAGGCCTATAACGGCTTTCACATGGGCGTGGGCGCGGAAATGATTGCGGCCAAGTATGGCATTGGGCGGCAAGAGCAGGATGCGTTTGCCGCCGAGTCGCATCGGCGGGCGGCCGAGGCAGCCTCGGCAGGATGGTTTGGCGACGAGATTGTGGCCGTGGAGATTGCGGCGAAGAAGGGTGAGAAACCGCGCATTTTTGCGGCCGATGAGACCATCCGGCCGGAGACGACCGTGGAGATTCTCTCGCGGCTGAAGCCGGCTTTTCAGGAAGGCGGGACGGTGACGGCGGGCAATGCGCCGGGGGTGAGCGATGGAGCCGCGGCGCTGGTTGTGACCAGCGCGGAGCGGGCCCGGGAGCTGGGGTTGAAGCCGATGGCCCTGATTCGGGCGCAATCGACCAGTGGAGTTGAGCCGGAGTGGTTTGGTCTGGCGCCGATCGAAGCGGTGCGACGGGTAGCGGCGCGGGCCGGATGGGCTCTCGATTCGGTGGATCTGTTTGAACTCAATGAGGCGTTCGCGGTGCAGGCGCTGGCGGTGATTCGGGATCTGGAACTGGATCCGGGGAAGGTCAATATTCACGGGGGCGCGGTGGCCATCGGGCACCCGATTGGGTCCAGCGGGGCGCGGGTGCTTTCGACCCTGCTCTATGCGCTTAAGCGGCTGGGTAAGGCGCGG
This sequence comes from Occallatibacter sp., assembly GCA_036519195.1. Classification (GTDB taxonomy): domain Bacteria; phylum Acidobacteriota; class Terriglobia; order Terriglobales; family Acidobacteriaceae; genus Telmatobacter. The sequence goes on along the minus strand of DATDLS010000192.1, from coordinate 352 downwards.
GGGATTGCCTCGCTTTGCCTGGGCGGCGGCAATGCGGTGGCGCTGGCCGTGGAGCGGATCTGAATTCCCTCCTGACTGTCCGGAATCGGACAGCCAGGCTGCGGAAGCGGTCACTGTGGCGGGCGGCGAAATTCGGCGGATGACGGGGAAGTGCTTTTGAATCAGTCATCCTGTGGCGGCTTTCTTTGGCATGGGAAGTGCTAAGCCATGGTGTGATGGATATCGCTCGCCCAGACCTCCGGAAAAAGAAAATGCGCCAGTATGCTGTTTGGACTGGCGTTGCGGCGGTGCTTTTAGCCGTTGCCGTAGTCGCAGTTTCGCGGCTCAAACCTGCCGCACCCACGGTAGATCG
>DATDLS010000191.1:0-30530 GCA_036519195.1 Occallatibacter sp. | reverse complement strand
GAGCGTTGCAACTGGTCAAGCGTCACCCCCAGGGCGATCACGATCAGCCCCGTCAACACCAGGCTCGCGCGAGCCAGAGCGTTGGAGCTGCGATCAAATATCTGCGCCATGAATGCAATCCCTGCTTGTTTTTCGTTTATTAAAAGAGCCCGCTTATTATCGAGCGGCCACGGTGTCGGAAGCTTTGATGTAACCACTGTCGAAGTGGTCACACATATTGTGTTGAAAAACTTTGTCTGGGGCTAGAAACACCCGAGAGGTGGAAAAGCCCGAAAAATCAATATAGCAGCCATGGGCGGATGCGCGCCGAGAAGCCTGTCTAAAAGTTCAAAAAAAAACTGCCCCTGGGGGGATTTGTAATCGACTGAAAAGAATACCGCTTGTAACAATGGGCGAGGCAAGAAAATCACGCCGTCCTAGTGCTCACCTCGCGTACCAGAGGCTGGGATGTTCATGCGGGAAAACCTGTCAAATCGCTTCCTTAGTCCACTCTATGAGACGCGCTCGCTTATCGATTCCAGAACGCGATCACGAGGCCGCCGGCCACAATCAGCGCGCCTCCGGCGTAGATGGGCGGCGTAGGCGACTGGCCAAAGCGAACCTTGTTGAGCAACTGCGCCATGAGAAAAAACAACACTACGTAGGCGCCCAGCAGTTTGCCGAAATCCCAGCGCGGCACATTCACCAAGGAACCGTAGGCAGCCAGCACGGCTGCGCCCGAGCCGAGCGCCAGCACGCGTCCCATTCCCGACGAGCGATAAAAGCCAACCTGAAAGAACGAGTCTCCCCACGCCTCAAGAAAAGCCGCCAGCGCCAGCACCGCCAGCGCGCCGCGTGGATCTTGAACCAGTTTGTCGAGAATGTTCATCGTCTGTCCAGCCTCCGGAAAAAAGTCGCGGGAATTGTCGCAAGAAAAAAACGGAGCCGCGCATCGACGGTTCTCGCTGAGCGCGCGCCCTGGGGTGCGTGTGGCACGATGCTAACAAGCCGATGCATTAGAATCCATAAGGACGAATCAAGTTCTCCAGAAAAATTCATGCCTCGGCGCGTAGTTCCTCATCGGAAACCTCGGCGTGGATGTTCCCCTCTCTCCTCGCTCGGCCGGCCCGCTGACACGCGCTCGAACTAGAATCTGACCAACTTATCTCGAGAGGGAACGACCATGAAGTTTGCCGGACTGCTGGTGATGCCAGCCGGTTTCTTTCTCTCGATCGCCGCGCTGGTCCTGTTTCCCGCACCGCATCATGCCGCGCGCATCGGTTTCGTGCTCTCGGGTCTTGCGGTCGAGGCGCTGGGCCTGGTGGTCGCCGTGCGCGGACACATGGAAGAGGGGGGAAAGAGCCGTTCATGATTCCCAGCGCACCGATCGCTTTGACAGAAACCACCTTCGCGCTGGTGCTGGTCTTGCTGCTGCTCGCGCCGCTGGCCTTGGCCGGCCTGGCGCTCATCAACACCGGTCTCGGACGTTCCCGCTCCGCCGCGCAATCGCTCCTGGGCAGCCTCGCCGTCGTCGCTGCCACCGCGCTGGCTTTTGCGTTGGTGGGCGCCGCGCTCACCGGCACCTTTGCCGATCGCGGCCACGCGTTCCTTCTCGCTGGCAGGCCCTGGAACTGGCTCGGGGCCGGCCGCCTGTTTCTGGCCGGCTTTCACTCGCAGCCGGCCCAGGCGCAACTGGAAGTGCTGTTCGAGTTTCTCGCCGTCGCCTTCGCCGCGCTCATTCCCTGGGGAGCGGGCGCTGACCGCCTGCGTCTGACTGCCGGCTGCGCCATTGCCGTGGTTCTCGCGGTCCTCGTCTTTCCTCTCGTCGCGCATTGGGCGTGGACCGGCGGCTGGCTGGCCCAACTGGGCAGCAACTTTTCCCTTGGCTCAGGCTTCCTCGACCCCGCCGGCGCCGCCGTCATTCACGTCCTGGGCGGCCTCAGCGCGCTGGCCGTCGCATGGATCGCCGGGCCCCGGCGCGGCAAATTCCCACAGGGAGAAATCGCCACCGCCATGCCCGGCCACAACGCCGTCTACATTCTCTTCGGCTGCCTCGTCGCGCTGGCCGGATGGATGGCCTTCAATGCCGCCGGCGACCTTCTCTGGCTGCACGCCCCGCTTGCCGCGCTGCCGGCGACCGTCATCAACACGCTGCTGTCCGCATCCGGCGCATTGCTGGCCACGTTCACGGTGACTCGCGTTCGCTTCGGCAAGCCCGACGCCAGCCTCTGCGCCAACGGCTGGCTCGCCGGCCTGGTCGCCTCGAGCGCCTGCGCAGCCCTGGTTGCGCCCATGCCGGCGTTGGTCATCGGCATCGTCGCCGGGGTCATGACCCCGCTGCTGGTTGAAGTGCTGGAACTGGCCGTCGCCATCGATGACCCATCCGGCGCCATCACCGTCCACGCCGCAGGCGGATTCTGGGGACTCGTCGCCGCCGGCATCTTCTCGACCGAGCCCGGCCAGTTCGCTGCCCAGCTGGTCGGCATCGCCGCGCTGCTTGGCCTGGTGCTGCCTCTCGTTTACCTGCTCTTGCGCGTGTTGAATCGCGCCATTCGATTCCGCGTCGACCCCGACGGCGAACGCATTGGCCTTGACCTCGACGAACTGGGCGGCGGCGCCTATCCCGAGTTCGTGATTCACCGCGACGATTCCTACCGCTAGCCCGCTCGGCCACAAAGGCCCGGGATAGGCAACCGGGAGCTGAAGCCAACGCTCCCTCCCGGCAGAGCAGCAATTCTGCCGTCACCGCCGCGCCAGCACCACCATCAAAACAAAGATGATCACCGGAACCAGCGCCAGCACCGCATAGAGCAGCATCCTGCGCGCCGCCCTCATCCGCACTCGGCCCGGCAGAGGAGGCCATTCGCCCTGCTCCAGACCCACCTGCTCCTGGTGCTCGAGCTCCCACGCCATCTCGCTGGCCGTCTGGTAGCGGTTGCGCGGCTCCCGCTCCAGAGCCCGCCTCAGGATCTCTTCGAGTTCGGGTGAAACTTCCGCGCGCCGCTCACCTACCGGCTCAGCATCGTGCAGCAGCCGCTCATTCATCACCGCCAGCGGATTGGGCCCGCGAAACGGCGGCTCCCCGGCGAGCATCTCGTAAAGCATCACGCCCAGCGAGTAGATGTCGCTGCGCTGGTCGCCACGCTGCCCTTTCACCTGCTCGGGCGCAATATAGTCCGGCGTGCCCAGGGTGGACGAGATCTCCACAAACGTGATGCGCCGCGCATCTTCCCTCATCGCGATGCCGAAGTCGATCAGCTTGATGTGGTCCTCGGCGTCCACCATGATGTTTTCCGGCTTCAGGTCGCGATGCACGACGCCATGTTTGTGCATGGTGTCCAGAGCATCCAGAATCTCGAGCGCAAAATGTGTGGCGCGCTCCATCGTGAGCCGTCGCTCCTCATTCAGAATCGACCGCAGGAGCCGCCCGTCCACCCACTCGATCACCATGTACAGGCGGCTCGGTTGTTCGCCGTCATAGGTCTTCACCACACCTGGATGATCGAGTACCCGGCCAATCTCCTGCTCGCGGCGGAACCGCTCCACCAGCACCGGGTCCGCTTCCATCTCCGCATGCGGAACCTTCAGCGCCACCTGCCGGCCATCGCGCATGTCCGTCGCCTGAAAAAGCGTAGCCATGCCTCCGCGCGCCACCATCCGCTCCAGGCGGTAGTGGTCCAGCGTGTCTCCGGCTTCAGGCGGACTCTTCACGGCCGACTGCATGGGGCTTTGTCCATGACACTCCAATTCTTTCATCCTGATCGTAAGAAAACCGTGAGGAAGCTCGGGAGTGGATCAAGTCCGAGGGGTGGAATCAATCCTATTGCCGGGAAACTGCGGCAAGCATACTCTGGCGCGGAGGCATAAACAGCTGAAAACTCAAGCAAGACCGGATAGAATAAAAGTTGATTCCCTCATGCCGAGCTTTCTTTTATCCCTGTGTGCCTGCTTTCTGCTCGCCGCTGCCCCGCCGTCCGCGTCGGCTCTGCCCGCGACGGCCATGGCGCATGCTCCCAGCAATGCCCATGCGGCGCATCCGGAGCCGCTTCAGGAAACAGGCTTCCTCAACCGCCGCATCGACTGGCGCGGCGCGACCTATCGCTTCCAGGTTTATCTTCCCGAAGAATGGCGTCGGGACGACCACAAGCAGTGGCCCATCATCCTGTTCCTGCACGGGCGCGGCGAGCGTGGCTCGGAAGGCATGTGGCAGACACAGATCGGCCTGCCCCAGGCAGTGCGTGACCATCCCGAGCGCTGGCCCTTCATCATCGTCATGCCGCAATGCCCGCTCCCTAATTACTGGACCGACCCGGAAATGATGGCCATGGCGATGGCCGCGCTCGATCTGGAAACCGCCGAGTTTCACGCCGACCCCGAGCGCACCTACCTCACCGGCCTTTCCCTGGGCGGGTACGGCGCCTGGGAGCTGGCGCGCGCCAACCCGCATCGCTGGGCGGCCATCGCCATCGCTTCCGGCGGCATCTTCTGGAGCTACGCCCCGGAACGCTGGCAGGAATCGGCCACACTGCCGGCCGAATACGCCCGCGACCTCGGCCGCACGCCGGTCTGGATCTTTCATGGAGCCGACGATCCGGTGGTTCCTGCGCGCGAAGCCGAGCTGATGTATGAGGCTCTGAAAACCGCTGGAGGCCATGTCCGCTTCTGGCTTTACCAGGGCTACCGGCACGATTGCTGGACCCGCGCCTACAACGAGCCGGAACTGCCCCGATGGCTGCTCGCTCATCACGCCGTTCCGCCCAACTCCTCGTCTGCGGCCTTGGCGGAACTGACCCCGTTCTCCGAAAAGCTGGTCATCCCCTTCCATCCCCCCGTCCTCAAGCTGGCTCCGTCCGTGCTCGACTCTCTCGCCGGCGAGTACCACGACAAAAACGGCCACCCCGTCATCACCATCTTTCGCCAGGGAGACCAGCTCTATGAGAAAAACCAGCAGGGAGAGATTGCCGAGCTAGCCGCCGAATCGGCAAGCGTCTTTTTTTATCTCAACGGCTCCAGCACCACCCGCCTGACGTTTGAGCGCGACTCTCTGGGCCGCATCACGGCGCTCCTCCTCCGCGACGACCGCCACGAAGAGCGCTGGGAAAAGCGCATCAACATCTCAAGCCGCTAATCCGCCGCTTCCCTCTCGTTCCCGGCAAAAAGAGCCGAACTCGTTCACGGCGGCCCTTGCCCGTCAGCTCATCCTCCACGTCAGTCGAAAAATGCGCGTCCTGAGGCAGTTCCAAACCTTTCTCGACCACCGCAGCATGCTGGGCCTGCGTCCCTGCGTCGTCGACGATGGGATCGATGCCGGAACTCGAACCGGTCGCCTTAGGTCTTTCGATGACGATTCAGAATCGGCTGCCCAGCCCCGTAGTTCAAGTTCGTCCGCCGGCCCTAAGATCGAATCCCTACCGTGTTCCGCTTTGATCTGCGAGGCCATGTGAGCTACCTCCATTCATCTCGATCAGGGCATGATCGGAGAAGAATGCCCGCCTGCGAAACCATGCCCGGTCCGCATTTGGGACTGCGCTCGGTCGCCGGCTTCTCCAGTGCCCGGGAACCTCCACCCGCTTTTCCGCGTACTATTCTCAGCAGGTCGGTTCGGCAAGTACAGTCAGGAGGCCCCATGTTTTGCAGTGGATGCGGTTCAGCCTTAGCCCAGGGCCAGCCGGTGTGCGCCCAGTGCGGCCGCCCGGTCGCTCCGGTGGTCCCGCCGGTGCCCGGCATGCAGTTCGAACTGGAGAACTACGCGGGGAAAGTCAAAGTCCTGAGCCTGGTCTGGTTCATCTACGCAGCCCTTTCGCTGGTCGCCGGAGTCGCCGGCATGACTTTCGCACATGCTTTCTTCGCCAACCATTTCGGCCCATGGGCGCACGGCCAGCCCTGGGCGGACGGCTCCGGCCCGCCGGAGTGGCTCGGCCAGGCCTTTCTGCGCTTTATCTGGGTTCTAGTGATCGTGCGTGCCGGCCTGGCCTTCGTTGCCGGCTGGGGTCTGCATGAGCGCACCCAATGGGGACGCATCGTGACCATCGTCGTCGCCTTCCTCAACCTGTTGAAGTTCCCCTTCGGCACCGCCCTCGGCATCTGGACACTGGTCATTCTCATGGGCTATCGCAATTCGACGCTCTATGACCAGCTGGGCTGGAACCAGCAGACAGGTGGGAATTACTGAGTCGCACGCGTTGATGGCCTACAATCGAGACGATGGGTTTTCCGGAAACACGTATGCGTCGGCTGCGTCGCAGCGAGGGACTGCGCGCCTTGGTGCGCGAAACCTCCCTTGAGCCCGGCGACCTGATTTACCCGCTCTTTTTGTGTCCTGGCGAAGGCATCCGGCGCGAAGTCTCCTCGATGCCCGGCGTCTTCAACCTCTCCATTGATGAGGCCGTCCGCGAAGCCGCCGATGCTGAGTCGCTGAACATCGGCGGCCTGCTTCTATTCGGGCTGCCTGAAAGCAAGGATGAGCAAGGCACCGGCGCATGGGACGAGAACGGCATCGTGCAGCAAGGACTGCGCGCCCTCCGGCAATCCTCATCGACAAAAAAGCTGGTCCTCATCGCCGACGTCTGCCTGTGCGAATACACCAGTCACGGCCACTGCGGCATTGTGAAAGAAACTCAAGAAGGCTGGACCGTGGAGAATGATCCCACCCTGGATCTTCTGGCCCGCGCCGCCACCAGCCTGGCTGGCGCCGGCGCAGACGTGGTGGCGCCCAGTGACATGATGGACGGCCGCGTGGGGGCCATCCGCGCCGCCCTCGACAAGAGCGGCTCGGCCGATAAGCCCATCCTCAGCTACGCATCCAAATTCGCCTCAGCCTTTTACGGCCCCTTCCGCGAAGCCGCCGACTCCGCGCCGCAGTTCGGTGATCGCAGAAGTTACCAGATGGACGGCGCCAATCTCCGTGAAGCCATGCGCGAAATCGATCTCGACCTGGGCGAAGGCGCCGATATGATTCTTATGAAGCCGGCCATGCCTTACCTCGACGTGATCCGCGCTGCCCGCGAGCGGGTCGATGTGCCCATCGGCGCCTACCAGGTTTCGGGCGAATACTCCATGCTGCAGGCGGCCTTCGCCAAGGGCTGGCTGGACCGCGACCGCGCCATCCTGGAGTCGCTCGTCGGCATCCGCCGCGCCGGCGCCGACTTCGTCGTTACCTACTTCGCCAAAGACGCCGCAAAGCTGCTCCAATAATTGCTCCACGTCCGAGGAGCGAGCCTTGGGGCCGGTCTTCGGAATGGTTTTGCCAAGAGATCGCGGAACCCGACCAGCGCAAATTTTAAAAGCGCGAACTTTGGAAGGCCGGCTGACCTCTGGCAAAATGATTGCTCCCCGCTGTGCGACCCGTCGTCTGCTGCCCGAGGCAAAGAGCATTTGGCGATCGAGACTTTCTATGGTCTTCTAAGTGCACCCGCCTATGCTCAAGCACCTTGAGTCCTACTTTGAATTCATGCGCCTGGGGACTAACTGGCGAACCGAGATTCTGGCCGGCGTCACCACCTTCCTGACCATGGCCTACATTGTGCTGGTCAACCCGGCCATCCTGTCGGCCGCGGGCATGCCGCTGGCCGCGGTCACGGCCGCCACCTGCCTGTCAGCCGCCTTCGGCTCCATTTTGATGGGGATCGTGGCCCGCTATCCCATCGCGCTCGCGCCGGGCATGGGCCTCAACGCTTACTTCACCTACACGGTCTGCCTCAAGATGCACATCCCCTGGCAAACTGGCCTGGGCGCGGTCTTTCTCTCCGGCATCATTTTCCTTGCCCTCACCGCCGCCGGCATCCGGCAAATGATTCTTCGCTCCATTCCCCATGAGCTCTATGCCGCGGTTGCCAGCGGCATCGGCCTGTTCATCGCCTTCATCGGCTTTCGCAATGCAGGCCTGGTCATGGGCGACCCCGAAACCCTGGTCGGCCTCGGCAACCTGCGCAACCCTACTACAGCCCTCGCCTTGTTTGGTCTCATCCTCATGGTCGCGCTCGAAGTCAAAAAAGTCCGCGGCTCGATCCTCATCGGCGTGCTCAGCATCACCGCCGCCGCCTGGGCGCTGGCCTTCGGATTTCTTCACGCCGGCAGCCTCAGCGGGATGATATCTGCTACGGCGCTGGACTGGGCGAAGAACCTCGTTCACTGGACTCCGGCTCCCGGCGGCTTCCACGCTCTGGGCGCCACCATGTTCAAGCTCGATATTCGCGGCGCCATGAACAAGGGCCTGCTGGAGATCGTCTTCGTCTTCTTTTTCGTCGACCTGTTCGACAACCTGGGTACCCTGGTTGCCGTAACCAAACGCGCCGGCCTGATCTCCCACGACCACTCCATTCCCCGCCTGAATAGAATCCTCATGGCTGACGCCACTGCCACGCTCTTCGGTTCCCTCACCGGCACCTCCACGGTCACCAGCTACGTCGAGTCCACAGCCGGCGTCATGGCCGGAGGCCGCAGCGGCATCACGGCCATCGTCACCGGCATTCTGTTTCTCGGCGCAGTCGTTGCCGCTCCTTTCGTAGGTATCGTCCCGCCCGCAGCCACCGCTCCGGCGCTCATCCTGGTCGGCTCGCTCATGCTGGCCACCATCACGGAAATCCGCTGGACCGATCCGCTGGTCGCCGTTCCCTCATTCCTCACGCTGATCCTGATCCCGCTCACCTATTCGATTGCCAACGGCCTCGGCTTCGGCATCATCGCCTGGGCCGTGCTCCATCTCGCCACCGGCAAATTCCGCCGCCAGGACTGGCTGCTGTACCTTCTCGCCGCGCTCTTTTTGCTCCGCTTCCTCTATCTCGGCGCCAGCTAAATCGACTGTAGACTGAGAGCCGGAGTTCTCTTGCGCCCGGAGTCTTGCCGCCGGGGGCGTCTTGCGTCTTCAACTGACATGCTAACCACGTCGGAAGAAGGCAGAAATGCTAACGTCAATCCAGGTGGCACCTCGATCGTGTGTTTCAGACCCGCGCTGGTCTATAACGTGCGCCGTTCTGCCCAATACAAGCTGTCGATCTCTTCCGGAATATCCGGTTGGACATAAGTGGATTTGAAAGTTAGCAAAGAACTCAATCGGATAGGAAGGCATAGCACTCGCTTAGACCGTCCGAATCGATTCAGGACCGACCCCTCATGCGCCTTCTCCCATACCTGCTTTTGCTGCTTGCGCTCTGCCCCTCGCAGTTGACTATCGTGGCCGCCGCGCAAGCGACCGACACCTACCAGGTCGTCCACGCCTATCCCCACGACGAGCAGGCATTCACCCAGGGCCTCATCTACCTCGACGGCCATCTGTATGAAAGCACCGGCCTCGAAGGCCACTCCTCGCTGCGCATGGAAGAGCTCGATACCGGCAGGCTCCTTGAGTTCGTCGATGTATCGGACAAATACTTCGCCGAGGGCCTTACCAATTGGGGCAGCACGCTCATTCAGCTCACCTGGCAAAGCCACGTTGCGCTGGTCTATGACCGCGCCACCTTTCACATGCTGCGCACCCTGCCCTATCCCGGCGAGGGCTGGGGACTCACCCAGGACGGCTCACACCTGATCTTGTCCGATGGCTCACCCACCCTGCGCTTTCTCGATCCGGAGACCTTCCACCAAGTACGCAGCATCACCGTCAAGGACCGCGGCGTTCCGGTCAAGGAGCTCAACGAACTCGAGTTTGTCCACGGCGAAATCTATGCCAACATCTGGCATTCGGATCGGATCGCCCGCATTGCCCCTGCCACCGGGAAAGTTCTTGGCTGGATCGACCTCGCCGGCCTATTGCCCGCCAGCGAGCATTCCAGCGCCGAAGCCGTCCTCAACGGCATCGCCTGGGACTCGGCGCACGATCGCCTCTTCGTCACCGGCAAGCTCTGGCCAAAGATCTTCGAGATCAAAGTCATCCCGGCCCAGCACGCCACCAGCACCGCGAATGGTCCGCGATCAAAACCCTAAAATCCGTCGGCCCCGGTCCCTTTAGGTAGCCATACTGCGAAACGAGTTCCTCTCAAAAGCTGCCGCTCCTGCCAAGGAGCGCTGCCCGGGCCAGCATCTTGCTCGCCCTAAGCTGCGCGGCGGCGCCCAAGGCCGCCCGAGAGAAAAGCGAAGCGAAGCCCCCTACCTGCCCGACGCCTCACTCGCGAGTGTCGGCAATTCCGCTGACCAGTTGCGGGCGCGCGCTGTGCTCCTTGCTCATGGTTTAGGGAGGGGGAGAAACCGCCGCCGGGGGGCCGTTCTTTCACGCCACCAGCGCCGTATGCAACGAAGTCACCTGTGCCACTGCCTTTGAGAGCCGCGCCTCCTGTGGCCGGCTGCCCCTCGCTTCGACACTCGAGTAGATGTGCTCCACACTTTCCACCCGGTACGCGCCCGGTAAAAACTCCCCCTCTGCACCCGCTCCGTGTCCGGGCAGCATCACCACGTCGCCCGGCCTGGGCAGCGAGTGCAGCGTATCGAGCGGCACCAGGTTGATGCAGCTGCCGTCGCCGCTCACAAACTCCAGGCAGTCCGCACTGTGCACCGTCTCTTCGCGTGCCTCACGCGCCTCCTGCCGTGCCTTCCACGATTGATAGTAGGCTCCTATCATCGCCGGCAAGCCGATCCCAAACCATAAAGCGGTGGCAATGAAGGTTCCCAACGGCGCTACATGAATCCAGTATTCGAACATCGTCTATCCCTCTCGTGCCCAGGCCTGGCAAGCGCGGGGCCCTCGCCTATGTTTCTGAATTTCCGGGAAACACCACCATACTATTTCCGCCATGCGCAGGTCTTGAAGCCATTAAAAGCCGAAGCCCCGGCGATCGCCAGGGCTTGGTTCCATCGTCAATTTTCAGCCGCACATTATCAACCGGGAACAGACAACTCAAACTCTGTCCTCGGGCCTTAGTAACGGTAATGATCGGGCTTATACGGCCCTTCCACCGGCACGCCCAGGTAGTCGGCCTGCTTGGGTGAGAGCTTCGTCAGCTTCACACCGATCTTCTCCAGATGCAGCCGGGCTACTTCCTCGTCCAGCTTCTTGGGCAGCACGTAAACGCCAACCTTGTAGGTATCCTTGTTGGCCCACAGATCCAGCTGCGCCAGCGTCTGGTTGGCAAAGCTGTTCGACATCACAAAGCTCGGATGCCCGGTGGCGCAGCCCAGGTTCACCAGCCGCCCTTCGGCGAGGATGAAGATTCCGTGACCGTCGGGGAACTTGTAGAAGTCCACCTGCGGCTTGATGTTGAGACGCGTCACACCGGCTTCCGCGTTAAGCGGGTCGACTTGAATTTCATTATCGAAGTGACCAATATTGCAGACGATCGCCTGGTCCTTCATCTTCTTCATGTGATCAAGGGTGATGATGTCCACGTTGCCCGTGCACGTCACGTAGATATCGCCGCGGCCCAGCGTGTCTTCGATGGTGGTGACTTCAAAGCCTTCCATCGCCGCCTGCAGCGCGTTGATCGGATCGACCTCGGTCACAATCACCCGCGCGCCCATGCCGCGCAGCGAATGCGACGATCCCTTGCCTACATCTCCGTATCCGCAAATCACCGCGACCTTGCCCGCCACCATCACGTCCGTAGCGCGCTTGATGCCGTCGGCGAGCGACTCGCGGCAGCCATACAGATTGTCGAACTTGCTCTTGGTCACCGAGTCGTTCACGTTGATGGCCGGCACCAGCAGCGTTCCCTGCTCCAGCATCTTGTAGAGCCGGTGCACACCGGTGGTCGTCTCCTCGGAAACGCCGCGCCACTCCGAGGCGACTTTGTGCCAGTGCTCGGGATCTTGCGCGAAAACCTTCTTCAGCAGGTCCTTGATCACCGCTTCTTCATGACTGCCGCTCGGCGTGTTCACCCAGCCGTCGCCGTTCTCCAATTCATAGCCCTTGTGAATCAGCAGCGTCACATCGCCGCCATCGTCCACCACCAGCTGCGGACCTTTCCCGCCCCTGTGCGCCAGCGCCTGGTAGGTCGACCACCAGTACTCTTCCAGAGACTCACCCTTCCAGGCAAACACCGGCACTCCGGCCGCAGCAATCGCCGCCGCCGCGTGGTCCTGCGTCGAAAAGATATTGCAGCTCGCCCAGCGAACGTCCGCGCCCAGGCTCACCAGCGTCTCAATCAGCACCGCCGTCTGAATCGTCATGTGCAGCGACCCGGTTACGCGCACGCCGGCCAGCGGCTTGCCCGCCGCATACTTGTTGCGGATGGAGACCAGTCCCGGCATCTCCTGCTCGGCAATGGTGATTTCCTTGCGGCCCCAGTCGGCCAGCGACATATCGGCGACTTTGTAGGCCAGGTCAGTAACTTCGAGGGTTGAGCTTGCCATGCGTGTTCTCCTTAGAAAAGATTCTTGGCGAGTGGTTCTGTTGAAGGGTACCTGCTTCTCGAAAGGGGCGCGCGGGCTTCAAGCCCGTAGAAAAATCTCTCAAAAACCGGCAGGGCTTTTGCCCCGGAAGGGAGGTCCGACGCAATCTACGATTCTTCTGGAGTCCGATCACATCGTCAAATCGTGATATATTGATATCTATCAGAATCAGGACCCCCCGTCAACACCATGGCCCCTCTGCTCAAAACCCTGCGCGTGGTCGCCGACCCCAACCGCCTGCGCATCCTGCTGCTGTTAGGTGGCGAGGAGCTTTCCGTCGCCGAGTTGCAGCAGATCCTCACCATGGGTCAGAGCACCATCTCCACCCATCTCTCGCAGCTCAAGCAGGCTGGCCTGGTCGAAGACCGCCGCACGGGCAAAAGCAGCTTGTATAAGCTTGTCGCCGCGGACGGCATCCTTTCGAGCCTGCTCAAGGAAGCGGAAACGGAAATCCCCGAAGCCCTGTCCGACCAGGCCGCCATGCGGCGCGTCTTGCGAAAAAGACAAGACAAGATGCGCAGCTTCTTTGACAGTGTCGCCGGCCGGCTCGGCAAGGACTACGTCCCTGGCAAGTCCTGGAAGAGTGTCGCTGAAACTCTGCTGCACCTGATGCCTCCGATGGTCATCGCCGATCTCGGAGCCGGTGAGGGAGCCTTCGCGCTCATGCTGGCGCAGCGTGCCAAAAAAGTGATTGCCGTCGACACCAGCGCCAAAATGATCGAGGTCGGACGCGAGCTGGCCCGCCGCCACGGCCTCGATAACCTCGAATACCGCCTCGGCGACATGGAAGAGATCCCCGTCGACTCGGCCTCGGTCGACCTGGTCTTCTTCTCCCAGTCCCTCCACCACGCCCTGCATCCCGAGCGCGCGGTGAGTGAAGCCGGCCGCATCCTCGTCCCCGGGGGCCGCATCGTCATCCTCGACCTGGTCAAGCACCGGTTCGAAGAGGCGCGTGAACTTTACGCCGACGAGTGGCTCGGCTTTAGCGAAACCGAACTGGAGTCGATGCTTGAAAAAGCAGCCTTCATCGCGATCCACGCCTCGGTGGTTGACCGCCACCCCGAGCCGCCCAATTTTGAGACCCTGCTCGCTGTGGCTCACAAACCGGCCTGAGGCTTAAAGTTTCCTAGCATTCAATGCGGACTGCCGTTGATAGTGCATGGAGAGTAGGCCAATGCCATCAGACCGAGCGAAATCGAAGGAGTTCATCCTGGGGAAAGACCCAGCTCACGATCAGACGGGGATGATCGCTTCTCTCGAGTCAGGGCAAAGAACGGGCGGACTGTCAGGGATGCGGCAATCTGCAGGCCGGCAGTGTTGGGCGGAATGGTGCCGAACCTTGAAGACATCAAGTCGATGCGGGTCTCTGTTTGATCCTGGCCGACACTTCCGCCCGGGTCGGCGATCTGTGATTCGCACGACGAGCCAAATCCGCGCTGCCTCTCGATGGCTCGAATAGGATGAATCTGTAGTATGAGGAACGGATCCCATGGTCGCCTCACCCGTCAACCCGCCCGGCACCGCGGCCGCACCGCGGCAGCCTAGGAAGCCGGTTCGCCTGTCGGCTGCCCGCCGCACGGCCATTCTCAAGGCGCTGGCCGATCCGCGCCGCTTCGAGTTGCTGGAGCGGATCGCCCGCTCCAGCTGTCCGCTGGGCTGCACCCAGGCGCGCGCCGCCCTCCCCATCTCCGCCGCGACGCTGTCGCACCACATCAAGGAGCTCGAATCCGCCGGTCTGATCCACATCCGGCGCGAAGGCAAGTTCCACTTCCTCACCCTCCGCCCGGGCGTACTCGAAGGCCTCATCGCCCTGCTCGCCACACTCGACAGCCCCACCTGCCCGCAAGCTTGAGCGGCGAAGGTCCTCAGTCCGCCGAGTCCGCGGTATCTCTAGCGATCCTATCGACCCGCTTCCGCCGCCCCCTTCCCGCAGCCGACAGGACAGCTTGCATCCATTTCCCTCTCCGGCCGCGAGTTCGCACTAGATTGCCCGAAAAAGATTTCCACAAACCCCGTGAATCTTCTGCCGTCATCGCTAATCAATTCGATAGTTGTCGAAATGTCGAAACGAGGGCAAGTCGACCGGAGAGCGGAATATGAGCAACGTCGAGAACAGCAATCTTCAGGGAAAAGTGGCGCTGGTGACAGGCGCATCGAAGGGCATTGGCGCAGCCATCGCTCGTGAGTTGGCGGCGCGTGGCGCCTCCGTGGCAGTGAACTACTCCTCGAGCAAAAGCGGCGCGGACAAGGTGGTCGAGCAGATCAAGGCGGCAGGCGGCAAAGCCATCGCCGTGCAGGCGGACCTGGCCGACCCTGAATCGATCGGCCCGCTGGTGGCCAAAGTTACCCGCGCGTTTGGGCCCATTACTACGCTGGTGAACAACGCCGGAATCTACGAGTTCAGCCCCATTGAAGCCGTCACGCCGGAGCACTTCCACAAGCAGTTCAACGTCAATGTGCTGGGCCTGCTGTTGACCACGCAGGCAGCCCTGAGCCATTTTGACGCCAAGGGCGGAAGCATCATCAATATTGGTTCAGTGGCCGCAGGGGGATTGGGCACCGCAGCCGTCTACAGCGCTACCAAGGGCGCGGTGGACTCGATCACCGGCGCGCTGGCCGAGGAGCTTGGGCCGCGCAAGATCCGCGTCAACTCGCTGAATCCGGGAATGGTAGAGACCGAAGGCGTACACGCCGCCGGCTTTATCGGCGGCGACTTCCAGAAGAAGACCGAAGCCGACACTCCTCTCGGCCGCATTGGCCAGCCGGGCGACATTGCCAGCATCGCCGCCTTCCTGGCCTCCGATGACGCAGTGTGGGTCAACGGTCAGACCATCCAGGCCGCAGGCGGAGCGCGCCTCTAAGCTCGCATTCAAACGAAACAAAACCATCCTTGCGGATTCAGGTGGAGACGATTCGCAAGGATGGGCGGGGGCGTTCGGTCAGCTTTGCTCCGCAGCAAGCAGTTGCCGCTTGCGGTCCACACCCCAGCGATAGCCGGTGAGCGAGCCGCTGACGCCCACCACGCGATGGCACGGCACCAGGATCGAAACGCGGTTGGTGGCGCAGGCGCGGGCTACGGCACGGGTCGAATTAGGGTTGCCCAGATCGCGCGCCAGCTGGCTATAGGTGCGTGTCTGGCCGCGCGGGATGGCCCGCAGGGCTTGCCAGACGCGAAGCTGGAAGGCGGTGCCGCGCAGATCTAATTGGGCGCCGGGCAGTGCGTTGGGCTCTCCGGATTTACCGAACTTTTCCCTTGAGTCCTGCGCCTTTTCACCCACCGCAGCCAGAGCAGCGGCAACCATGCCTGCCAGGGCGGGATCGCGTTCGATGGCGGCCAGCGGAAACTCCGCGCGCAGGCTGGCCTCGGCTTCGGCTGAAGTGGAAGCCAGGGCCAGCCAGCACAGACCGCGGGCGGTTGCGCCGACAACCAGCCAGCCGAAGGCCGATCGCGCCGTGGTGAAGCGGATGTTCTCTCCCCGGCCGCCTTTGGCAAAGCGCGCCGGTGTCATGCCCAGCGCGGCCCCTTCATAGCCGCGGCTCGATGAGCCGAAGCCTGCTTCATAGATCGCATTCGTCACGGTTGCTCCTCGCTTCAGTTCGCCGCGCAGCCGGGCTGCGCGCAGGGCGCGCTGATATTGCAGCGGACTGACGCCCAATTCGCTTTTGAAAAGCCGTTGTACGGTAAATGGGCTCAACTGGGCCACGCGGCCCAGTTCTGCCAGAGGCACCGGGCGATCGATATGCGATTCAATATGCTCTCGAATTTTCTCGATCGGACTGGCAGCAGGCAACTCTGGGTGGCAACGCTGGCAGGCGCGAAAGCCGGCGGCACGCGCTAGAGCGGCGGATGAGAAAAAGCGCGTATTGGCGCGCAAAGGCCGGCGGCTCGTGCAGTTCGGCCGGCAGAAGACGCCCGTCGTTGATACCGCGTAGAAAAATGTGGCCGCCGGATCGCGGTCAACCACCTGCTTCCATGCAGATTCGGGCTCCACTGCTGCCAAAATCCCCGGGCCGGGCTTTTCTGCGAATTGGAGCTTGCTGTTCATGGAAACCATCGTCGCCGATCTTCGACAAGAACGCTATCCGGTTCTTGCGCGCAATTCGGTTTCACGTATGTGAGATCGAAAGACCCGCAAAAGCACCCGCCTCAAACCGTGCGCGTCTGCCCACCCAGCATGTCCGTCAGCATCGCCTCAGCGCGCTCGAGGTCCGCCTCCGTATCTACGCCGATCGTGTCCCGCGGCGCCGCCGCCACATAAATGTCGACGCCGTTATCGAGCAGACGCAATTGCTCCAGCCGCTCCACATGCTCGATCCACGACGGCGCCAGCGCCGCAAACCTCTCCAGCGTGGCCTTGCGATAAGCATAGATTCCCAGGTGCTTGCGATAGCCCCCGGCGCCGACCCCGTCTCGGTCAAAAGGGATCTTTGCCCGGGAAAAATAGAGCGCGCGTCCATCCAGTGCCGTAACCACCTTGACAGCGTTGGGATTGTCGGCCTCGTGGGGCGGGCAGCGCACGGCAAGCGTCGCCACCTGCACCTCGGGCCGCTCGAACAGCGCCAGCAGCGGCGGAAAGAACTCGACTGTGAGTGTCGGCTCATCGCCCTGAATGTTGACGTAGATGTCGGCGTCGATCTGCCGCGCCACCTCCCTCACCCGATCGGACCCGCTGGCACAATCGGGTGAGGTCATTACGAAGGGGATGCCGCGCTCGCCCAAGGCAGCAGCAACTTCTTCGGCATCAGTGGCGACAACGACTGGGTCCATGAGGCCACTCAAGTGGGCAGCGCGCCACACCCACTCGACCATCGGCCGGCCGGCAATGGGACGCAAAACCTTTCCCGGCAGCCGGGTTGAACTCAGTCGCGCGGGAATGACGGCGGCGATGCGTAACCTGCTCATGCAGGCGAGTCTACAATAGCTGGCGGCAGACGATGTTGGGCGACAGCCCCCGGAAAATGGATTCGGCGAGCGGGATCGGCACCGTATTCCCGCTCTAGAAGGTAAGGAGAATACTTGTAAGGTAAGGAATCCTTATGGCGACGACAGCAAAGATTACCAGTAAAGGCCAGATCACCGTGCCTCATCTGGTCCGCCGTACCTTGGGGATTGGCGCGGGCGACCGGCTTATCTTTGAGGAAGGAGTGAATGGCGAGATGCGGGTGAAACCGGTCCGCGCGGAAAGCCCATTTGCCCGCTACCGTGGAATCGGCAATTCGGGAATCGGCACTGGCAAGCGGGCGATTGTAAAGCGGCTGCGGGATCTGCGGGGGGAATGACAACTGCCATTGATACCAATGTTCTGGTTGCACTCTGGGACGTCGACCCGGAGCTGAATGCGGCTTCCGAGAGAGCACTGGACTCAGCGCAAGAACGAGGTACGCTTGCTGTCTCCGGGGCTGTTTATGCGGAGTTGCTGGCGCTGCCGGGACGCACGGAGAAGATGCTCGATGCGTTCTTCCACGCCACTGCGATTCCTGTCGATTGGGAAGCGGGCGAGCAGATCTGGCGTGTGGCGGGCCGGGCATTTCAGAGCTATGTGGAGCGACGCAAGCGGAGCAAAGAGGAACTGCCGCGCCGGATCCTTGCCGACTTCTTTATCGGTGCGCATGCAGCTCTCGATCGCTATCGTCTGATGACGCTCGATCAACGCCTCTACCGTGCAGCCTTCCCCAAGTTGGAGATTCTCACGTTCTGAATACTCGACCGGCTCTATGCCCATTTGGCTGCCGAGCACAAGTCTGAACAAGACGATGCTGCAGACATTGCTCAAAATGCTCACAGACTGATCGAGGGTCATTGCGCCGGCCTGATCCTGGTGAGATCGTAAGCTGGCTTCAGAAATCAATGGCGAAACTCGATCGCGACTTCGACGAACTGCCGCCACCCGTTGGTTATCCGTCCGAGCCCGATGGCACATGGTGCGCATGCAGCCACACCACGAAGTGATTGCCCCTTCTTCCAGCCATGTCGCGCGCAGTGCTCGTTTGGCAACTCAAACCGTAACAGCCGAGTCTGTTACGGTTTGACCAGCAATCCCGACGAACGTATCATGGGGGCAGGGATTTCCTTGCCGAATCCGCCAGTCTGGCGCCCTGCGGCGGAGTAGCTCAGATGGTTAGAGCGATGGATTCATAACCCATAGGTCGACAGTTCGATCCTGTCCTCCGCCACCACAGTTTAAGAAATCGCTTGGTTCTGAGGATCAGGCCAAGATGTGCACATTTCCCGGTGCAAAAAGAGCGATAGACCTAAGGTCGACATACCTTAGGTCTATCGCTTTCCGCATTTTCGGCTGCTCCTCGCCTTTGCTTCTCCTCCAAGGAGATTCAAATGCCGAAAAACACCCCTCCAGACGTTCGGGAGATCGAAGAATTTTCGCGCAATGGCCACGACGCCCGTGCCTCTGAAGATGCACCCACCAAGCAACCGCTCCTGATCGAGCTCGTCTACCTAGCAAATTCGCTCGCTACCCACGCTATTCGCCGCCGGCCGGAGGGCCCGACTGGCGTAGCCGATGACCGCTTCACCTATGACTGCCGGGAATGCTTCCGCGTCTCCGCGGGGCCCGGACCTCTCGGACACAAACCTAGCTGCAAAGCCGGCCGCGTACTGGCGGTCATTGGTGAGATCCAGGCGGTTTTTCCCTACGGACGCTCCTGCGAAGGACGCCGGGGCGCAAGGAGGTGCGCAATGACCTCCTGGCTCCAGTATGTTCTTGCACTCACTTCCTGGTAGGTATGGCCGGCGGCCCTGTCCTGGCAGCGATGATGTTTCGGATCGGGTTCAGGTTGGGGATCGAAGTGAACCTGACCGGGCAGGCAAGCCCGCGGAGCAGGCGCGCCTGCACGCCGAGATCGAGGTCAGCAGAAAAAGCGCCTGGCTGACTCGCAGCAGCGGCTCAAGGGTGCTTAGCGCTCGCTGAGCTCTGCCATGTTTGTGGGTTGTTCGACTTGCTCAGCGCGACAGCAGTCGTCAGCTTCTCGAGCTGATCTAGAAGAACTGGGTGAGCGAAGACTCTCCACCCATTGACTCAAAACTCACTCACAGATCGACACTACCCTCGATCGGCATACTGAGGTCAACAGAAACATCCTGCGTAAGATCCGCAATACGCTCTGCCAGCGGCGCTGAAAAGGAGGTAAGCGCCTGGGGGCGTCGTCCCATGTCAATCGCTAAAACTTGAGAAAAGCATCTACCGTGGGGTCTTCGTGCTCCACTTCAGCGCGCATCACAGAAACTCCCTGATCGTCGACGCGAAAAGCGATCTTGCCGCCTCGATCAACGCCAAGAGCATGCCGGACAGACTTAGGAACACGGTCGTCTGACCTTTTGCAGTGATCGTGCTAATTTCTTCCAACCATGCAGCCATGATCCCTCCAGCGATTCGATGGCATGGAAAATTCCTTACTTTGTCGAGAGCCATATCGGCTGATCAGCCACTGAGGTTCAGGAAAAGTATCCAACACTCTGCCCGTCTACAGTTCTCATCCACTACTGCGCCGGATGTTAGATTCAAATCCTGTTGATATCTCTATATGATAAAGGACGTCATATGTTGAGCGAGCCTTTTACCTTCTCCTCGATCACTCTCAAATCTCCACGGTTGACCTTGCGCGAATTCGCCGAGGGGGACGCCGAGGCGATTCAGGTCTACGCCGGCGACCCGGAGGTGACACGGTTCACCAGCTGGGGACCAAATACGCCCGAGACGACCGATGCCGTCCTTTCCGGGTGGCTTCAGGAGCAGAAGACTTCGCCTCGCACCGAATGTACCCTGGCCATTGTGCGCCAGGAGGATGGGGTCCTCATCGGGGGAGCAGGCTTCGGCATGACCGACTGGAATACAGGGACGGCGAACTTCGGCTATGTGCTCCGGAGATCCGCGTGGGGTCGGGGCTATGCCACCGAAGCGGGCCGTGCGGTAAGCGACTGGGCTTTGGGTGAGCTTGGCTTACGCAGGTTGGTCGCGCACTGCGAACCAGGCAACATCGGTTCCAAACATGTGCTCGGGAAGATTGGCTTCGAGTTGCAGGAGGGTTTGGTCTCTCTGCTCAGGATCGACGGCGAGATGCGTTCCTACCTGGCTTTCGTCAAGGAACGTCGATGAGCTTCCCTGCCCTGCTGCGCCCTCTAGCTCCCACGTTGCCTGTTCTCTTTCAGACCATGCCGAGGGCGGCCGTCGATTTTGGGAGTTCTTCACCGTCAACATCCGCAATCCGAACACCCGCCGATCGGTGGACACCAACAAAGGGCTTCGTTCGTGAGGTGGGGATGATGCTGGCCCTTGAGTTGGCGAAGATGAACATCCCTAGGGACGAAATCTATTGAGCTTGAAGTATGGCTCTGTTGAGCCGGGTTTCATGGGTCCCTATCACCTATCACAAGCCCTTGGCGTCTTGCATGAGTATTGGAGGCGCCGAGATTCGGCAGGGGATTGCGGCAGATTTGTACCGCGGAATCGCTTTATCGCTTTTTGGGCCGTTTGAACCGTTCTAGCCGCCTTTATAGTCTGTAAGTTACAGATAAATCGTTCAAATCGCGGGTTCGATTGTCCCCGCCTCCACCACTTTGCCAAGTCTGCTGATGATGAAGGTTAAATGGACTTAAAAGGTAAAAATATACCGCTTATCCTTTAAAAATTCTTTTAATCGGTACTATTATGCCGGTATGAGCGATTTGTCCTTCAAATCGGTTTCGGAGCTGCAAGCCTTGCTGGGAGACCAGCTTCGGGCTTTGCGTCAGTCCAAGGATCTCGATCAAATTACGACTGCCGAGAAGGCCGGGATATCCGAGAAGGCATTGAGGAATCTGGAAGCGGGCCGGGGATCGACGGTCGAGTCGTTCCTGCGAGTTCTCAAAGCTCTTGACTCCTTAGATGGGCTGGAATTGCTGGCTCCCAAGCCGTCGGTAAGCCCTTTGGCCTTGCTTCGCAGCTCGAAAGCAAGACAACGGGTGCGCCAATCTTCCGCATCCCGGCATAGGAATCCATGAAGCACGTTGATGTCATTGAAGTGCTCCGCTGGGGCAAGAGGGTAGGCGCCACCGCGGCAGACCCGGCGCTGGGATGCTACGCCTTCGAGTACGAACCGGCTTGGAAGCGCAGAGACATCGAACTGGCTCCGCTGACGATGCCCCTTTCGGACCGTCGCCAGACGTTCACGTTCCCGGCCCTTCCAAAGCCGACCTATTTTGGTCTTCCGTCGATGCTGGCCGATGCCCTTCCGGACGATTTCGGCAATGCACTCATTGACGCCTGGATGGCAACCAAAGGCATCGAAAAGAGCGCCGTCACTGCTCTCGACCGGCTGGCCTACATGGGCAAACGCGGTATGGGTGCTCCAAAAAGCAAGCCCACAACAGAAGCCGATGATAACGAGAATGCGATCCCGGCAGAAGCACTCTACCGGCAGCGAGAAAACGCGCAGCTGTCGCAAGCCTCATCGTGGTAGGATATTCCTACCGAGGTTTCCCCAATGGCTGCTGAACCGCCACTTCTCGAATACTTGACGACCACGAAGATCGGAGAAAAGGGGCAACTCACCGTTCCCAAACAGTTCCGTGAGGACCTGGGCCTCGCCACGGGCGCGCCGTTTGCCGTACTGCGGTTAGGAGATGGTCTTATTCTCCTGCCAGAGCAGCAGCGTTTCGATTTTCTCTGTGAACAGATCAGTTCGGCTCTGACGGCTGCCGGGGCTACGCCAAAGGCTATCCTGGCTACATTACCGGAGACGCGCCAGCGTGTCTATGAGCGCCGCTATGGTGCGGCCAGCACGACAAAATCTCTATCCCGCCGCGCATCTCGGGGGCACCGCGAGAAGTGACGGGCGCTCGAAGACTCCGGTTGTTCCTGGATTCCAATGTCCTCACGGGCGGCCTTGTCTCCCCGTGGGGACTCGACAAGGCTGTGCTGTCTTTCTGCGCCGCAAGAATCTGCCGTCTGGTATTGGCCGAGGCAGTGCGCGAGGAAGTGGAAGAGAACCTGCTGCTCCACGCGACGCGGCTCTCATCCCAGGAAGCTGATGAATTGATAGAGAACTATCGCGGCCTCATCAGACTTACAAAACCTGAGCTGATTCCATATCCAGACGCCGACGCCGTTCGATCCAACCGTCATCTGATACGCCACGAGCCCGACGTGCCGGTGTTGCTGTCCGCAATGGCAGCGAAACCGGATTGGCTATTGACCAATAACACCAAACACTTCACGCAGACAGTGGCGCATCGTACCCGCTTGCGCATCGCAACTCCAGTGGAGTTCTTCAAGACTCTATCGTCGTTGCTCCAGTAAATTGCACTGATAGCAATCTCGAAAGTTGAGTCATTGCAGTAGAAAATTACTGCAATTGCAGTGATTATCTACTGCATTTTCATGAAGTGCCGATTGTGTCGCCGGTGGTGACACAATCTGGTTTCTACTTTCGCAAACGCCGGTGGACGCGCAGCATGAAGCTCTCCGGTATTCGCAGAGTGCTATAGCCTCGCGCAAACCGGCTCTCTGTTGAATCCACTCAATTACTCCAGGCTCGTTCTCAAACATCCTTCGTATGGTGTTTCCACTAATCCCCCAATAGGCGGCAATCACGTTCACCGAGTAATGTCTTTCGAGAGCAGGGTCATTCGTGGAAGATTCTGGTTCGATCCACCGATCTCCGCCCCATCGCCCAGACGATGGTTCCATCCGGTCTGTCCGTTGGATGATTGGGGCCAAAGCCATACTGCATCTCCAAACTTGGAATGACCGTATCGAAAGATACCGGGAAATCCAGATATCAGGACTTGCGCCGACCCCTGAAAACCACGTACAAGAGTTGATCTACTTCGCGCGCGACTTGTTGGCGGATTGCATCTGCCGATTTCTTTTCTGCGGTGTGAGTTCCTGTTCCACGGGGCGAGCACTGCAAATCTGCTCGTTGACTGCCAATAATTGCGCTGCCAGCTCCCGAAAGTGGTGATAGGCCTCCACCTCGCGTTGCGCCTTGTGCAATTCGGCCGGCGTGGCAAAGGTCTCGGTGATGGTCTTTCCATTCACCTTGCGGGTCAAGCGTACGTTGGGGCCGTGCCCGGGCTGGTTGGGCTGATGGCATCGGCAATTCGGTTTGCCGCAGGTGCCACGGGTGGTGGTGATCGATCCGCTGCGAAAGTCGGGCAGGCGCAGCATCTGCTCGAAGAGGTCGCTGCGCTGTTGTTCCAGATCGACGAGGGATTGAGGCATCGTCTCTGTCCTCCATGGAATCTGCTGAAGTTTCCTTACGTACTACTACGCTAAGATACTAGCCCCAGAAAAATTGCACAAGTACCTACATGTATGTCGCGCACCCTCAAGCCCTTCACCATTTGACTTTCTCCATCATTTCTTCCAACGCAGTTTCGGTACCCTCGTCCTGGTCAGCCTTAAGAGAAAGGTAAAGCGAAAACGGATCAACGATGCCGTTTTCGGCGAAGATAGTCGGCGGATACCGGAAAGCCACTGGTTCAAAGCCTGCCCCGCAACCGGTCCGAATTTGCTCTCGATTTGCTTCAAGACATCCCTGATCGAGTCCGTTCGGTCAAGCTCGGACCTTTGGGTGCGGCTGTCGTGATGGCCCGGCTCGTTACCTTAGCTGCTCAGTTTCGGGGCACGCTCGATGCGTGCTGCAGCGAGGCTTCAGGGCGTTTGATCCCGTCCCTAAGAACCCGAGCAACTGTCGCGGGCTTTGCATGGGTTTTCGACCCTCCTGGCTGGATCAAAGTCGTGACGAGGTGCTGTTCGGCAGTATGTGCGTACTTCGGGAGCGCGTTTTTTGTCTGCCTCGATCCTTCCGAGCGTCGTTGAAAAATCTATAAGTCAAATAGAATCAGTTCGATCCTGTCTTCGACCCCCCATCCACAATTGATGGATTCGACAAGGGCGTCAAAAACCGATGCGCAACTGGCTCTCTGGTCAGGGTCGAACGATTCAATGGCACGCCCACAACTCGATGCGGCAGATCAACTTGGGGTCTCGCTGTGCCAGCCCTAAGCCCTGCCTTGCCCCTTTCCCCCACGCAAAAGCCCCCCGCGCGCGCACCTGTTCAGCTATACTCGCGTCTATAGAGTGAGCGGCCTTAGTTCCTCCCGGGCCGCTGTGGTGGTGCGCGTGTCTCGATTCTTCAAGCGTGTTGTGTTCGTTTTGTCGGTGGCGATTTTCGCCGCGCTCGGCCTGGGCTTTGGACTGGGTGAGTTTGGGCTGTTTGGCGTGCATGCGGGCGGCGACCAGGATGGCGCCTATCGCCAGATGCGGGTCTACGCCGAGGTACTGAAGAAGATCCAGACCGACTACGTGACCGAGCCCAACGTCAATGACGTCACGACGGGCGCACTGCACGGGTTGCTCGAGTCGCTGGATTCCGATTCAAGCTACCTCAGCCCGGCGGAGTACAAAATCTACAAGGATCGCCCCACCACCGGTGTGGCCCAGGTGGGCATCAACGTGTCCAAGCGGTTCGGGTATGCGACCGTGGTCAGCGTAGTTCCCGGGTCTCCTGCCGACCATGAGCACCTGGCCGATGGGGACGTGATCGAGTCGATTGGCGATCAGTCAACCCGCGAATTGTCGCTGGCCGTGATCCGGCTGATGCTGGAAGGCAAGCCGGGCTCGACGGTGAACCTGTCCGTGGTGCGTCCGCGCAAGTCTGACCCCGACAAGCTGACGCTGACCCGCACCCTGGTCAACCAGGCACCGATGGCCGAGCAGCAATACGAGAACGCAACCATTCTTTACCTCAAGCCAGGCCTGCTGACCGCAGCCCGCGTCGACGAGATTGCCGCCAAGATCAAGGCTGGTGGCAAGGGCCGTAAGGTGTTGCTTGATCTGCGCGACTCGACCGGCGACGACGCCGACCAGGGCGTACGTCTGGCCAACTTCTTCCTCAAACAGGGCACCATTGCCACGCTCGAAGGCCAGAAGTTCCCCGTCCAGACCTTCACCGCCGATGCGGCGAAATTCCTGACCGATGCGCCGCTGGCCGTGCTGGTCAATCGCGGCACCTATGGCGCTGCGGAGATTGCCGCCGGCGCCATTCTGGATGCCAAGCGCGGCGATGTCGTGGGGGAGCGTACCTTCGGCGAAGGCTCGGTGCAGAAGACAATCGAACTGCCGGACGGCGCGGCGCTGTTGTTGACGGTGGCCAAGTACGAGAGCCCGGACGGGAAGAAGATTGAGGACGACGCGGTTACCCCCAACGTGACCGTGAGCGAGCCGATCCCGGACGACGACGATGAGGCAACTGCTCCCAAGGGGGATGAGCCGCTGAGCAAGGCGCTCGACCTGCTCAAGGCCAAGAGCGCGTAACAGGAGCGCGTAACAGGGGCGCGTAACAGGAGCGCGTCGAAATCACCAAAAAGATTCCCGAGGGCTGCTGCGGACTGCGTAATCGAGCGATCCGAAGCAGCCTTTCTGTTTTGCCCCCGGAGACAGGAACTCCCTAACGGCTGGGCCCGGGACCGGATGGCACGCCCTCAACTCCTAAGAACTTAGTTGACAAAGCGCCGTGATGCGGCATATTGTCCTAATCTATTAGGAGATCGCGCCATGGGCGAACGCGAAACGGACACGTTGACCAAGCTTGAACTGCAGATCATGCAGGTGATCTGGCGGCAGGGCGCAGGCAATGTAAGCGCAGTGCAGGCGGGACTGGAGCAACAGCTGGCTTACACCACGGTGCAGACCATGCTCAACATTCTCTACCGCAAGGGCAAACTGAGGCGCAAGTTGCGCGGGCGGGCGTTTGAGTATAGTGCCACGGTGAGCGAAGCCAAAGCTCTGGGACACGCGGTGCGCGATTTGGTGGACCGCATGTTCGGCGGCTCCAGCGAGGAGCTGGTGATGAGCCTGATCAAGAGCCGGCAGATTGACGCCAGCAAGATTGCGGAGCTGAACCGGCGGCTGGAGAAGGAAGAAGGCGGCGCATGAGTGCATGGACAGATCGGTTTGAACCCTGGCTGCTGACCTATCTGCTGAACGCGCTGTGGCAGGTTCCCCTGGTGTTTCTGGCGGCGTGGACGGCGGCGCGGCTGGCGCGGCGAGCGGGTCCGCGCATGGAGCATCGGGTGTGGGTGTCAGCGCTGCTGCTGGAACCCGTTCTGCCGCTTTGCAACGTTGAGCTGAACGAGTTGGGCCGCCAGGCGTGGGCGCTGGCGCTCTGGTTCGAGCACGGCGGCGCGGGAAAGGATCACGTGCGCGTGATTCTTGGTGAGGGAACAGCCTCTGCCATGGCGCTGCCGCGCTATACAGCGGAGGCTTTGCTGGCAATTGCCGCAGCTTACCTCTCAGCGGTGCTCTATTGTGCGGGACGGCTGGCCTGGAGTCTGTGGACCACCGAAGACCTGCGGCGACGAGCCATCCCGTTGAAGCTGGCGGGCGAAGCGGCGCGCAGCTCAAGCCGGTTGCAGCAAACATTCGCACTGGACCCGAGCCAAGTCCGATTTGCAAACGCCGCCGCCATCGCCGGGCCGGCAACCGTGGGCGTGCGGCGGCACACGCTGCTGCTGCCGGCGAAGTTCTTGGACAGGCTCAGCAGCGGAGAACTGGATGCCGTGATGGCGCATGAGTTCTCACACATGCGGCGGCGGGATTTCACCAAGAACCTGTTTTACGGAATCGTTGCCCTCCCGGTTGCCTTCCATCCCTTGCTTTGGCTGACCCGCGCGCGGCTGGCGGAGACGCGCGAACTGGTGTGCGATGCGATGGCCGCGGAGGCCGTCGGAGGGCGAGAAAGTTATCGACGATCGCTGCTCGAGTTGGCGCGGCTGCTGGCAGACAGCAAAGCGCCGCGCGTCCTTCACGCCATCGGAATTCTCGATGCCAACATTTTTGAGAGGAGAGTTATGTTTCTAACGCGGATGAGACTTGAAGTGACGGGCGCGCGGCAGCTGGCTCTGGTTGCGGCGTGCGGATTGGTGGCCATTGCCACCTGCACTTCGGCACTGGCCCTGCGCATGGACATTAATACCCCGCCGGCGCATGGAAATGCCCCAACACGGATGAGTGTACGGGGCGATCTGATGATTCCGGAGACCAAGAAGCAGCCGGTTTATCCGGAACAGGCGAAGAAGGATCGCGTGCAAGGAAAGGTGGTCCTGGCGGCGGTGATTGCCAAAGATGGAACGGTGGCCAATTTGCGCGTGGTCAGCGGCCCGTCCCCACTGCAACGTTCAGCGCTCGATGCGGTGCGGCAATGGCGGTATAAGCCCTATCTTTTGAACGGCAACCCGATCGAAGTCGACACCACGGTCCAGGTCCTTTACACGCTGGCCAAGTGAGGAAACTGTGGGCCGGGCGCGGCAAAAGTTCCGCGCCGGCCCCCGGCCAGGTCGAACTTCCCAGTCTTGCATGGAATGGTTCGCCTGCTCGGTTCTGCTCGTCCGCTTAGAACGCGATAATGCTAGCCTTAGGCTAAGGCATTTCTGGTGCGCACGTTCAAAGATGCCGACGAGGCCTGAATCGCTTGCCAGTCTACCCCCCCCAGCGACCAGAACCGAAGCAGGTCGTGCGTCCCCGGCGGACGCCAACGCCGGTCGTTGCTGCGCCGCCTCGGCGCAAGCTGGCGGGACATTTCACGCTGGCCGTGCTTCTGCTGCTGGCGGTCATTACCGGCTCGCTCGCCGGGTTGACGCTGGTTTACTCGGTCGACCTGCCGCAGATCAACGACCTGGAACGCTACCGGCCCTCGACCACCACGGAGCTGTACGATGTCAAGGGACGGGTCATTGGCTCGTTTGCCCTGGAGCGGCGCGAGTTGGTCAATTACAACGACTTCGCGCCTGTGCTGCGCCAGGCCGTCATCTCCATTGAAGACAAGAGTTTCGAGTCGCACTGGGGAATCAATGTGTTTCGCGTGGCCGGCGCGGCCTGGCACGACATTCGCAGCCACGGCCGCGCGCAGGGTGCCTCCACCCTGACCATGCAGTTGGCACGCAACCTGTTTCTCTCCTCCGAGCGCACCTCGACGCGCAAGATTCAGGAAGCCTATCTCGCTATTCAAATCGAGCGCGCCTTTACCAAAGAGCAGATCTTTACGCTCTACGGAAACCAGATTTACCTCGGCAGCGGTATGTATGGCTTCGAAGCAGCTTCTGAGTATTATTTCTCCAAGCATGCCAAAGATCTGAACTTGGAAGAAGCCGCATTACTGGCCGGATTGCCCAAAGGGCCGGTGGCCTTTTCTCCGCTGATTTACCCGGAGAAGGCGCTGCGCCGCCGCAACCTAGTGATCTCCGAGATGGAAGCCGACAGGGCCATTACCCGCCAGCAGGCAGAACAGGCGCGCAACGCCCCGCTGGGGCTGCACATCACGCAACCGGAAGGATCGGTGGCGCCGTGGTTCCAGGAGGAAGTGCGGCGCGAACTGGAAAAGCGGTTTGGCGCCGAGCAGGTGCATGAGGCTGGTTTGAAGGTTCAGACCACACTCGATCTTGACTTGCAGCAAACGGCCAACCGCGCCGTCGAGGATGGACTGGCTACCTATGAGCGTCGCAAGGGGTGGACAGGCAAACTGGAAAATGTTCTGGATCAAGGAACAGCGATTGAAGACTACCACCATCCCGATTGGGCAGTGATGCTCCGTTCCGGCGATTACGCCCACGCTGTGGTGACCAGCGATCTGCCACTGGAAATTCAGGCGCGCATCGGCAACGAGCAGATAGTGCTGCTGCAGGAGGACTGGAAGTGGACCGGCGTGCGCTCCGGCAGCGACTTGGTGAAGCCGGGCGACATCATCTACGTTCACTTGTCCGATACGATGGAAGGCAAACAGCGTCGCGCCACGCTGGAGCAGGACTCGGGTGCCGAAGGCTCGCTCATGGCGATCGACAATTCGACAGGCGACATCCTGGCCATGGTCGGCGGCCGCGACTACGCGCTCTCGCAGTTCAACCGTGCCACGCAATCGGAGCGGCAGACGGGCTCAAGCTTCAAGCCCTATGTCTACACGGCAGCCGTTGAAGCAGGCGTCAAGCCAACCGACATCATCGTGGACGCTCCGGTGAGCTTCGGAGGCTACACGCCGCACAACTACGAAAACGACTACAAAGGTGCAATGACCATCACCAACGCCTTTGCCGAGTCGCGCAATATTCCCGCGCTCAAGCTGGCGGCCCGCGTGGGCATTCACAAGGTCATCGACCTGGCGCACCGCTTTGGGGTGACATCGAATATTCCGGCGTATCTGCCGGTTGCGCTGGGCGCGGCGGAGATTACGCTCAATGAACAGGTAGCCTCTTATTCCGTATTTCCCAACGATGGCATCCGCGTGACACCGCGGCTGGTTCGCAAAGTTTCGAATGCGGACGGCATCACGCTATGGGAGGACGCGCCTACGGTGAACGAAGTGATCGACCAGCAGACAGCGCGCACGATGATGACCCTGCTGCGCGCTGTGACCAGCTTCGGAACCGGCGGCGCCGCGACGCAGCTGAAGCATCCGCTTGGCGGCAAGACAGGGACAACGAGCGATTTTACCGACGCATGGTTTCTCGGCTTCTCCCCATCTGTGACTTGCGGGGTGTGGGTAGGCTATGACAGCCGCCAGTCGCTCGGCGAAAAAGAGACCGGAGCCAAAGCCGCGCTGCCCATCTGGATAACGTTCATGAAGGCGGCGATTGCCGGCAAGGATGAGGAGAAGTTTCTCTCCGATACGGAGGACGACAAGACGTTGAAGGCTGCCTCAGAAGCGCCCGGAATGCCGGCCAACGTGCATCCTGCGCTTGCGGTTCCCGCAGGAGCCAGGACAGTGAAGGCAAGCACCGCGCTTCGACCGGCGGTGGTTGCGCCCGCTGGCATTTCGGAAGAAGATTTGCCGGCCAAACCCGCTCTCAAAAAGCAAGCCAACCCGGTTACCGGCACTCTTCCGCCGAAGTCGCAAATCAAGCCGGCGCTGGCGCCGAAAGCTGCGCCCGGCAAACCGGCAGTGCAACCGTCTTCAGCCCCTCATTAAACCAGGTGATCGCCCTCGCGACAGGGGCGCGAAAGCAACTCGCGGGCATCGAGAAGCACCCAAGACCACCTTAGCGAACCAAGGTGCTTGAAGCACCCCTGGTCTGAAATGCTAACGGAACAATACCCCGCAGAAGACACACCAGCCAAATTCATGCGCGGTTGCTAACGGCACATACGCTGATAATAAAAGCTCGCTTCTGTTCAATTCGATGGCGGAATGTTGCGACTGACAAAGTCGTGACGGAACTGCAGGATCTGCTTTCCGCTTTCGGATTG